>NZ_JBGOOU010000003.1:0-305791 GCF_041439815.1 Vibrio sp. 1F279 | reverse complement strand
GCACGTACAGTTCTTAGAGGGGCGGCACTTGGTAACAAGTGTCGTCTACTCGACAGCGTTGAGTCAGCGAGATTCACAGTTTCTGGGGGCATTGCAACACGAAAGTACCGTTCGACCTGAAGTTAGTTAGAGTAAAAATTGCGGTTCTGACTCCCCCTTTTCACGAAAGAGTGACAACACGCCTTATCGAGAATGGTATTACGGATAAGTTAGGGAGTCGTTAAGACTCCCTTTTGATGCTATCAAGCAGTAACTACTGTTTCCATCTCAGTGTAATGTGCCTCATCGATAGTCTTAACAATACCTAATATGATATTGAGAATCGCAGGCGACTCACCAAGCAAGTTATCAGCGTTATCATCTAACTCGATCTCTTGGTTGTGAGAATATTTATTGATGAAGCGATATGCCTTTTCAACATCTTCAGGTTTGATTGCTGGGTAATTCCTAACACCATCATCAACCAACTGTCTAAAATCACTTCTCTTTTTAGGAAACTTAAAGCACAAGAAAGATTCCAACAGCTTTCTTGACAAGTTCGCACACAAATACACTTCATCAAGATTAAGCTCTTGTTTCTCTTTGAGATAATAAAGTTTAGAGAACAGGTAGTGATACTCAGAATTATAATCAGTCAATGAACCACCAGCATTAACCAATTTAGACTGACGCACTCCGTCAGATTTACTTTCAATCGTATATGCTCTTGCTTTAATCACTGGCGGTTGTTTACGCATCTTATTTTTCTTCAGCATCCAGTCACGAACCAACTTGAAGTAGGAAAAATTGTGCGTCATTACAAACAATTGCTTTGCCTGCTCACAGTGTTTTTTCAAGAATGAGTACGAGTGGAACAAGTGATTAGAGTCAAAGCTAGAAACTGGGTCATCAATCACGACAATCGTATTCTTAATATCATTATCGTGCTCTTCGAGTTTCGTCGCGAAGTAGACAAATGCTATGGCAGTTTTCTCACCCTCACTCAGGTTTTGAGCGTGCCTATCGGATCCATTACGTGAAATTCGGTAACCTTTCTGCTTTGCATCAAACTTCAAAGTTAACTCAGTCCTACCAATAAACTTCGCTAGCTCAGCATTGAAAGCATCTACGGCAATTGACTCATTCGATAACTCTGCTTCAAGTCTTTGTATTTCTTTCTTAATTGCAGAAATTTCGTCACTCAGCTTCAGCACATTACCATTTGCGGCCTTTATATCTTCTACTTTTTTACTGTAATCAAAATCGATAACTTCATCAGCGGCGTAATGGAGCTCAAGTGTTTTTTTATGTGTGGTCGTAACAGCCTGGAAGTTTCCTGATTTGTCATTGTGTTTTTTCACACAAGCAGCGATATCAAGAATCACTTTGTTATATTGGTCTATCAAATCCACTGTCACAGACGAAATCTTTTGAGAGATATCAAATGGATCATTTGATTTTTTATCGATACATTCTCGCCACTGCTCTACGATGCTATTGATTTCAGTTACAACACCCTCCAAAGGAGCTACTACTTCTTTGTACTCATTCTGAAACTCATCAAAAAATGACTCAACACCAGGTAAAGTAAGTTCAGGTAGATCACAACAATACTTTGTTGCCTCAGTAATCTCCTGCTTCAATAGTTTGAATTCATTACTAAAATGATTATTTAAACTAGTGAGCCTTGATTCATCTATCTTATTTCCACAGAAGTGACATTCTTCCGATTTATGCTCATCATGAACCGCCATACCACTTGATACCCACGTTTGAACATAGGGGTTGTCTCTAAGAAACTCAATGACTTCATTAACCGCGGACTTACTTAGCAACTTAGTTAGCGCATTGAAGCCCGACTCAAAATAATCTTGCCTGATTGTATTTGGTGCAAATGAAATTCTATCTTTTTCGACAGGAGAAGCTGACTTGGTATGAAGAATGATTTGCTCATCGGTAAGAACTGACGCAGAATCCACAACTTCCGCAGAGCTAGTTCTAATCAAATTTTCAAGTGAGGTTTTGTTGTAGTTAAGGTACTTACTATCTTCGGTCCCTATTACCTTTAAGCTCGTCTTGATGCTCTTCGCTGTGCGTGACAGGAATTTGTTAATCTCGGTATCGAGGTCATCAGCTATCTTTGTTTCTTTTTCTGAAGCTGACTCTTTTAGTTTGAGAGTTTTATTCTGTTCATCTAATTGCTTTCGTTCTTCGATTTTCTGCTGGTCAACAAGCAGTATACTCTTAACAGTGCCACTCCAATCGATGTTTTCACGAACGAAATCATTATTGAATGTCCGAATGTTTAGCTGATTCTGAAAGAGGTTTTGTTGAGTGAGGACACTCTGAGCTTGACCATCCAAGCTGTACTCGATTTCAAATGCTGACTCGGTGTAGTTGGTGCCATCTAAGCTCTTGTTTTCAATACAACGGAACAATCGAGATAATGTCGATTTACCTGAACCGTTCCAACCATAGATAAGATTAAATTTCGCAAACTCATCACAACCATCATTGATGTAATTCTCATAAATTCCGAATGAGCGAAGACTCTTGATTTTATTAATGCCGTTAATCATATTGTCTATCGCTTCTTGTTTGACTGAGCTAGCACCGAAGCAGCAAACTCTTTGGTATCGACACTGTATTTGTCTGACTGAATAACCTTTGAGGCTTTAGTCTCCATCTCTTTGCCTGTTTGCTTTGATGAACTAGCTTGAGTCATTGCGCTAGCAGCTAGTGACTTTTGAATCTTTGAAGCATTAGGATCAGAAAGGGCCTTAGCTGCTTTTGAAGCAACTGATTTAGAGGTTTTCTTAGTATTCATAATCTTATCCTGTGAAATAGGCAATAACGATATGGTGTCCGTTGTATATCATTTCAATAGGAGAAAACACAAAGCCCTGTAAAAATCAGGACTTTGTGAAAAAAGTCACAACTGTAGGTAGTTAATCATCAGTCAATAGATCAAGCTCTTTCTTGATCTTCTCGGTATCAGTTACTTGTTTATTTCATAGTTTCCGAACTCATGATATTGATTGTTAACATGGATATGTGAGGTAAGGGTAAACTTTATTTGAGCACCATATTTTTTCTCATCCCACTACTCAGCTTTCGATTTTTGCTCTAGCGCATTTCTATCCAAAGCCGTTGCAGCCAGATTCTTGAGCCATGGCACTTTTAAGCTCAAAAGTACCTCATAGTGTTTTACATTAACTTTACTGTGCAAAATTGATGCTGGTATTTGACTTACTTTTAATTATCGAAAAAGCTCTAGTCATTTGGCCACATTTGTTACGCTACTACTTTTCCCGAATCGCTCAGGAGATCGCTGAACCATAGAAATACTCAAGCAGAATGTTTTTCGTTCAAAATGAAGAAGCAAACGTCTACGCCTATCGCATGGTCTCAGTGAGACAATTCAATTGGTAATTTTTACATCTTTCCTTATCAGAATAAATTAGCCGTAAAACTAATGTTGACCACATTAATAGTATGGTGTATTTGAAATAAAAAGGTATTATGTTATTGTAAATACTCCTATTTAGGGGGAAGTCAGAGGTTTTCGCATTAGGCGGGAGCTGTGGGACGTACCCCCACTGATGAATCCTACGACAATATGAATCTAAACTTTGTTGGTCTTTTGAGCCAAGGTTACACTGCACCCACGTTGCAGCACAGCGCCGCTCAAAAGATTCCTCTGTCTTCGGACACCTCTTTTCTATGCACCCCTGTTTTTTCTCTACAGGAGGCAACCCAATGAAAATACATATTGCGGCAACAGATGGCCTACACCTAAACGAACATGAAGCCATTCTTGCTATAGAGCGAGCTTTACCCGATCACTGGGTTGGGTATGCCGGCATTTTATTAGTAGATAAAAATCGCAAGAGCCTGGAGTTTGATGTACTGATCTTTGCTGAAGACCGTATCTTGATGGTTGAGCTGAAGAACTTCCATGGCCAGATCCACATGGAAGACCAACATTGGATTCAAACTACCCCCAAAGGTCGTAAAATCAAACATGGCTCTCCGATAGACCGTAAACGAGAACACGCACAACGTATTAAATCGATGTTTGATGAGGAATCACGTACTCTTTGGGGTAATACGTTTTACGAAATTCAAGCTTTAGTCGTTCTTACTGGCGATGCGGAAATTACGCAGAAATCTCCCAAAGATAAGGGCTTTGTACTGACTATTGATGAGTTTTTAGCCATCAAGGATCTTGACACTTACTTTGATATGATGCCAAAAACCAAGGCTGAAGGGTATTTCCAACGTCATCCTGAAAAACGTCCTTGTGCACCTGGACAAATCGCGACTTTTGAAAACTGGAAACGCGGTGGCAATCATGTCCAGCTTCGCCAGAGGCTTGAGGCTGGCTACGTGCTCAGTGAAAAGACCCCAAAACTTAAAGGCCCTAACAACTTTTATTGCGAGTTTGATGGTGAGCATGAACGTGACTCAGATGATAAAAGCCAGATACGGATATGGGACTTTACAAAAATGGCTCATGTCGGGACAGACATGTCTGTGCGGGCTTTCTATGGCCTACGTGAAGATCGAACGCAACGACATATCCGCCGAACTAACCGTCAATTGGGTAAGGATTACTTTTTAGAGCCAAAACACAACCTACAGGAAGACACCCTGACCGTTAATATGGCTGAAGTTTATCAGCTTCCTCGCTTGGCTGAACGTCTGGACGAATACCTCGTTTCATCAAAACTATCGACTGAAGAACGTACTTTATTATTGCGTTCTTTACTAACCCCGCTTGCCGGTATGCATGCTATGGGGGTATACCACCGCGACTTGAGTGCTAAACGTTTGTGGTGGGATCGAGAGCGAAATGCCATCATTGTTAGTGGTCTTACTAGCGCTAAATTTCCAGAATTGGGCTGCAAAAGCATCAGCGACATGCGTCAGGAGTTAGATACAACAGGTATCGTACTACCTGAAGATGACCAAGGGAGGTCTCAGGTATTAGGGCAAGCGATAGATGTTTTCCAATTAGGGGTATTGTGCTACCAAATTGCTTTTGGGGAGGTCTTGACTTTACCTCATGACAAACCGCCGCAATGGAAGTCGCCACTCAATGACCCTTTCGATGGAAAATTGGATGACTTCATTCAGAAATGCCTCAAAGATAATTCCTCAGAGCGTCACACCGATGCGGGTGCAATGCTGGAGACCCTGACACGAACCCTTAACTTTCAAAACTTCGATACTAGTGAAGATAGAGCTAGAGTTTTTGATGCATTAGCTGCATTTAGTACTAACGCTATGCCAATGACGGATTATCCACACATAGAGGCTCCTAATACGGATCCTTTGCGTCAACGTGTGGATTTTCGCTCACAAACAGCTGATGAACAACCTTGTACAGTTCGTATTTATATGAATGCTCGCCCTAATAAGGACAATCATGGTCAGTCTCAGCGATTATTGCATTTCCTTGAGCGCTGTGCTGTAGCCTCTAGTAATGTTTTACCAATTCCATCGCTAGTTGAATTTGGCTGCGGAATGATGGGAACTCATGTTGTTCAATCTTATGTTCCTGGACAAAACTTAGAACAATGGATGGAGCTTCCTGAGCGTAGTTATGACGATCGTTACCAGTTAGCGGATGCCTTAATACGTGCTGTGCACAATCTACATGATTTGGACCTTAGTCATGGTGACCTGAAACCTGAAAACCTACTGGTACAGACGGAAGGTGATAAGTTGAACATCCTATTTCTAGATATGTTTGATTTAGATCTAGATGGTCTTTCGCCTACTAACTCTGAATATGCGCCTATCACTGATGTAAGTGCGACTGCACGAGATCGTTATGCTGTATACATGATAGTAGATGAATTGTTTGCTGCTTGTAATCATCCTGGAGCCAACAAAGTACGCGGGGAAATCCGTAATGCACTAGGTGACAACAACGTTGTACCTCGAAGTCTGGATATGCTCCGACGCACTATGGTTCATGCAAACGAACCAGAAGCGATCGAAGTTGAGCCTTTAGTTATCGAGAGTTCATTTCTCCCTAATGAGAAAGGTGAATTGTTTGAGTTGGACTCTAACATCTACCATCTGACGGCGCGCTACCACAAGCGTGACACTACGTTGCGATTACGCTTCTATGGAGCTTCACATAAGCTAACACTAATCATCAAGGTTGATGGAGAAAGCCTCACAGTTCAGCGTATATACTACGATCGTTTAGGTACGGGAGAAATGGTTTATGACACCCGTAACAATCATAAAAATGGTAATAGTTCAATGTCGGTGGAACAGCCCTTTTTGCTTAAAAAAGGCGAATATGGCTCAACAAACAATGACTTATTAGGTTTTTTAAAATCCCTTCAGGTAGTGCAGTATGCTCTGGACACTAGTCCGGCGGTGAAGGATGTACCGACGGCGGTTACTGGTGAGCAAGAGGAAAGCCTTAAGCGCCTTTGGCAACGATTAGTAGAGGTAGAACGTGAGGCTTTGCCTACCGTTACAGTTATAGCTAGTCCCAAAGAGCGTGATGGAGTCGTATATGTACAGATTAATGAAAACATCGACGCTTTAGAGTTTACTGATGACGATGTGATCAACGTGACAGCAGATGACCATGAAACTAACTTCGGTCAACTGGATGTTGCTAAATCTGGTAACGGCGTATTGGTGTTTTGGGATGACAACCGAGGGAACTACTTTCGTTTACAAAACATAAGAGAAGATACCGTCCTGACCCTTTCTAACTCAGGAAGTGATGTTAGCTGGGAACGACGAAACCGTGCTCTGTCGCGTATTATTGCTGGTGATGCAGTGATGCGAGATTTAACTGACCGGTTTATTAATAGCTCACATGGTGAGAAGCCGCCGGCATTTCCGTTACCGTCGGATGAACAAATCAATAGCTATGAACTAGATGAATCTAAACGAGCTGCATTTTTGTATTTGTTACAAAACCCACTTAGTGTACTGATGGGGCCACCAGGTACAGGTAAAACCACACTACTAAGTGCAACTCTAGATTACCTACTTAATGATGCTGACGTTCGGCGCGTACTTGTTGTGAGTCAATCACATACAGCGGTCGATGAAGTCGCCAACCGTGTGCGTGAATTGAGTTTTAAGCGCCAAGAGCAATCCACGGACTTTAAGTTGCCAAGCATCGTTCGTTTAGGAGAACGTCGTCGAATCAACGAAGGCATGTTGGATGTTCACACCAATGCCCTTCAGGATCAAGCCCGAACCGCATTTCATCGAGATTTGGAAGTTAGGCTGTTAGCACTGTCAGCTCGTTTGAAGTTGCCCGAGGCATTCGTGTTAGAGTCTGCTGCACTATATCGAGCATGCGGTCGTGAATTATTCGAGTTCACGCCAGCACGAAACGAAGCAAGGGACGCTCAGCAAGATATTGTCGAATTGGAAAAATTGCCAAAACATAAACGAGAGGTTCGCTTAGCGGCTGGACGTCGCTTAGAAAGTCTGACAGACGCTTTAACCGGTCGGTTGTCAGCATTTACCGATATGCCAATTCAAGTGTTAAGTCACAAAAAACCGTTGCTCGCAGTACTCAACATAATCGCAGAACGACATCAGATAAATAATCCACAACGTATTGAACGGATGGCTGAGGTACTTAAGGTAGCCCACCACTGGTATCAACGTTTGGCTACGGACGAGACTGGCTACGCTGCGTTTGCCGCTCGTACCCGTCAACTGGTTGTTGGAACTCTAGTAGGTATAGGGCATGGTGGATATCAATTAGACAAAAGTGCCTTCGACCTTGTGGTAATTGATGAGGCCGCACGAGCTACGTTCTCTGAACTAGCGATAGCTATGCAAAGCGCAAAACGGGTATTGTTAGTCGGAGACTATAAGCAGTTAGCTCCTAGCTATGATGTAAGTCATGTTCGTCAAGTTGCTCGTGACTTAGGTCTTAATGAGGCTGAGGTAAAACGAACAGACTTTGAACGTGCATATTCTCTAAATGATGGTCATATGCTTTCGAAGCAATACAGGATGGCACCTGCGATTGGTGAGATTATCAGTCACTGTTTTTATGACGGTACGCTTTCAACTGGACGACCTGTTGCTCCAGCTTGGATGTCTTCGCTGCCAAGTCCATGGGATCGTACTGTATCTTGGATCGATACCTCTGACAGTAAAACCCTGGAAACGAGTATTAACAAAGGGGTTGCTAATAAAGTAGAAGTTGATCTGATGTGTAGCCTGTTGAGGCAACTGGTTGACGATGAACAGGCTATGGCACAGCTGCGTCAGTGGAATGACAAGGATACTACTCCTGCTATTGGAGTAATTACAGGCTATCGAAAACAGGTGGATCTCCTTCAGAACCGATTAGAGTCGGAGTCATGGGCTATGCCAATTCGCTCAATGATAAAAATTGATACGATTGACTCCTACCAAGGATCTGAGAACCGAATTATCTTGCTGAGTTTAGTACGCCATAATACAGAGCAAAAAGGTGGATTCATGACAGATAACGCTCGGGTTAATGTTGCCCTATCTAGGGCAAAGGAGCGTCTGTTGATAGTTGGAGCTGGGAGTATGTGGCGACAGACGAATGCCTCTAACCCACTAGCTCGAGTCTTTAACTATATTAATGAACAACCTAATTCTGATGGTAGTGAATACCAAATCATTCGTGCAGCAGATCTAGTTAATAACGCTTGTTCTGAGACGGTGGAGATCGAAAATGTCTAATAAGACCCTAACCTTGAATAGAAAAACGCAACGACTGGTGGAGTTGCCGGATGATTATGATCGATTACTTCAGAGTATTACCTTACTTGCACCTGCGCAGAAGGTCAGCTTAGACATTGATGTTACCCATAAAGCTACATTAACGGCAGTACTTGAATCGGCACTTCTACTAGTGGCACAGCTTGAAACGGTTTCACCCTCTGAACTTGGAGGCTTTTTCGGACTTGCTGACGATGAGCGACAAGTATTGGTTGATGAGATGATAGACACTGGCCTTGTACGATACAATGACCAAGGCGATATTGCGACTACTGTTAAGTTGACGATGCAACGTCGAGAGGGGGCTTCGGATGAAGGGATTGCGATTGAAGATGTGGAAAACCATCGTGACTTTACTTTTGTAGACCTCTGTACAGGGCATATTCAACCAAAGTGTAATGCAGATTTGCAGAAAGGGCTACCCGAGTTAGCTCGTAGGATAAATCGTAACGATTTTACTGACCTGATATCTGAGCAATTCCGCCGTTTTCAGGTTTGTTTACCCGATATCAAGAGCAAGCGAGCACTTCGCAGCTCTAAAGCCCGACTCTATCGAGTGAATCGTGCTTCTGTTGGACGGTCAGGGTTGAAGCAGCAAGTTTCACTTGATATCCATGCTCATTCAGACCCATTAAACGGAGTGCGCCTAGACGCACAGTTGATGGATTATAGTTTAGAACACACTCGCTTGATGGAAAGCTCTGGTCTCAAAACAGAAGCGATTAACTGGTTACATGAGCGAGAGCTAGAGTCTACGACTTCGTCGCTTGAAGACTATTGTGACTTGGCAAAGGATACGGTGGTTCAACGATACATCGGACGTCGTGGTAAGTTGGAGCTTGGGCACCTATTACATGACCGCCAACGAAGAAAAACTGGATATGGTAACAGCACGACGCAGCGTATGATGCTTGGTCCGGTCTATGCTGCATCAAATCGAGACACATTGATTAAGTGGGCTAAACGCCTGCCACGCAACCAGAAGATGCATCAAGGAGTTTGGCTCGGAGCTACAAATGAATTGTTTGGAGCCAGCCTAGGTCTTGAGTCGTTTATGAAACAAATGAACTCTGAGCTGAGAGATGGCGAGCGTAATTGCCGACTTAACTTAGTATTTCAATGCGATGCTGACTATCGTTCTCAACGTCTACTCACTCATATGTTTGGTAATCGTACTGACAATAGTCTAAGGACCTTCCAAGAAGGCCGCTCTGATTCACACCTTGAAATTTTGGTGTTTCCTGGTGAGCATGGTATGGCCGTAGTTCAGTACCATGCAGCATTAGACCCATCGCTTGGATTTGCTGGTCTAACGTTACCAATAGGTTATTTTACTACTGATCCAGAACAAGTAGCTCACTTGTGGGCGCAGGTACAGAACCGAATTCAATCACCGGTAAAATCCCCCGCTCAGCTAGATGTAGTATTGGACGACCTTGATCAACAACTAAGCTGTACCTCTGCTGAATTGACACAGTTGCTAGTCGATAATTCAGACGAAAAATTGAAAAGCCTGTTGGCAAAATTTAACAGACATTAGTGCTCTTCATTTTGGCGATAATGCTCCAAACCGTTATCATATAAAAGAAAACTGCGAACGGCCTTTTATACAATTATGTTGAGAGGTCATTTTGTTCTGTGTATTGAGCTCCACTAGATCATGAAGCTTGTTCCCTAAAACTAGCTATAGACCTTTCTTTCTCCCTATTAACAGGCTCAGTGAAGTTAAGGGAGAGAGAATAGTTTTCAAAAGATTCGAAACCATTACAGAGCTTATTGTTCACCGCCAACTTTTGCCCACTCCCATACAAGTAGATAATCATTGATAGTGGCGGTTATCAAATTCTGGGATACCAAAGAATATCTGAGCAAGAGAAATAAGCTAGTAGTCATAACTCACAAATATCCAAATCTTTCGCTGTTGACCCGTTTTCTCGCCTACACCCTGTTAATGAGCTTTAACTCAATGAAAGTTATACGTTTATAGAATACAGGTAGCTGTCAACCCCAGAAGTTTATTACGAGCACAACTTCAAACTATCTGTCACTACTCACACAATTTCACTCTAGCTGTAATCTCGTTCGTTAGTTCCTAAAGCGAGCTACAAATGATGAATCTAAACTGCTGATTTAAAATGTTTTAATTTATGAGATTATTCATCTAAATCCATAAATAATTTGTATTGAGCTATTATCTGTGGATAATACACCTCGCGGTATCTGTAAAAGATGAAATCACTAATTCAACTTCTTACTGTGTATTTTTAAAGATAATCACTAGCATTTTTTGCTTAGTGATGAGCAGCACATAAGAAGAACGATTTCATTCATAACACAGGAGACCATTTATGAGTCTAGAACTAAGCAACAACCCTTACCGCAGCCCGTTTTTATCTGATAATGAGCTATTACTAAGAGCTGAATACCTATCACGAGACCTACACTGCGCGAATGATAGGATAGAGTACCTGCAAGAGAACAGGGGAGATTTAGATAAGATCTTAGAACTCTGTTGCCATTGTGATGCCGTGTCCAAGGAGCTTGGATTAGTACTCGAAGCCCTTGAGGAAAACAGTTACGATGTTTCTTGGTATAATACTATCTAACGGGAGCAAAACCCTCCATTTAGCTCAGTGGAGGATTTTCTGCCCCCTTTGTGCTTTGACATATTCCCTTGCCTTATTTACAACTTTATCGTTTCGCTTTAAAGCCTTTTTAGCTTTCTCGATAACTTCTTCTCTACGCTCTTTTATAAGAGCATCGACATCTATCATATGAACTCCTTTTAGTTTTTAATACAAAACTAATTGTAAAACTTCGTCATAGAAGTGCTCACGGATTCAAGATACTTTTTTAATCCAACAAAACTATCTTAGAACGGCACTAACGTGTTTGTGCTCACCAAGTAATTCTGTCGTATCCCCTATTGACTTCACTTCATACCTTACCTTACCTAATATTTTTATGACAAACTTTTACTCCTAAACTCGTCAAAGTTAGCCTCATTTACAAAAAATTATGACAGCTACCATAATTAGGATTAAAAAGAAAATTAACAAGACTAAGCCACTGTTAAGTAAAGACTTATTAAACATTAGTCAATTTTTATGTCATAGAATATTCCCAAGGGTAGTCGCATATGGGCAAAGTGTACGATGGTCTGCACCGTATTAGCTTTCTAATTGATGAAGAAGGTCAGATTGAACACGTCTTCAACAAGTTCAAAACCAAGACTCACCACGAAGTGGTTTTAGATTACTTCAACCCAGAAGCTTAATGTCGATTTTAGTGAGTTGATTCTCTAAATTCGCACCTAGCGAATCTTAATACGCTACTCACTACTAAGCCAAATGCAAAAAGGCCGAATATCATGGATATTCGGCCTTTTTCACTTATTCAAATTGATAGCGCGTTCAATTACGATTGATGTTCGGGATCATCATCGAGAGCATGGCTCGGTAAGGCATTCCAAACCGCTTTCACCAACGTGGCTAGAGGGATCGCAAAGAACACGCCCCAGAACCCCCACAGTCCGCCAAACACCAACACCGCTACAATAATCGCTACTGGGTGTAGGTTTACCGCTTCCGAGAAAAGAACCGGTACCAGCACGTTACCATCTAACGCTTGGATAATACCGTAAGCGAGAAGCAACCAATAAAACTGAGGTTCTAAGCCCCACTGGAACAGGCCAACAATCGCGACTGGAACGGTCACAGCCGCCGCACCGATGTAAGGAATCAATACCGAGAAACCAACCGCAACAGCCAGCAGTGCTGAATAACGTAAATCCAGAATCGCAAAGGTTACGTAGCTGACACCACCGACGATCAAAATCTCGAGCACCTTACCGCGAATGTAATTTGAGATTTGTTGGTTCATCTCAACCCAAACCTTGGTCGCTAGACGACGGTTCTTAGGCAGAACACCACTAGCCATACTGATCATCTCTTCTTTGTCTTTCAAAAGGAAGAAAATCAGCAGCGGTACAAGAATCAGGTAAACCGCAAGCGTCGCCAAACTAACAAGAGAAGCTAAAGAGCCCTTCACAACGCTTTCGCCAAAGCCTAATGCTTTGTTTTTCGCATTAGACACAATCGATTCAACGATCTGCAGGTTTGCTAGTTCAGGGTAACGCTCAGGAATGGTTGCGATGAACTTCTGTAAGCCACCATACATGCTTGGAATATCATTGATAAGGTTACCTACCTGTTCCCAAATCGTTGGTACTAGACCAAACAGCGCAAGTAACATCACGCTAAAGAACATTAAAATCACCAACATCACTGATGGGGTTCTTGGAACACCGAGTCTTTGAAGTTGAGTAACCGGCCACTCAAGCAGATAAGCCAAAACAATAGCCACCAAAAGTGGGGCAATGAGGTGACCAAAGAAGTAGATCGTTATAAAGCCGAAGAGAATGATGGCAACCAAGCTGACAGCATGGGGATCAGAGAAACGTCGTTTATACCAACGATTGACCATTTCAAGCATTTGACTGCAATTCCTTTTTAGTGACGAGGAGATGATGGTAATTAGAGCAAACCTCTACGATGACGTCATAGGCTTGCTTAGACAAAAAAGTAACAATATCTTTCATCGAGCTGTTATCAGAGACATAAATTGACAATGATTGCCCTACTTCTAACTTTACACTGTGACGCTTGGCTAATAATAGTGCCATTGGACAGCGCTCTTGGCGTAAATCTAGAATATTAGGTGTCATTCTTTAGCTCGATGCTTATTATAAGGGTCGTATTGTAATCTGTTTTTGAAAACGCGCCATCATTCATTCATCTTCCTTCATGATAGCGCACGCACTTGGTAAAGGTTAAATCAGATAGAGAACCAATTTGCATTGCACTTGTCTTACTGTCAGAAGAAACGGAGTATTACTGACTAATATGTTTAAACGCGCTCGCTCAATTGCTTGCTTATGCATCGCAGCTACATTAAGCACTCCAACGTTGGCAAATACCAATGGTTTGGAGCTACCCGATATCGGCACCGCGGCTGGCGGCACACTCACTATCGACCAAGAACTTATCTATGGTGATGCATACATGCGCATCATCAGAAGCAGCCAGCCTATCGTAAACGACCCGGTTCTAAACCAATACATTGACACGCTTGGCCATCGCCTTGTCGCGAACGCAAATGATGTAAAGACACCTTTCCAGTTCTTTATGATCCGTGACCGAAACATCAACGCTTTTGCTTTTTTTGGTGGTTATGTTGCTTTGCACTCAGGTTTGTTCTTGCATGCACAGTCTGAAAGTGAACTCGCTTCCGTATTGGCGCACGAAATCGCGCACGTTACCCAGCGTCACTTAGCACGTAGTATGGAAGATCAAGCTCGCCGCTCTCCTGCAACCATCGCAGCACTGGCCGCTTCTGTATTATTAGCGATTGCAGCACCAGAAGCCGGTATCGCAGCGATCACTGCAACAACTGCTGGTAACATGCAAAGCCAAATAAACTACACCCGAAGTAATGAAAAAGAAGCCGACCGCTTTGGCATCAACACGCTGGCAAAAGCAGGGTTCGATGTAAACGCTATGCCACGTTTCTTTGGCCGCTTAGCTGATGAATACCGCTATGCAAGCACACCGCCACCAATGCTATTAACTCACCCATTGCCTGAAGACCGAATCACAGATTCACGCGCTCGTGCTCGTAGCTATACCCCACTAAAACTGGCTCCGTCATTGGATTACCATTTAGCAAGATCCCGTATTGTTGCGCGCTATGCTGGTATCAATAATGATGCAGCTCTTGATTGGTTTGAGCGAAAGCTGAAGAAAGCCCCCAAAGCCTTGGTTCCATCATTAGAGTATGGGCAAGCACTGGTTTACCTAGATTCAAAAAAATTAGATAAAGCAGAACCAATTCTGACCAAGCTGATGAATAGCGACCCAACCAACTTGTTCTATATGGATGCTATTTCAGATCTGCACATTGAACAGAAAAAGCCTGAGATTGCGATTAAAGAACTTAAGTCAGCACTTGAGCGTCAACCAAACAACTCAGTTCTAACCATAAACTACGCCAATGCACTGATCGAAAATGAAGACCTACAGGAAGCCGTTCGCGTGTTGCAACGTTACACGCACGATAACCCGAATGACACCAATGGGTGGTACCTGCTTTCAAAGGCAAATACAAACCTTGGTAACAGCGATGAAGAACTGTCTGCTAGGGCAGAGATCTTGGCACTGCAAGCCAACTGGAACAAAGCGATTCAGTACTACACGCAGGCGAGCCAAATCGCGGAACTAGGCAGCCTAAAACAAGCACGTTATGACGCTCGAATTGATCAACTAATGATACAGCGCGAACGCTTCTTATCGTTGCAATAAGTATAATGACTGGTAGCGAAGCTCGTTGCCAAAATACAAAGAAAGCTCGACGTTACACAATAAGAAGCCACTCAGTTGGCTTCGACTGAACTATTAAATCAAAAACAATAATGAGGAAGAACCATGTCTGTCGTGATTTATCATAACCCACGCTGCTCAAAGAGCCGTCAAACTCTCGAACTGCTTGAAGCAAACGGCGTACAGCCAGAGGTGATCAAATACCTAGATACGCCTTTGACTGTTGAACAGCTGAAAGTGCTTTTCACTCAGCTTGGTTTTGAGAGTGTTCGCGACATGATGCGTACCAAAGAAGCGGATTACAAAGAAGCGAACCTTGGTGACGCATCAGTGACTGATGAAGATCTTTTCGCTGCGATGGCAACGAATCCAAAACTGTTTGAACGCCCAGTGGTTGTCGCGAACAACAAAGCAAAAATTGGTCGTCCACCAGAACAAGTACTAGAGATTCTGTAATCCAATATGAGCATCAACATTCTTGTTCTCTACTATAGTCGACACGGCAACACCCAAGCGCTAGCAAGGCAAATCGCTCGTGGGGTGGAATCCATCCCGAACTGCGAAGCCATGCTAAGAACGGTGAACAACGTGTATACGGTAGAAGAGCAGCCGGATTCGCACTATCAACCAACAGATCCTATTGCGACCTTACAAGATCTCCGTTCTTGCGATGGTTTAGCACTCGGCAGCCCGGTATGGTTTGGCAATATGGCAGGGCCAATGAAGCACTTTTGGGATAGCACAACATCGTTATGGATTAATGGCGATCTCATCGATAAACCAGGTTGTGTATTTACTTCCTCTTCATCACTACATGGTGGTCAAGAGACGACACAGCAAAGCATGATGCTGCCTCTACTTCATCATGGCATGTTAGTCGTGGGCATCCCCTATTCAGAACCTGCGCTGCACACCACTCAAACCGGTGGCACACCTTACGGTGCAAGCAGCACTGGAGAGAGCGCTTCATTAAGCAAAGAAGAAATTGAGTTGGCGAAAAACCTAGGCAAACGCGTAGCGCGCATCGCTATTAACCAGAAGGGAATGCCTCAATGATGTATATGTCAGAGAGACCGATGTCTCCCAAAACCAAGCTATTTCGCTACCTTGCTTTAACAGGCAATTTGTCGCTTTTATTCTGGGTGGTTGCTTGGCAGATGACACTTTCACCGCACCCTCACCTCAGTAATGTAACACTGGCGATTGCTTGGGCTATACCGCTGTTACTACCATTACCGGGAATATTATCGGGCAAACCTTATACGCATGCTTGGGCGAATTTCGTCTTAATGCTCTACTTCCTACACGCGTTAACTATTATGTATGTAGACGGTGGAGAGCGCTTGTTAGCCGCTGTAGAACTGCTTTTGACGACTCTAGGCTTCGCAGGCAATATATTATTTACCCGTTTTAGAGCCAAAGAGTTAGGCATCAAGTTGAAGCGCCTTTCCGAAGTAGAAAAGAAAGAGAAAGCTAAATTCGAGCAATAATATTGATTCGATGCTCTAGATCTGACATGGCAACAGATAAACAAAAAGCCCTGCGAGATTTCTCTTGCAGGGCTTTTTTCGTGATTTCATATCAATCTGTCATGTCGGTAGACGATTACGAGCGAACCCATTCGTATACTAAGCTTGGCTTAGCATGTACTGGCGCAGTGATGGTTAGATCTTCTGTACTAGAATCCTCTAACGTTGTGTCAGGCGTTAGCTCAGCATCCTCAGATACCTCGTTGCCCTTAATCACTTGTACGCCAGAGTCAGTTTCGTCACCAACGACTTCAGCAGCGTCTGTTGAATCATCACCTACAGACATTGTGTTGTCTTGAGTTTCAAATTCTGGGCTCACTTCAGGTTCGATATAAGACTCTTCAACCTTCGCGACTTGGCGAATGCTTTCAACTTCTTGTTCAAACTCTTGTTGGGTCGATAACAAATGAATTCGGAACGTCACTTCATTGTTTTGAATTTGTAGAATATCTAAGCTTGCCACCGAGTTTAGACGCTTCAGTGCATTCTCCAATTGGAAGAAGTCTTGCGCGTTATTCAGGCTGATAAACTGCGTTAAGATTGATTCCGAAGATTCACTCGCAACCGTTACTGCACTCTTACTCGCGTAGTAGTTACTGATTTGGTCAACAAGCTTCTTAGAAGTCGTCGCGCTGTTGCCCGATACCGAACCACTCACAGGCGATTTTGGCGCGCTCGTCAGTTGGTTTGGTTTTTGATCATACAAAGTCCAGCGTAATCCAGAAGACTGTGCCTTAATCACCAAAACAGCATCAACAGGGTAACGTTGACTCGCGTTGCTAATCGGTGTGACAAAGCTGCCCCACAAATCCGAGGTGGCCACTCCCGTAACATCATCAAAATCACCAACAGGAAACATCAAAGGCAAACCGCGCTCTTTTGCATTGGCTTGTAAGCCTACAGCTAACAGTGAGTTGGAGTGTTCCCAGACAATGTTCTTGTCGTAGTTACTCTCTTCTACCAGCCAAACAAGAATATTTGAGCGAGTATCAGGCCAATACGGTAATTGCGCTTGAGTCAGTAGTGAACGAATTTGAGCACCGTTAAAACGCATACGCAATGTTGATTGGTCATTGCTTTCGCCAAAACTCATTTGAGACATGTACTGCGCACTCTTACGCATCGCCTTTTGAATCGTCTCATTCGACGCGACATCAGTTTGGCCAGTCGCACGTATCAATACCTGCTCCATGCCAGTATTTCTTGCCACTTGTTCTGGTTGTTTGTCTTCAGCGTTAATCGCAACTTCAGCACTAAAGATATCTACTTGAGTTAAGGCATAACTCGGAGAGGCTAATAGTCCCATCAACAACAATGCTATGTAGCGCATATTGATCCTAATATTCAAAGCTTGTGCCTTGATGATAAGCAACTATGGATTGAGGGGCAAGGTCGTTAGCACCCACTGTGTTTAATAACCACAAAATATCACCTGACCATGATAAATCGTTCACTTGTAAACTGAATTTTTCTTATTTTGATAGAGATAAACATAACTAATATAAATAAATTTGATCTATCTGACATAGCAACCGATTGCCAAGTGATAGAATCCCGCGAATTTTATTTTTCGCTTTTCATATAACGACCATTTTTAAGGACATAACATGAAAAATGCTCTGCAAGGTGCGCAAATGCTATTTGTCGCTTTTGGTGCACTTGTACTGGTGCCCCTGCTGACAGGCCTTGATCCCAACGTAGCGCTCTTTGGGGCAGGTATCGGTACCCTTTTATTCCAACTTATTACACGCCGTTCAGTACCTATTTTCCTTGCGTCTTCTTTTGCATTCATCGCACCTATCATGTTTGGCATTCAAACTTGGGGTGTAGGTGCAACCATGGGCGGCCTTATGGCAGCAGGTGTTGTGTATGTATTAATGGGTGCCTTAATTAAGGTACGTGGTGTAGCCTTTATCCACAAACTGCTTCCACCAGTCGTAGTTGGCCCTGTAATCATGGTGATCGGCTTAGGTCTTGCGCCTGTTGCGGTAAACATGGCGCTAGGTAAAACAGGCGATGGTGCGGTTCAACTTATTGATGCAGACGCAGCATTATGGATTTCATCGATATCATTACTTGTGACGATTGTCATCAGTGTTTTCTCGAAAGGCTTTCTTAAGCTGCTGCCGATCTTCGGCGGTATTGTTGCGGGTTATGTGACGAGCTTAGTATACGGTGTCGTTGATTTTACCCCTGTCGCTCAGGCCGCTTGGTTAGCTCTACCTAACTTCACAGCGCCAGAGTTCAACATCAACGCTATCTTCTTTATGGTATTTGTAGCAATTGCACCTGCTGTTGAGCACGTTGGCGACATGCTTGCTATTTCGAATGTAACCGGTAAAGACTACCTTAAGAAGCCAGGTTTACACCGCACAATAACTGGTGACGGCGTGGCAACGATTGCTGCTTCTATGTTGGGTGCTCCACCAAATACAACCTACAGTGAAGTAACGGGGGCTGTAATGCTGACCAAAGCATTCAATCCAGTGATCATGACTTGGGCTGCAGTAACAGCGATTGTTCTAGCATTAGTAGGTAAGCTAGGCGCTCTATTACAAACGATCCCAGTTCCTGTGATGGGCGGCATCATGATTCTACTGTTTGGTTCAATCGCAACGGTAGGCTTGAATACTCTAATTCAGAACAAAGTTGACCTACACAAATCACGCAACCTTGTGATTGTCGGCATTACTTTGGTCTTCGGTATTGGCGGCATGGCATTTGGCATCGGCGACTTTAGCCTGCAAGGCGTAAGCTTATGCGGTATCGTTGCTATTCTACTGAACCTAGTCCTTCCTGAAGAGCTAGGCGACAACACCGTAGTAGACAAAGCCCAAATCGACTAACTGCAAGTCAACAAACTGTAGAGACTTGTGAGGCTCAATTAAGAGCATCACAAGCTAGCAAGATCAAAAAAGGGAGAGCATCGAATGCTCTCCCTTTTTATTAATACGGCTAATTCAGCGAGTTAAGAAACGGTTTAGCGTAACTTAAGCTGAAACCGAATTACTTAGTACCGAAGATCTTATCACCAGCATCGCCAAGACCAGGAACAATGTAGCCCTTGTCGTTTAGCTTCTCATCGATTGCAGCAGTGTAAAGCTCAACATCTGGGTGCGCTTTTTCTAGTGCAGCGATACCTTCAGGGGCAGCAACAAGTACCAGTACTTTAAATACTTTACAGCCTTGCTCTTTTAGAAGGTCAAGAGTTGCAATCATAGAACCGCCAGTTGCTAACATTGGATCAACCACTAGAGCAATACGCTCATCAATGTTCGATGCTAGCTTGTTGAAGTATGGTACAGGCTCTAATGTTTCTTCGTCACGGTAGATACCCACGACACTGATTCGAGCACTTGGCATATGCTCTAAAACACCATCCATCATGCCTAGACCTGCACGTAGGATTGGCACTACTGTTACCTTTTTACCTTTAATTTGGTCAACTTCTACTGGGCCGTTCCAACCATCAATAGTTACACGTTCAGTTTCAAAGTCTGATGTCGCTTCGTATGTTAGAAGGCTACCCACTTCTGTCGCTAGCTCACGAAAACGCTTAGTACTAATGTCACCTTCACGCATCAGGCCAATTTTATGTTTTACTAGCGGGTGTTTCACTTCAACAACTTTCATTTCCAACTCCGGCAATATTTAAACAAACCTGTAGATTATACACGAACTGTGGGGTTATTTCAGAATCTTTATTCTAATAAAAAAAACCGCGCAAACGTTTGCTCTTCGTAATCAAGCCCTGTTAGAATAGCGCCGTTTTCACATCCAACTTAAGTTCGAGGACTATCCCGTGAGTGGTAATACTTCTTCTCTAAGCTACAAAGACGCTGGTGTTGATATCGACGCAGGTAATGCACTAGTAGACCGTATTAAAGGTGCTGTTAAACGCACTCGTCGCCCTGAAGTAATGGGCGGTATTGGTGGCTTTGGCGCCCTATGTGAACTTCCAACGAAATACAAAGAGCCGGTACTTGTTTCAGGTACTGATGGTGTTGGTACTAAACTTCGCCTTGCTTTGGATCTGAAAAAACACGACACCATTGGTATCGACCTAGTGGCAATGTGTGTGAACGACTTAATCGTTCAAGGTGGTGAACCGCTATTCTTCCTAGACTACTACGCAACAGGTAAGCTAGATGTAGATACAGCAGCAGATGTTGTTTCTGGTATTGCTGAAGGCTGTGTTCAAGCAGGTTGTGCACTCATCGGCGGTGAAACTGCTGAAATGCCAGGTATGTACGAAGGCGACGACTACGATGTAGCCGGCTTCTGTGTTGGTGTTGTAGAAAAAGCTGACATCATCGACGGTACTAAAGTAGCTGCAGGCGACGCACTTATCGCTGTTGGCTCAAGTGGTCCACACTCAAATGGTTACTCTTTGATTCGTAAAGTTCTAGAAGTTTCTGGTGCTGATAAGAGTGAAGAGCTAGAAGGTCGCACTATCGGTGAACACCTACTAGAACCGACTAAGATTTACATCAAATCGGCACTTAAGATGATTGCAGAGCATGACATTCATGCTATCTCGCACATCACAGGTGGTGGTTTCTGGGAAAACATCCCACGCGTACTTCCTGAAGGTACTAAAGCAGTGATTGATGGCAAGAGCTGGGAATGGCCTGCTATCTTCAACTGGCTACAAGAGAAAGGTAACGTGGAGACATTTGAAATGTACCGCACTTTCAACTGTGGTGTAGGCCTAGTTGTTGCTCTACCTAAAGATCAAGCAGACGCTGCGGTTGAACTGCTGAAAGCCGAAGGCGAAAACGCTTGGGTTATCGGTGAGATCGCAAACGCTGAAGCTGGCGAAGAGCAAGTTGAAATCAAATAAGTGATACGCTCACTTACTTAGTTAATCAATGAGGACCTTATGGTCCTCATTTTGCTATTTGGCCCACAGAAAACCTTAGTTTATGTAGGTACATTGTAAACAGTTCAGTTAATCAATCGCATGACCCACTCTATGAAAAACAGCCATTCTATGAATAACAGTCACTCTAAGAAAAACATCGTCGTTTTAGTTTCAGGAAGCGGAAGTAACTTGCAAGCAATTTTGGACGCCTGCGATAGCAATATGATTGATGCTTCAGTTAAAGCTGTCTTCTCAAACAAAGCAGAGGCTTTTGGTCTAGAGAGAGCAAAATCAGCAGGTGTTGACGCACATTCTGTGAACCCAAAAAACTATGGTTCACGTGAAGAGTTCGATCATGAATTGATGATTCAGATCGATGCTTACCAACCCGATTTAATCGTACTTGCGGGATACATGCGTATCTTGAGTTCAGAATTTGTTCGTCACTATGCTGGTAAAATGGTCAACATCCACCCTTCCCTGTTACCTAAATACCCAGGCCTACACACCCACCAGCGTGCCATTGATGCACAAGACAAAGAGCACGGTACAAGCGTCCACTTTGTTACCGAAGAACTTGATGGTGGCCCTGTAATCTTGCAAGCCAAGGTGCCGGTATTTGAAGATGATGATGCTGACATGTTAGCAAGCCGAGTACTGACTCAAGAGCACTGTATTTACCCGATGGTTTGTAAATGGTTTGCTGAAGATCGTTTATCGATGGTAAACGGGAAGGCTGTCTTAGACGGTGAAACATTAGGTACACACGGTTACGCAGAAGAGTAATTAATAAGGTTGTTCTCCCAGAGTAAATCACGGAAGAATAAGCCTTAAAAAACAGAAAACAAAAAGGCCGCTCACTGACTTATTAGTACAGTAAGCGGCCTTTTTTAATCAGGACAAATAATAGTATCGACTAGATTAGCTCAATGGTTCAGTAGGCGCTTGGCTTGCCACCTTCTTCGGAGCATAAGCGACATCTTCCAACGCTTGGTGGTTGTTGCCAATTAACTCACCAAAATGAAACAGTGCGTACTCACCCGGCTTCATTCTAAACCACTCTTCATTATCTGTTAGAGGCTGAGTTGCAACGACGGTTACCACATCATTGGGCGTAGTTTCTTCTTGGAAGTTAATCTCAACATCTTCATCAATCAGGCTCGCGTTACCAAAAGGAGCGCGTCTTGTTATCCAGTATAAATGGTTCGTACAATAGTTCATCACGTACTCACCGTCACTGAGCAACATATTGAAAACACCTTTCTCTCGTAACTGGTCACAGCACTCAGCGACAAAGCGAAACATACCTTCCATATCTTGAGGAGGTTCAGGAAAACGGTCTTCAAGTTGTTTCAACAACCAGCAGAAAGAGAGTTCGCTGTCCGTCTCACCGACAGGTCTGAATCGACCACTAATCAGATCATCATAATCCGTTAGTTGACCATTGTGAGCAAAGGTCCAGTATCGTCCCCAAAGCTCACGAGTGAAAGGGTGAGTATTTTCTAGATTAACGCCACCGCGGTTAGCTTGACGGATATGACTGACAACAGCTTGGCTCTTAATTGGGTAGTTTTGAACCAGCTCAGCGATCTTTGATTCACAACTAGGATTAGGGTCTTTAAATGTACGAAAACCCTTCCCCTCATAGAAAGTAATACCCCAGCCATCACGATGTGGACCAGTGTTGCCTCCACGCTGCATAAGGCCAGTAAAGCTAAAACAAATATCAGTTGGCACATTCGCGCTCATACCGAGCAATTCACACATGGTTTAATCTACTCCCTATTTAAACCAATGGAGCCACAAACCTAGGCTCCAAATATCTGTAAAACTATTATTCCATTTCTTTTTCAACAAGCTGAATCACAATGTGGATGATCTTAATGTGAATCTCTTGGATGCGATCAGCGTAGCCAAAGTGTGGGACTCGGATTTCGATATCAGCACAACCTGCCATTTTACCGCCATCTTTACCGGTCAGCGCAATGGTTTTCATCCCTTTAGCTTGAGCAGCTTCAATCGCTTTTAGGATGTTGCCAGAGTTACCTGAAGTCGACAAACCAAACAACACATCGCCTTTACGACCGACGGCTTCTACATAACGAGAAAATACGTGGTCGTAGCCAAAGTCGTTACTCACGCAAGACAGGTGACTCGGATCTGAAATCGCAATACCAGCAAAGCCTGGGCGATTTTCGCGGTATCGGCCTGTTAGCTCTTCCGCGAAATGCATTGCATCACAGTGTGAACCACCGTTACCACAAGAAAGCACTTTGCCTTCTTGCTTGAATGAATCTGCAATCATTTTTGCAGCAGCTTCAATTTGAGCAATGTTATGGTCATCACTCAAGAACTTGTTCAGAACGTCAGCAGCTTCGTTCAATTCACTTTTGATTAGGTCTTGGTACATTTGGCTTATCTCTTATGTTTTTTGACGCAACTTAAAGTGCGTGAAATGAGAATTGAGGGTTTTCCCCTCTTTATAACTGAGTTTACCCACAAACATGAAATAGTGTCGACACTTAAGCCCAAAGATTGCCACCTTTATTAGGGTCTGTTGACCTTTCGAGCTGATTTTTGCAGATCTTTGTGGGAAATTTATACAAGGCAGAGGCTTTGACGTGTAGCTAGCCTACATGAAAAGCCAATAACGCAGTAGAAATGAACCACAAAGGCTGCCCGAAGGGTTCGGCTAAAATCGTTTTATGCTTTGTTGAAGAATAATTGCTTAGAATGACTAGGCTACATACTCTTCGCCGCGCCTAAAACGATTTTATCTCGAACAAAATTGAACCACGAAGATCAACAGCCCCTAACCTCTCATTGTCGATCCGTCCAAATATTCACCACCAACCTCTCACAATTAGAACTTTAACTCTATTGAGATCACTTTTTATTCACTTTGGAGTTTTACAAATATTTAATATTTTGCTTACACTTGACTGATTAGACCTCTTACCTAAACTTAATAACAATAAGTGATCTCTGAAAAGGAAATCGATCATGAACATATTGCTCTCCCTACTCGGCATGACAGCCATCTTAGGCGTCTGTCTTTACCATAGAGTTAGCCTGGTCCGTGCGTTAATTGTGTTAACCGGCGCAATGGTAGCATTAACCCTGTTTGGCAGCGTGGCAGTCACTGGTTGGCTTTGTTATCTATTGGCCATAGCGATCTTTGCTGTACCAGCAATTCGCCAGACCCTCATTAGTCAAAAAGCACTTTCTTTGTTTAAGAAGGTTCTACCAGCAATGTCTCAGACGGAAAAAGAGGCATTAGAAGCAGGCACTGTATGGTGGGAAGCAGAGCTGTTCAAAGGCAAGCCTGAGTGGAAGAAGCTTCAAAACATTGCGGATCCAAAACTTTCTGAGGCGGAACAAGCGTTTTTAGATGGCCCAGTAAATACAGTATGTGAGATGGTCAACGATTATCAAGTGACACATGAACTTGCCGATTTGCCACCAGAAGTTTGGCAGTACCTGAAAGACCATAAATTCTTCGCCATGATCATCAAGAAAAAATACGGCGGTTTAGAATTCTCAGCTTACGCTCAGTCTTTAGTTCTACAGAAACTAACGGGTGTTTCGAGCGTATTATCCTCAACCGTTGGCGTACCTAACTCACTAGGTCCTGGTGAGCTATTGCAGCACTACGGTACAGAAGATCAAAGAAACCATTACCTGCCACGCCTAGCTGAAGGTAAAGAAATCCCTTGTTTCGCACTGACCAGTCCAGAAGCCGGCTCAGATGCTGGCTCAATCCCAGATTACGGCGTGGTGTGTAAAGGTCAATGGCAAGGCGAAGAAGTATTGGGCATGCGCCTAACTTGGAACAAACGTTACATCACTCTAGCGCCTGTCGCGACCGTTTTAGGCTTAGCCTTTAAACTGAGAGACCCAGAAGGTCTGCTTGGTGACAAACAAGATCTTGGCATCACCTGTGCTCTTATCCCTACCGATTTAAAAGGCGTAGAGATTGGTAACCGCCACTTCCCACTCAACGTGCCTTTCCAAAATGGTCCGACTCAAGGTGATGACATCTTCGTGCCTATCGATTTCATCATCGGCGGCCAGAAAATGGCAGGACAAGGCTGGCGTATGTTGGTTGAATGTCTGTCGGTTGGTCGTGGTATCACACTGCCTTCAAACTCAACCGGTGGTATTAAATCTGCAGCATTAGCAACTGGTGCTTACGCTCGTATTCGTCGTCAATTCAAACAACCCATTGGTAGCATGGAAGGGGTTGAAGAGCCACTGGCACGTCTAGCAGGTAACGCCTATGTAATGGATGCAGCAAGTAACCTGACGGTTGCGGGTATCGATCTTGGTGAAAAGCCTTCGGTTATCTCAGCAATCGTGAAGTACCACTGTACTCACCGTGGCCAACGCAGCATCATCGATGCGATGGATATCGTCGGCGGTAAAGGCATTTGCTTAGGCCCATCGAACTTCCTCGCTCGTGGTTATCAAGGCTCACCAATTGCAATTACGGTTGAAGGCGCAAACATCCTGACTCGTTCAATGATCATCTATGGTCAAGGCGCGATTCGCTGCCACCCTTATGTTCTGAACGAAATGGAAGCGGCTTATTCGGAAAGCAGCGATGCACTTGATAAGTTTGATTCAGCATTAGCAGGACACGTTAGCTTTACTATGAGTAACCTAGTCCGCAGCTTGTGGTTTGGTTTAACCGACGGTCGTGGTTCAGATGCTCCAACACCATCCAATAAAACGAATAAGCAGACACAGCGTTACTACCAACAGCTGAACCGCTACAGTGCTAACCTAGCGCTACTGTCTGATATTTCAATGGCTGTATTAGGCGGTTCACTGAAACGCAGAGAGCGCCTGTCAGCAAGACTGGGGGATATCCTGAGTCAACTCTACCTAGGTTCAGCAACACTTAAGCGCTTTGAAAGCGAAGGTAGCCATGCTGAAGATCTCCCATTAGTCCATTGGGGTATGCAAGACAGCTTGCGTCAAACTGAAGTCGCGATTGATGAGTTCTTGGCGAACTTCCCTAACCCTGTGATTGGTCGACTACTTCGCGTTGTGTTAATGCCATTTGGTCGTATCCGTCGTGCGCCAAACGACAAACTGGATAGCCAAGTCGCGCACATCCTACAAACACCAAGCGAAACACGCTCTCGTATCGGCCGTGGCCAATACTTGGAAGCAACGGAATACAACCCTGTAGGCAAGATCGAAAAAGCGCTAGAAGTGATTCTTCAAGCTGAACCTCTGTTTGATAAGGTTTGTAAAGAAACACATCAAAAACGTGCTTTCTTACGACTCGACCTTGTCGCTCAGCTGGGACTTGAGAAAGGTATCTTAATGCAAGAAGAAGCAAATCTTCTGATTAGCGCTGAGGAACATAGACTGTACACAATTAACGTTGATGACTTCTCACCAGAGGAGCTTGCAGCAAAGACTCAGTACCCAGAACAATCGATTGATAACGTCGCTTAAGGTCAGAGACAGAAACAAAAACGGGACTCCTATGAGTCCCGTTTTTTTATTCATCACTTCATTGTCACAAATTTTAATGCTTACTCTCTCGAGGCTTGCTCTATCTAAGTTTAGTCTCTCGAGGTTTACTCACTCAAGACAACAACCTCAAGACAACTCTAGGAATGCAGACGAGTTACTTAGGTGCCTTGAGCTGCATCTCGGGTAACGCTCTCTTCTTCGCTGTGATTTTACGTATTACAAACCAAATCAGTAAGCCCAATAAAATCGCAGCCACATTACCTACCGCTATAATCATTATGCTGCGCTGCCTGTCATCTTCTCTTTTTTGAAGAATCATTAATTTTTCAGCAATACGTTTCTGCTCAGCAAGAGCTTCCTCTTGAAGACGTCGAGATTCTGCTAGGTCTATCTCTTGAACAACGCTGTACGACTGCTCGGTAATCGGGAAGATCAGTGGACGCTGGCTTGACGCATCGGTGGCATAAACCATCCCCGACCAAGTGTAAATTCCCAAATCATCATTATAAGGCAACGTTAAAGACACTTTCATCGCATCAGCTTCGGCTTGGCCTTGCTTATACATCACATACCCATCAGGGGCTTTATACTCAACGTGAGCTGCTAACGAGCTCGGTGCAATCATACCTGGCTCGCCAGATGCCACGACGGTATGAGATAAGCCTTCTTTGCGAGACTGAATGAAGGTGGTGGTGATTGGCGTTGGGTAAACCAAGACCTCTTGCTCTTGCGCTCGCAGGAACACACCATTACCAGAAGTAATTCGAGCTCGATATTTACCAGGCTCAATGTCCATTGGCAACGATACCGTGAATACACCATCTCCAGCTTTTTCGTCAAGATCAACGCCATCATCGGCAAATTCCCCCATGACAACCGGAATTGGCCGCGCTTCTCTCACTAAGGACTCTTCGTTTTCGACGAACTTAGTGAATGTTACTTTAAGCTTCACACGGTCAAGAAAGTCACGCAGCACAAGCGGCTTGCCATCGGATGTCAAACGAGCGGTAAATTTAATGTGTTCGGTTTGGTACAACTTGTCTGGAAATTCATTGGCGTCTAAAACCAGATGAGATAAAAGTTTGATATTATTTTTAGGTGAGACTTTACCTACCGCTTGCCAGGGACCCGGCATCGGATTGTCGATAGAGATAATATCCATTGACGATTCTTGGTACCAACGGACATTATCAGCATGACGCAAAGCGTGATACTTCTTGCCATCAGGACGAACCAAGACGACGGGTTTAGAATTATCGGCTCGATAGATTACAAAAGTAACTTGCTCGATGCTGGGATCAACTCGAAAGCGATTATCCAATAAACTCATTACAGATTCTGTTGCTGCGTGTAAGCCAAAGCTCAAGAGCAATAAACAACCGGTAGCCAATACCCTTAACATACTTTCTCCCTACTGACGCCAGAGGCAGCTTCCGCTTTTCTCGACGAGGTCTAAACGACTTTGATGCGCTTCTACTTCATCGGCCGTAGCTCGCAAAACCTTTAGGGATTTTCGACCACTTTCTGCTCTTCGTATGCTTTCGCCTTCGCCTTCTTGTTGGCCAGCGTTAAATTGCAGCGAAGTTTGCCCACCTGTCATCAATAAGTAGACGTCAGCTAGAATCTCCGCATCGAGCAATGCGCCGTGAAGAGTACGGTGTGAGTTATCAATACCATAACGGTCACATAAGATATCTAGATTGTTTCTTTTCCCTGGGAATATCTTCTTCGCCATCGCCAAGGTATCGGTAACTTTACAGTAGTCATCCGTTTTACCTATCGCAGGGTTAAGTTTCTCAAACTCATAATCCATAAAGCCCGTATCGAAGGGCGCGTTATGAGCCACCAGCTCCGCACCTTTAATAAAGTCGAGAAACTCTTTATGTATGTCTTGGTATTCTGGTTTATCAATCAAGAATTCATCGGTAATACCGTGAACGCCAATTGCCTCTTCTTGAATCGCACGATCGGGCTTGATATAGACGTGAAAGTGACGCCCAGTCAGCCTACGGTTGATGATCTCTACTGCACCAATTTCAACGATGCGATGTCCCATATAGTGGGGGCCACCCTCTGTATTCATACCGGTGGTTTCGGTATCGAGTACAACGATGCGTTTGTTTTCATTCGAACTGTTTTTTTCGTTCGTGCTTTGTTCTGGAGTGCTACTGGTATTCATAAGGATAACTGTGTCAGACTATGCCGATAATGTGCTTGAGGTAATAGTATCAAATCATGACGAAACAAGTTGAAATTTTCACTGATGGTTCTTGTTTAGGCAACCCAGGTCCTGGCGGCTACGGCATCGTACTTCGCTACAAAAAAGTAGAGAAGACGTTAGCCGAAGGTTTCACCTTAACCACCAATAACCGCATGGAAATGCTCGCCGCTGTTGTGGCTCTCCAAGCCCTCAAAGAGCCTTGCTCTGTCATTCTGACCACAGATAGCCAATACGTGCGTCAAGGTATCACCCAGTGGATTCACAACTGGAAAAAGCGCGATTGGAAAACAGCCGATAAAAAGCCCGTTAAAAACGCAGACCTGTGGCAAAGACTCGACAAAGAGACGGCGCGCCATAGCGTTGATTGGCGCTGGGTTAAGGGGCACGCGGGGCACCGAGAAAATGAAATGTGTGATGATTTAGCTCGAAGTGCAGCTGAAAACCCGACCCAAGAAGATACGGGCTATCAGCCAAGCTGATCATTTTCTTAAAGGAAATGTCAGTATCTAAAACAGATATAGCAATGGAAAGCCGACTATGAGTCGGCTTTTTCTGCTTTTAACGGATACGAAGTTTTAGCGGAGTCCAAGGTGCGACGCGTATTGGTTCTAAAACTGGCTCCTACAGGAGAGAAGCGTCGCTTAAGGTGCCAATGTGGCTTGATAGGCTTAAGTGGATAAGTACGTTTACGAGCAACAATAAAGTATTGGCTACCAGCGAACGATGCACAGCTGCCTAAGCTGTTCTCCAACCACGTCCACATCGCTTGGTATTTACTCATAGGGAACAACGCGTAGGTGTCACAATGAATCACTTCATAATTAAGTACGCCTAGCCAATCTTTAATTCGGTTTGGCGTGTACATACGTCCACTCCATGGCAAGCTGTTCTTTCGCCAAGGCATCAAACTGGCAAGCCCAGTCACACTAAAAGGGTTAAAGCCGGTGATAATAATATAGCCATCGTCCATCATTACTCGGTCGACTTCCCTCAATAGCCGGTGTGGGTCGTTGCTATAATCTAACTGATGACTCAGCACCACAACATCAAAGCTTTTCTCTAAAAAGGGTAAATTATAACCATCTGCTATCACATTATGTAATGGGTTCTGGATATCTAGGTTTACTTGATGTTGAATGTTGCATGTGCAGCTAGAAATCTCACTGCTGAGGCCACCAAGTTTGAGCATATGGTAACCAAATAGTTTTGGGCACCACTCATCAAGTCGAGTTTGAATAGATTCTCTCAACCAGTCCCCATTGTGCAATTGTGCCCAAGTATAAGGACGCTCAAACTTCTTTCTGCTACGTGCTGGCTTCATCAATAATCTGTCTCACTTATTCTGTCTCACTAAAAGTGACTGGAGAACCAATAATGTTACATATCAAAAGCATACCTGCATTTAACGACAATTACATCTGGCTGATTCAAAATAGCGATCGCCGTTGTGCTGTCGTCGACCCTGGTGATGCAGCTCCAGTATTAGAGTACTTAGCACACCATGAGCTAACTTTAGATGCAATCTTGATTACGCACCACCACCACGATCACATTGGTGGCGTGCCAGAGCTGGTAAGACAATTCCCTGGCGTGGATGTCGTTGGCCCCAAAAATGAACCTATCCCGACCTTAACGCATCCCGTTGATGACGGTGACCAATTAGAGCTGTTTGGCGAAGTATTCCTCGTGCTAGGGCTCAGTGGGCACACCGCTGGGCACATTGGTTATGTTGGTGATGCCAAACTGTTTTGTGGCGATGTACTGTTTTCAGCTGGTTGTGGGCGAATCATGGAAGGCACACCACAGCAGATGTTTGATGCATTGAACAAGATCACAGCACTCCCACAAGAAACCGAGGTTTACTGTGCTCATGAATACACGGCAGCCAATATCGCTTTTGCACTGGCTGTTGAGCCTGACAACCAACATTTGCAACAATACCGCGACCAAGTGAATCGGCTTCGAGCCCAAAATAAGTCGACCATCCCCACAAATTTAAGACAAGAAAAGTTTGTTAACCCCTTCTTACGCTACACAGAACCAAGTGTAGTGAAATCAGTATCTAATCGTACTGAGCAGACCGATCCTTTATCGGTTTTTACCGCTTTACGTGCGTGGAAGAACGAATTTTAACAAATACAGGCTTGTCACTCATAGGGAGTGGCAAGTATTATCATCGGCCGTTTATTAAAAAGGCTGTAACATGCGAGTTAAGTACAGCTGGGCTTTGGTACTACTACTTTCTGGTTGCCAATTAACTCAGTCAGAGAATCCAGACCAAGCTTCCGAGCAAACCAACACCTCCCCTACTAAAGAAGTTTCTCAAGCGAACGTTTCATCGGGAGCGATCCAAGAACAACCAAAAGTTGAAACACCCGTCGTTACTCCACAAACACAGCAAGATGTTTGGAAACGTATTGCGATGCAACTTGAAATGGAAGTGCCGGACCAAAAGAAAGTCGACTACTACCGCACTTGGTACCTCAAGCACCCTGGTCATCTAAAAACTGTATCAAAACGCGCTGAACCTTTCCTTTATTTGATCACAACTAAGATTGAAGAAAGAGACTTGCCTTTGGAGCTGGCCCTGTTGCCCGTCGTTGAAAGCTCGTTTGATGCATTTGCTTATTCTCACGGTAGCGCTGCTGGACTATGGCAGTTCATTTCGGGTACTGGCAAAGCTTACGGACTAGAACAAAACTTCTGGTACGATGGCCGCCGTGACGTAGCCGCTTCAACCGACGCTGCATTGGATTTCTTAACCGACCTGAACAAACGTTTTGATGGGAACTGGCAACACGCAATCGCTGCCTACAACAGTGGCGGTGGTCGTGTGAACAGCGCAATCCGTAAGAACAAGAAGCTGGGTAAGCCAATCGACTTCTTCTCTCTAGACTTACCAAAAGAGACCAGCAGCTATGTACCTAAGCTACTTGCACTGGCCGACGTGATTGCCAACCAAGAAAAGTATGGCATCGATATCCCTGCGATCCCGAACAAGGCAGTACTGACTCTGGTTAACCCAAATGAACAACTTGATTTAGCCATTGCCGCAAGCTACGCCGACATTCCTGTCAAAGAGCTGCAAGGCTACAACCCGGCTTATAACCAGTGGGCAACGGCACCAGAGAAACACCAACAATTATTGCTTCCTCTAAGCTCTGTTGAGAAGTTCAACAAAGAAGTGGCAGCCAATAAAGGCAAAGGCATGAAGTTGGTGCGCTATAAAGTGCAATCTGGCGATAGCATCAGCGTACTGGCGAGTAAATACAACACCACCAGCAAAGTGATCCGCTCTGCAAACGGTTTGAGCAACAATAATATTCGTGTTGGTCAGCACCTATTTATTCCAACATCAACCAAAGACGATAAGACATACGCACTAAGCGCTTCAAATCGCCTAGCAAGCACACAGTCAAAGAGTCGTGGTCAATATAAGCTTAGCCATACCGTAAAAAGTGGTGATAGCCTATGGACGATTGCGCGCGCAAATAAGGTATCTCACCAATCACTGGCTAAGTGGAATGGCATGGGACCACGTGACACTCTTAGAATTGGTCAAGAACTGGTCATTTGGAAGAATAGTTCAGACGGTGCCATCATCCGAACTGTCTTTTATAACGTAAGATCAGGTGACACAGTCAGCGGTATTGCATCAAAGTTCAAAGTAAAAAGCGCAGATGTTGTAAAATGGAACGCTTTGCAGAACAAGAAATACCTACAGCCAGGACAAAAACTGAAGCTGTATGTTGATGTAACTAAGGTAAGTGTATGAACCCGTCAAGTAACCCACTCGTCATGCTGTTGGATATATTCCGTTCACCAACAGCGTGTTTCTTAGCGCTTTATCAACGAAGTGCTTGGGGATGGCAACCCTACGTCGTATTAATGCTCAGCCCATTCTTATTTTGGGGAGCCTATTTTTCGAATGTAGATTTTGCATGGTTAAGCGCTGAGTTGTCACAGCAACTGGCTCAAACAAACCCTGACCAATTGGCGTTACTTGACAGTAATACTCTACTCGCGAGTGAAATCATCAGTGATGTATTCGGCCGTACGTTAACCATCATTCTGTTGGCATTTTGGTTTAACTTAGCAACAAAGCCAAGCCAACACCAACATAGCTTTTGGCGATGGTTTGCAGCCGCATCGGTAGTGATATTCCCTGCCGTTCTAGGCGATGTAGCAAGCTACGCAAGCCTGATACTCAAGCACGGGCATGTGATGAGCTACGCGGCCGACTTGAACAGCTTAAACGGCTTAATCAAGTTGCCACTAACCAATGATTGGTCGCAATTTGCCAGCTCATTACCACTCTTGTTGCCTTGGTACATTGTATTGGGTTATGCAGCAGTATTAACTTGGACGGAGTTTGAGCGTGGTCAGGCACTGGTCATCTCTGGTTTGCCATGGGTTGGCTATTACCTAATCTGGGCTCTCTACATTTTAATCTTTTAAGCTGAATAGATAAAAACAAGGCTAGCGAAAATTCACTAGCCTATTTATTCCCCTGCTTATTACCCAAAGTAACCACAGTGTGAATGGTGAATAGCTAAGATCCAATGACTAATAGGCTAATAGGCTAATAGGCTAGATAGCTTCTTCTATTTAGCCTTAAAGGTCACTCGCATAGGGTTATGATCAGAGGCGTCCGTAATGGGCGCCTTTGCTTTGTCTACTTCTAACCCTCGATAGAACACATGATCGAGCACCAACCCTGTCATAAACTGTGTACGGTTATCTGGTTCAAAAGCAACTTCCGTCAAACCTACCTGTTCCAACGCATCTTTCAATACAGCAAAGCGAGCTTCACTCCAACTGTTAAAATCCCCAGCAAAAATAACAGGCCCACGATACTTTTGGAGATTGTCGGTTAAGCTCTTGAGCTGAGCCTCATAATCTTCCGTACCAAAGGTAAAGTTCACCGCATGGATATTAATCACAGCCAGTTCTTCGCCATTACTTAGCAGATAGCGAGACCAAAGTGCAGATTTAGGTAATTGAAGCCAAGGTTCTTCATGAGTATAAGCACAAGCTTCAATCGGTAGATGCGTCGCTAGGTTGAGTACGCCTGCACTTTGTTCAAAAGCTTCAAATGCATTCACTCGAGTACTTCCCCATTGACCACTCGTTACCCATTGGCGAAGCCCTTCTGTCATACTCGCTTCTTGCAGCAAAACTAAATCGCTACCGGCTGACAGCTGATTTAACTCACTTTGCCAATTATTTCGGTTTTGCTTATAGATATTCCACACGGTAATGTCTAGGCCATCAGACACATCAATCGCTTTCGGGGCTGAGTTTTGGTAGCAGCTGTAGATATCGTTGCTAGTATTTTGAGAAGAAGTGATCAAATTGGGTTTATTCGGGATCACGAAGATAATATGAAAGCTAACAACAGCAAGCGTTATCAATAGCGTGATAACAATGATGGTTTTCTTAAACATACAGCACCCTACCAGAAATGAAAAAGGAGCGATAAACGCTCCTTTTAAGGTAATAGTTTTTTTATACGGCGTCTTCGTCTTCTTCGCCAGTACGAATACGTACCACACGTTCAACTTCAGTAATGAAGATCTTACCGTCACCAATTTTACCTGTTTGAGCCGTTTCGATAATGGTATCAACACATTGGTCAGCCACTTCGTCGGTCACAACAATTTCCAATTTCACTTTAGGTAAAAAATCGACCATGTACTCTGCGCCACGGTATAGCTCAGTATGACCTTTTTGACGTCCAAAGCCTTTAACTTCAGATACTGTCATACCCGTAATACCCACTTCTGCAAGTGCTTCACGTACATCATCAAGTTTGAATGGCTTGATAATGGCTTCAATCTTTTTCATGTTCATCCCTTAAACTGTGCGAATAGCTCATTATCGGTTAGCTATAGTAAACATTCAATGAAAAAAGCCAGAGCATTAAAGCTCTGGCTCGAAATTTATCATCTTGTTTAATCAGCGCTTTAAGAAGGTTTTACTTAAGGCTTGAGTAGTAAGCAGCTAGATTAGCAATATCTTCATCACTCAGCATTGAAGCCTGAGCCTGCATTACAGCCGCCAAACCGCCGGTGCGCTGGCCGTTCTTATATGCCTTAATTGATGAAGCGATGTATTGCTCGTTTTGGCCTTTAAGATTTGGATATCCTGGGATCATTGCGATACCGTCTGCGCCATGACAAGCCGCACAGATTGCCGCTTTAGCTTGACCCGCAGCAACATCACCCGCCAGAGCGTTACCACTCAATAGTCCAAATCCAAGAACTAATCCTAGTGTAATTTTCTTCATTGCATATTCCATTAATTATTTTTATTAAAGTGACGGTGAATTGTGACACAAACTTTTTCTACTTGCTCCAAAGCGCTTCACAATCTTGACCTTCGTAGTTTTTATCTACGAATAGGCCTAAAACAGCGATCACTCGATCGCCATCCATTAATATCGGCGTTCTACGTCTTAACCAGCTGGGTACTTGGTATTCCTGAAAAAGCTTCTTGAGTTTTCGACTATGACCACGACCAACTGGGTGAGCCGACACTCCTTCAGGGTTAAAGATCACTCGTAAGGTTCCGTTGGCTTTAGTAAGGGAAAAACGTTGTACATCTCGGTTATGAGATGCACTACCACTCGACACCGCTTTTAAATGGATCTCACCTAAACCATCAGGCAATAATAAATTCTCATCAATCAAGATTTCACTTTTCCAGCTCGACAAATCTTTGGTGTCTTGTACCAAATAGAGCTGATTATTAAAGCGCCTAATCTCAACATCATTCAACACCAGCTTAGGATTGGCATCTGCCTGAGCACAAGCCACTTCATCCCAAATAAGTTTTAGCTGCTTTTGGCTTGGCATCGGTTGATTGCAATGGCTGAGCCACATTCTGATCAAACGTGCTCGTAACAAATCAGAATGCTGAGATAACGAATCAATGCTTAAGCTCTGGCTCTTACTGTTACAGCCTCCCAAAGCTTGTTGTAAGTGAGACTCAAGCAGTTCGTCGAGTAGCGACTCTTGTTCTGCACATAATTGAGCACTGCGACAGACCGATTCTCGAAAGCTAGGCCAGCGCTCTGTCAACGTCGGAGTGACTTGATGACGAATGAAATTTCGATCAAAGCGCAGATCCTGATTACTCTCATCTTCGACCCAAGTTAACCCCATATCGTGAGCCGACGCTTCGATGTCTAATCGAGTCACAGACAGCAGAGGTCTCACAATAAACGCTTCGCCAAACGACATCACTTTCGCCATTGAAGAGAGTCCTTTCGGACCACTGCCACGTTTTAATGCCAGCAAGAAAGTTTCAAGTTGGTCATCAATATGTTGGCCTGTAATTAGAACATCACCAAAACTAAGGTGCTTCTGAAGCGAATCACAACGAGCATCTCGAGCCAGCTTTTCAACACTTTCTCCGCTGTTAATATCTAGAGATACTCGCTCGATGGCTAAAGGAACCGACGACGCATCACACCATGTTTGGCATTGCTCAGCCCAAAGATCAGCATTCTTACTGAGACCGTGATGAACGTGCACCGCACAGCACTCAATGTGATGGGACTTAGCGTATTTCGCGGCCAATTCCAATAACACTCGAGAATCGACACCACCACTGAAAGCAACGACTAACCGACGAGGTTTGAGATCGCTTTGTTGAAATGCAGAGATAAAAGTTTCGATTAAGTGAGTCATGGGGTTAGTGAGCCGTGTGTACTAATGAGAAAGGAGAATGTTTTAATAATAAAAAAGGGTTGGCACTGAGTCCAACCCTTTCATCAACTTGTTACGGAAAGCAGGTCTGATACCTTGCTAAGGTCGCTTATCAGCAGTAACCGTAGCTCATTAGACGCTGGTAACGACGCTCTAGAAGTGCTTCGTTGTCAAATTGCTCTAACTCTTCTAACTGCTTAACTAACATGTCTTTCATGTTCTGAGCTGTCTGTATTGGATCGCGGTGCGCGCCACCTAGAGGCTCAGGAATGATTTCGTCGATAAGCTCTAGCTCTTTCAGGCGAGGAGCAACTAGGCCCATCGCTTCAGCAGCTTGTGGCGCTTTATCTGAATCACGCCACAGGATTGAAGCACAACCTTCTGGAGAGATTACTGAGTACGTAGAGTACTGAAGCATGTTCACGTAATCACCAACACCGATTGCTAGTGCACCACCAGAACCGCCTTCACCAACAACGTTACAGATAACTGGAACTGAAAGACCAGCCATTACTTTAAGGTTCTTTGCGATCGCTTCAGATTGGCCACGTTCTTCAGCACCAACACCTGGGTAAGCACCCGCTGTGTCGATGAAAGTAATGATTGGCATGTTGAAACGCTCAGCCGTTTCCATTAGGCGAAGTGCCTTACGGTAACCTTCTGGCTTTGGCATACCAAAGTTACGGATCACTTTCTCTTTAGTCTCACGACCTTTCTGGTGACCAATAACCATAACAGGACGACCATTTAGACGAGCCATACCACCCACAATTGCTTTGTCGTCAGCGTAAGCGCGATCGCCCGCCATCTCTTCAAACTCTGTGAATGCATGCTCCAGGTAATCTTTGGTGTAAGGACGTTGAGGGTGACGAGCAAGTTGAGCCACCTGCCATGCACCTAAGTCACTAAAGATTTTCTGTTTAAGCTCTAAGCTTTTTTTCTCTAGTTGTTCAATTTCTTTGTCTAGATCTACCGCTGCGTCACCACCGTGACGCGAAACGTCACGTAGCGCTTCGATTTTTGCTTCAAGTTCAGCGATAGGCTTTTCAAATTCTAGAAAGTTCAGGCTCATCTATGAATCCTTGTTGATTCAGCTCCGCAGTTACGGAGCTAAATTTTAGTTAAATTCGAGTTCTACTTGGCTATTTCCAAGCAGCTGTTTTAATTCGTCTAGTAATGTATCACTTGGCGTCACACGCCATTCTGTGCCCAATGTTAACCGCGCTCTAGCGTCGGCACGTTGGTAGTATACATTGACTGGGACCGTTCCGGCTCTATAAGGTTCTAAGATTTGACCAAAGCGTTCAAAAAATTGACCGTTAATTTGGGATTGCTCGATAGATATCGACACCCCACGAGCATATTTCTCACGGGCGCTTCCTAAGTCCATGACCTCGCGCGCGGACATTTTAAGCCCACCATTGAAATCATCAAAGCTGACCTGTCCAGAAACAACCACAATTTTGTCTTTTTCGAGCAATTCTGCGTAGCGATCGAGCGCATCCGAGAACAACATCACTTCCATCCGACCCGATCGGTCGTCGAGGGTCATCAAACCAATTCGAGTTCCGCGCTTCGTGGTCATTACCCTAGCAGCAATTACTAAGCCTGCAATCGTTAATGACTGGTCACGACGTGTCGGCGTGGCATCTTTCAAGCGACAGCTGGTGTATTTCGCGAGCTCTTTAATGTACGCATTAACCGGGTGACCCGTTAAATACAAACCTAACGTCTCACGCTCACCTTCAAGCCAAACCTTTTCAGGCCACTTCGGTACTTGGGTATACTTGTGTTCTACTTCTTCCGGAGCGTCGGTCAACACGCCAAACATATCCGATTGACCAAAAGACTCAGCGTGGTGATGTTGGCTTGCCGCCTTAACCGCATCTTTCAATGAGGCCATCATCGCAGCTCGGTGAGGACCTAATCTATCTAAGGCGCCTGACAGAATCAACTTTTCGATAACACGCTTGTTCACTTTTTTCAGATCAAGTCGTGCACAGAAGTCGAACAAGTCTTTAAAGTAACCGCCTTTATTACGCGCTTCGATAATAGCTTCAATTGGGCCTTCACCAACCCCTTTAATCGCACCAATGCCATAAACAATCGCGCCATCTTCATCGACATTAAAGCGGTATAGACCCGAGTTGATGTCAGGAGGAAGGAGCTTGAGCTTCATGCGGAAACACTCATCGACAAGGCCAATAACCTTTTCGGTGTTATCCATATCCGCGGTCATTACTGCCGCCATGAATTCCGCAGGATAGTGCGTTTTCAACCACAGTGTTTGATAAGAAACCAGTGCGTATGCAGCCGAGTGAGATTTGTTAAAGCCGTAGCCCGCAAACTTCTCTACCAAGTCAAAGATCTTCATGGACAGTTCGCCATCAACACCATTGGCTTCAGCACCTTCTTTGAAGGTACCGCGCTGTTTTGCCATCTCTTCAGGCTTTTTCTTACCCATCGCACGACGCAGCATATCGGCTCCACCAAGCGTATAACCCGCAAGGATCTGAGCGATTTGCATTACCTGTTCTTGATACAGGATGATGCCGTACGTAGGTTCTAGTGTCTCTTTAAGCGATTCGTGTTGCCACGTTTCATCAGGGTAAGAGACCGCCTCTCGTCCGTGTTTACGGTCGATGAAGTTATCTACCATGCCTGATTGCAGAGGGCCAGGACGGAACAAGGCCACCAATGCGATGATATCTTCAAAACAGTCGGGTTGCAGACGCTTGATCAGATCTTTCATACCACGCGATTCCAGTTGGAATACCGCGGTGGTTTCAGAATTTTGTAATAGGTTAAATGACGCTTGATCATCCAGAGGAATCGACTCGATACGAACCGGATCTTTCCCCTCTTTCGCTAAGCGAGGGTTTACTAGGCCTAATGCCCAGTCAATGATCGTCAGTGTACGCAGCCCCAAGAAATCAAACTTAACCAAGCCAGCAGTTTCTACGTCATTCTTATCGAATTGCGTTACTGGGAAGTTACCTTCCGCATCGGCATAGATAGGTGCAAAGTCAGTAATCGTGGTCGGTGAGATTACAACACCACCCGCGTGCTTACCTGCGTTTCGCGTACAACCTTCTAGAATTCGACATTTATCAATCAGCTCACGAACTTCTTCATCACCATCATAAAGTTCAGGCAATGCAGGCTCTGCGAGGAATGCTTTCTCTAGCGTCATGCCCGGATCAGGCGGAACCAGCTTAGAAATTCGGTCAACAAAACCAAATGGGTGGCCTAATACACGGCCAACGTCACGGATTACCGCTTTTGCCGCCATAGTACCGAAGGTGATGATCTGAGAAACGGCATCACGGCCGTACATTTCAGCCACGTGATCAATAACTTGGTCACGCTTATCCATACAGAAGTCGATATCGAAATCGGGCATGGATACACGTTCTGGGTTCAAGAAACGTTCGAACAGCAAGTCATATTCAAGTGGATCAAGATCCGTGATATCAAGCGCGTAAGCCACCAAAGACCCGGCACCAGAACCACGACCTGGGCCTACTGGTACATCATTATCTTTTGACCACTGGATGAACTCCATTACGATCAAGAAGTAACCTGGGAAACCCATGTTATTAACTACTTCTAGCTCGATTTTAAGTCGCTCATCGTATTCAGGCCTGCGTTCAGCTCTGACTTTTTCATCAGGAAACAGGAATGCTAAACGTCGCTCAAGACCTTCTTCTGATTTTTTGATCAGGAAGTCTTCAATCGCTAAACCTTCCGTTGGGAAGTTAGGTAGGAAGTACTCCCCTAAACGTACAGTCACGTTACAACGCTTGGCGATCTCAACGCTGTTCTCTAATGCTTCAGGGATATCTGAGAACAACTCACACATCTCTTCTTCGCTACGGAGGTACTGTTGTGGACTGTAGTTTTTCGGTCGACGTGGATCAACCATGGTAAAGCCGTCGTGAATCGCCACACGGATTTCATGAGCGTCAAACAAGTCTTCGGAAATGAAGACCACTTCATTAGTCGCGACAACAGGCAGGTCTTCTTGCTCGGCTAATTCCAGCGCAAAGTGCAGATAAGACTCTTCGTCCGTACGTCCAGTTCGAATGAGCTCCAGATAAAAACGGTCTGCGAAATGTGTTTTGTAAAACTCAACGCTGCTTGCAACCAACTCTCTATTGCCTTTCAGCAACGCTTTACCAATCTCACCTTCTTTTGCACCCGATAAAAGAATCAGGCCTTCCGCATGTTCAATCAGCCACTCTTTATCAATAACAGGCTGATGCTGCACATGGCCACGAAGGTAAGCTTTTGATATTAATAACGTTAGGTTGTTGTAGCCTTTATTACTCGTTGCAATAACGGTGAGTTTTGTCAATTCATCGCCAAAATCAGGAGACTGCATCAAGAAGTCAGAACCAATAATTGGTTTAACCCCACACCCATGAGCAGTACCGTAGAATTTCACCAAACCGCACAGGTTGGTAAAGTCGGTCAATGCTAGAGCAGGCATACCCATTTCAGCGACTTTTTTAACTAATGGTGGCACCTTGGATAGGCCATCCACCATCGAAAAGTCACTGTGTACGCGTAGGTGAACAAATTTTGGTTCTGACATTATTTTTCCTGAGTTCTAGGTTTGAGCCTAGGATTACAACTGTGTGTATTCTATTTTTTTCTAGCGCCACTAAGCAACTTTATTCGATGCTAAGCTCTAGTTTACGTAAAGCTCTAATCTATGCCAAGAATACGTTTTACTGGCTTAAAGCTTTTACGGTAATGCTCGGTTACGCCATGTTTTTCAATCGCTTCAAAATGCGCTTTTGTCGGGTAACCTTTATGTTTAGCAAAACCAAACTCTGGATGAAGCTTATCAAGTTCTTCCATCTCTTGGTCACGAACCACTTTAGCGATGATAGACGCTGCGCTGATTTCAGCCACCCGTAAATCCCCTTTCACAATAGCCAGACCGGCCATCGGTAGCTCAGGGACTCGGTTTCCATCTATTAGCGCCATATCAGGTTGAACACTCAGCCCGGCAATAGCACGCTGCATAGCTACCATAGTCGCTTGTAAGATATTCAACTCATCAATTTCTTGTGGGGAACAACGACCCACAGACCATGCCAAGGCTTTCTCTTTAATTTCAGGAAGCAGAGCAAGGCGCTTTTTCTCAGACAGTTTTTTGGAATCGTTCAAGCCTTCGATTGGGTTACTCGGATCGAGGATAACCGCGGCGGTAACTACATCACCAACTAACGGCCCACGCCCCACTTCATCAACACCAGCGAATAACTGGTAGCCTTGAGGATACTCAAAAGGAGGAAATTCTTTTTTCTCTTTTACTGCCATGACAATTCTCTTTGTAACTTTTAAGCAAATGCTTTTGAAAGAAGCACTTTATGATTCAACACACTCTCGACCGATCAATTTCAGAACTGCGTTAGCTGCCTGTTTATCAGCATCTTTACGAATCCAGTGATGCATTTCAGTAAAGCGTTCAATAAGTGGCGCGTTGTCAGTTGAAAGCATCTTATCGACCGATGGGAAAAGGTAATCTGGGTGACACTCCTCAAGAATGTGTTCTTTTACGATTTCTTCACCCGCTAGGATATTCGGTAACGAGACAAATTCTGTGATCGACAATTTCTTAACGATATAGCCAGTGAGCTTGTTGACCTTGTAGCCAACGACCATTGGGCGTTTCAGCAACATACACTCAAGAGCAACAGTACCAGAAGCTAACAAAACAGAATCAGCAGCAGTAATCACATTGGTAGCCGTATCTTCTACCAAGGTAAAATCAAGTTCAGGTGCCGTCGATTGCCAGATCTCTGTAAACTGTTTCTTGCGCTGTTCATTAACCAATGCAACAACAAAATTGATATCAGAGTACTTTTGCTTAATGCGCTGACAAGTTTCGATAAATGGTTGAGCAATCAAACTCATTTCACCACCACGGCTACCTGGCAATACCGCTAACCACGTCTTATCTTGATCTAAACCTAAAAGATCGCGAGCCTCTTTCTTATTCGGCTCCAGTGGAATGGTATCAGCCAACGTGTGGCCAACGAATTCACAAGCAACGTTATATTTATCATAAAACGCTTTTTCGAATGGTAAGAAAGCCAGTACCAAATCGGTTGCTTTGTCGATTTTAAAGATACGCTTTGGACGCCATGCCCAGACTGAAGGGCTGACATAATGAACAGTCTTAATGCCCGCGTTCTTAAGATCTAATTCAAGTCTTAGATTAAAGTCTGGCGCATCAATACCGACGAAGACATCTGGCGGGTTTTGAGTAAAGTACTTAACTAGCTCCGCTTTCACTTTTAGCAAGCGAGGTAAACGACCAAGCACTTCTACAAGCCCCATCACGGCAAGCTCTTCCATTTCGAAAAGAGACTCACAACCAAGCGCCTTCATTTTTGGTCCGCCAATACCCACGAATTCAGCATTCGGATATTGTGATTTGATCGCTTTAATAAAGCCTTCGCCAAGCGTGTCACCAGAGAGTTCTCCGACAACGATACCTACACGCAGAGGTTCATTCGAAACAAAGTCCAAGCTATTGGTTGCTGCTTCTTGCTGTGCCATAGTTTTCTAATTCCCTTCTTGCCTAAAACAAAAAAGATCGCCTAACGAGTAGCGATCTTTTTGTTATACCAATCTAACGAGGTAACTATTGTCATACTCATATTGATTGGTACATAACCACATCAAGTATTAACGAATAATACCGCGCTCAGAGCTCTCTAGCATTTCTAACATAGGAGTTACCGAAGCAAACTCTTTCGCCATTTCAACTAAAGCGGCTTTCGCTTCTTCAAGTGTTTTGCCTGAACGGTATAACTCTTTGTACGCTTTCTGTAATGCTCGAATTTCTGGTTTCTCAAATCCGTTACGCTTCAAGCCCACTAGGTTGAGGCCGAATGGAGCGGCATGATTACCCTGTGCAAGCACGTACGGCAGTACATCTTGAACAACCGCAGAACAGCCGCCAATGTAAGCGTAAGCACCAATTGAACAAAATGGGTGAATAGCAGAAAGCGCCATAACACCAGCATAATCGCCAACCGTCACGTGACCGCCAAGGATAGCGTTGTTACCAATGTGAGTGTGGTTTCCAACGATTACATCATGCGCTACGTGAGCATTTACACAAAGTAAGTTGTCGTCACCAATCACAGTGGTCGCTTTGTCTTGAGTTGTACCACGGTGGATCTGAACTGCTTCACGAATCACATTACGGTCACCGATCACAACAGTCGTGTCTTCACCACCGTATTTCTTATCTTGGTTTTCTTCTCCAATCACTGCGTGTGGGAAGATTCGGTTTTGCTTACCAATTGTCGTGTGACCTTTGATCACAACATGCGACATCACTTCAGTGTCGTCACCAATTGTCACGTTACCAGCAATGTAAGTGAAAGGACCAACCGTCACGTTAGCACCGATAGTTACATCACCTTCGATTACTGCTGCCGGGTGAATTTTCGCTGTTTCATGAATCATATTAAAACTCTCTACGAGCACATTTAAGTTCAGCTGAACATACAACTACGCCGTCAACTTTCGCTACACCGTTGAACGATGCAATGCCACGACGTTCTTTTAAGAACTCAACTTCGATAACCAATTGGTCACCAGGCACTACTGGCTTGCGGAACTTCGCTTTATCTACGCTAGCAAAGTAGTAAAGCTCATTACCAGAAGGAGCACCAAAAGATTTAAATGCTAGAAGACCTGTTGCTTGCGCCATTGCTTCTAAGATCAACACACCTGGGAATACAGGAAGTTGTGGGAAGTGGCCTGTGAACTGAGGTTCGTTAACAGAAACATTCTTAATCGCAGTCAGTGTCTTTTCTTTTTCAAAGCTAGTCACACGATCAACCATTAAGAATGGGTAGCGATGAGGTAATAGTTCCTGAATTTCAGTAATGTTCATCGTTGTCTGTTCAGTAGTCAAAGTCGTATTCCTATGTATATTCTTTATTTAATGAGAAGGATTATAAACGAAAAAGACTCGCTGTACGCGAGCCTTTTATTAGAAATGCTGGAATTATGATTCCGCGCTGTTCTCGATAAGTTTTTCAACGGTTTTCAAACGCTTGTTCATTTCATCAATACGATGAACTCGCGTTGCTGTTTTACGCCAATCTTTATTTGGCTGCAAAGGAATACCTGAAGAGTACATGCCTTTTTCAGTGATACTGCGCATTACCATCCCCATACCGGTGATTGTAACGCCGTCAACGATTTCTATATGACCATTAATCACACAACCGCCACCAATAATACAGTACTTACCTATCGTTGTGCTGCCGGCGATGATAGTACCACCTGCAATAGCAGAACCATATCCGATGTGAACATTATGAGCTATCTGAAGTTGGTTATCTAAGATAACGTTATCTTCAATAATAGTGTCATCTAATGCGCCACGGTCAACGGTAGTACACGCGCCGATTTCTACGCGGTTACCAACACGAACTGAACCGACTTGCGGGATCTTAACCCACTCGCCTTTCTCATTCGCATAACCAAAACCATCGGATCCAATCACTGTACTAGATTGAATCAAACATGCTTCGCCAATCACCACTTCATGGTAAACACTTACGTTAGCCCAAAGCTTAGTACCTGCGCCAATTTTTGCATTTTGACCAATAAAGCAACCAGCACCGATAACGACGTCATCACCAAGCACTACGCCAGTTTCAATCACAGCATTGGCACCAATAGACACATTTTGTCCAATGGTCGCGTCGCCTGAAATTGAAGCAGAATCAGCAATACCCGTAGCTGGCGCTGGCGTGGAATCAAGCGCTTGAGCAACCTTAGCAAAAGCAACATAAGGGTCGCTGACCACAATAATGTTGGTCTTACACAGTTCACGCTCGCTCTCTTTAACCATAATAGCGGATGCTTTACAGTCACCAAGGTGCTTGCTGTACTTCACGTTCGAAAGGAACGTAATATTTCCTTCTTGCGCTTTATCCATAGGAGCGACTGCTGAAACGGTAACTGTACCGTCTCCGTGTAGCTCTCCACCGGTAATCGTTGCCAATTCGGCTAAGGTCAGATTCTTCATAAAACTTATTTCAGTGATTTAATTACTTTTTCAGAGATGTTGTATTCTGGCTTGCCGTACTGCAGAGCTTGAATATCAACGATCATGTCGTAGCCTTCTTTCTCTGCAACTTTAGTTACAGCATCTTGAATTACTTTGAATAGCTTCTGCTTCTCTTGTGCTTCACGACGTTGGCTTGCTTTTTCTAGTGCTTGAGCTTTGATTTTGTATTTGCTATCTAGTTGGCCGACTTCAATACGAAGTTTCTCTACTTCATCAGGCCCTAATAGCTCACCATCACGCTTAAGCTTTTCAATCTTAGTCTTAGCTTCAGCTTGGATACTTTGAAGCTCAGCAGCTTTATCTTTGAACTCTTCCTGCATTTTTTGAAGAACAACTTCACGCTGAGGTAGAGCCTGGAATACTTGTGCAGTATTTACATAGCCCACTTTTTGCGCAGCTTCAGCCGCTGTTGCAAAGAAAGAAGAGCTAAGAACTACAAGGCCTAAACCTGCTGCTTTAATCATATTTTTCAAAATATTGTCCTTTAAAGATTAGAAAGTTCTACCAATGGTGAATGTGAAGAATTCTTCGTCATCACCTTCGTAGATTTTGATTGGTTTCGCTAGAGAGAAAACCAATGGTCCCATCGGTGACATCCACTGAAGAGCGGCACCATAAGATGAACGGTAATTTGTTGGGTCAGAGTAATCGTAGTAGTACTGTTGACCGCTATTCGGTGCGCCACGGTCTACGAATTCGGTATCCCATACACTTGCCATATCGAAGAACACGCTAGTTCGAATCTGACTGCGCGCTTCATCAGAAGCAAACGGTGTTGGTACGATTAACTCTACGCTAGCCAAAGCAACCGCATTACCACCAACCGAATCATCGGTTGCAGAATTGTACGTCGGGTTGTTGCCCGTGCTATTTCCGTAAACAGCTTTTGGACCAGCTGAGTTAGAACCAAAACCACGTAGTGTTGTAAAACCACCCGCGTAGTAGTTTTCGTAGAATGGGAACAAGTTATCATTACCATCCGTTTGACCATAACCGTTACCATAGCCTAATCGACCACGCATCAATAGTGTGAACTCATGCTTTTTAGTCAACGGAATGTAATGTTTTACATCGTATTGCGCTTTGAAGTATTTCGCATCCGAGCCTGGTACGGTTATTTTCGCGAAAGCACGTTGGTGGTTACCTTCAGTAGGGAAGAAGCCACGGTTAAGGTTGTTGCGCGTCCAAGAGATATTGATATCGAAGTCATCGGTTAAGATATGCTCATCACCGTATTGGTCAATACTTCTCGCAAACTGTTCAACTTGAATATAGGTAGGAACGTTACCGATTTTGTTGTGCGTATAACCAAAACCAAACTCGAGACGGTTCAGCTCATCCATAGGGAAACCCCATGTTAAGCTCGTACCATAACTTTGGTTGGTATAATCGACAATACCCGCTTCAGAGGCTTCAAATTCGTTGTAGAAGATTTTCCCTCCCATACTCACACCATCAAGGTTCCAGTATGGGTCGCGGTAGTCTAAGCTCACATTCTTTTGGTAATCGTTCATCATGGCGCTTACGCCAACACGGTTACCAGAACCTGCAAAGTTATCTTGCTGTAAACCAACCTGGAAGCTGACACCCGATTCAGTACCGTAGCCAACACCGAAGTTGACGCTACCCGAGTTCGCTTCCTTAACGTTGTAAACCAGATCCACTTGGTCTTCACTGCCAGGAACACGTACCGTTTGCACATCGACCGTTTCAAAAAAGCCTAAACGGTTAAGACGGTTCTTACCTGTATCAATCGACTTGGAGTTCAGCCAGCTGCCTTCCATTTGACGCATTTCACGACGCAGTACTTCATCTTTCGTTGAGTTGTTACCCGTGAATCGAATATCACGAACGTAGATACGGCTGCCCGCTTCTACATTGATAACCAACGACACTTCTTTGGTCTCATCGTCAAATTCAGGAATCGTACGAACTTGTGGGTACGCATAGCCAGCTTCGCCTAGAATTCGTTTCACGCCCTCTTCTAAAGACGTTACAGAAGAACCGTTATATGTATCGCCATCTTCGAATGGCACTAACGCTTCGAAGTCAGCCTCGCGGCCGATAAGCTCACCACGGAAAGAGACATCTTTAACGGTATAAGCTTCGCCTTCATCTAGGCCTAGCGTGATGTAAACACCTTTCTTATCAGGAGAGATCGCAACCTGAGTCGAATCCACCTTAAATTTAAGGTAACCACGGTCAAGGTAGTAAGATTTCAACGCTTCGATATCACCAGCCAGTACTTGCTTCTGGTATTTTTCATCCGCAAGGAAATTCCACCATGCAACATCAACGTTCAAGTTGAAACGACTAAGTAGATCAGCGTCAGAGAAAACTTCGTTACCGATAAAGTTAATTTGCTGAATCTTAGCGGACACGCCCTCAGTAAACACAAACTTAAGGTCAGAACGGTTACGAGGCAGAGGCGTCACTACGGCTTTTACTGTCGCGTTGTATTTACCAACACTGTAGTAGAAATCTTCAAGGCCCTTCTCAATGTTACTCAGTGTAGTACGGTCAAGGGCTTCACCTTCACGAACACCAGATGCATCTAGGTTCTGCTGAAGTTGTTCTTCTTTGATCGCCTTGTTACCTGAGAATGAGATACTTGCGATGGTCGGTCGTTCTTTGACTTGAACAACTAAAACATCATCATCGCGAAGAACTTTAACGTCCTCAAAGTTGCCTGAAGCATACAGTGCACGAATGATCTCAGACACATCGCCGTCATCCACTTCATCGCCAATACGTACTGGCATTTTCAGTAGAGCTGCACCAAGTGCAACACGCTGTAAACCTTCGATCTTGATATCTTGAACTACAAAGTTTTGTGCTCCGTTCGCAGCCACACTAGTGGCCAATAGACTTGCGAACAGAATTTGCTTAATCGCCATACTTATTCTAATTATTCCTTGCTACTACCAATGCCTGTGAGAAACTATTCACAGACGAGTAAAATCATTAAATATTGCCAGAGCCATCAAAGAGAAGAGGATTGCGCCTCCCACTCTGTATCCCATTTCTTGAACTTTTTCAGGTACAGGTTTACGAGTAACGGCCTCAATAGCGAAAAAGAGCAAATGTCCGCCATCAAGCATAGGCAGCGGAACTAAATTAATAATACCCAAGTTAACACTAATCAGAGCTAAAAAACCTAAGAAGTAAACCAAACCGTAATCGGCGGTTGCCCCTGCGCCTTTAGCAATTGAAATTGGGCCACTCAAGTTATTTAAGCCAACATCACCAACGATAAGCTTCTTAAGCATTGTCAGTGTCAAACCTATGATTTGACCTGTTTTATCAAATGCTTTTCCTACAGACTCAATTACACCAAATTGTAACTCAAAGCGATAATCTTCTGGCCATTCTGCGACTTCGGGAGCAATACCCGCATAGCCGATTGTAGAACCATCAGAAAATTCGCGACTATTCGGCGTCATAACCAATGACCGCTCAACACCATTTCGTAATACGACAAGGTCCAAGGGCATCATTGGGTGTGAACGGATTAATTCAACAACCGACTTCCACTGTTCAATAGGCTGACCATTAATTTCGACAATTTTATCGCCAGATTCTAGCCCTGCAGAATAGGCAGCACCGTCATCAATAACTTGAGCGAGCACTGTCGATATCTCTGGAGAATAGGGTCTAAAACCAAGCGTTGTCATTGCTGACTCAGTTTCTGGGTTGAACGACCAGTCAGAAATATCCAATGTTATCTGTTGTTCAAAGCCGATGTCGTCTTGAGAAGAAACCGTTACAGTCATGGACTCATCACCAATATGTGATATCAAACCCAAGTTTACTGATTCCCAATCTGCGGTTTTGATTCCTGAAATAGATTTAAGTTCCATTCCAGTTTCAATTCCGGCTTGTGCAACAATAGATTGCGGGGTGACCTCACCGATCACCGGTTTAACCGCAGGCACGCCAATCAAAAATACCAGCCAATATGCGAACACGGCAAAGATAAAGTTGAATGCTGGACCTGCCCCCACAATCGCCGTTCGTTTCCACAACGGTTTCTTATCAAAAGCGTATTGCTGTTCGTCTTCAGAAAGGTCATCAACACGACCATCAAGCATCTTAACGTAGCCACCCAATGGAATGACTGACAAGCTATATTCCGTTCCATCGCGGCCAACTTTACTCCAGATCGATTTACCAAAACCAATCGAGAATTTTTCTACTTTCACACCGCAGCGACGAGCAACCCAGAAGTGTCCAAATTCATGAACAGCGACCAGAATACCAAGCGCTACAATAAAGGATGCGAAGTTCCACAGAATTCCACTCATGCTAGCTGCTCTTTTATAAATTGAATGGCTATTTGACGAGACATATTATCGAGCTCAAGAAGGCTTTCCAAGCTATCTAAGCCCTCAGAGTTATGTTGTTCACATACTTTGTTCATAACATACTCGTTAATGATAGCAATATCGGTAAACTTTACTTGATTGTTCAAGAAAGCATCGACTGCAATTTCGTTTGCCGCATTAATCGCTGTTGTTGCATGCTGACCCAAATAGCACGCCTCAATGGCTAATCTCAAACATGGGTAACGAGTTAAATCGGGCTCTAAGAAGGTAAGCTCGCCCACTTTGGTGAAATCCAGAGGCTTAACACCCGCTTCTGTGCGTTCAGGATAAGACATCGTCAAAGCGATTGGCGTTGCCATATCGGGTTCGCCCATTTGAGCGAGCACCGAGCCATCCTTGTACTGAACCATAGAATGAATCACAGACTGAGGGTGGATAATAACTTTGAGTTGCTCTTGAGAGGCATTAAATAGCCATTTCGCCTCAATGTACTCTAAGCCTTTATTCATCATAGTTGCTGAATCGACAGAGATTTTAGGGCCCATTGACCAGTTAGGGTGTGCAATAGCACGCTCAGGAGTAACGGATTCAAGCTCTGCGACATCGGTATAGCGGAAAGGGCCGCCAGAACCCGTCAAGAGAATATGGTTGATACCGTTCTCTTCCAGATTACAACGACCTAGATTGGTTTGTACATTTTGCGGTAAGCATTGAAAGATAGCATTGTGTTCACTATCGACAGGAAGTAGCTCAGCGCCATATTTTTCGACTGCGTCGATGAACAACTGCCCTGACATCACTAAGGCTTCTTTATTAGCAAGTAAGATACGCTTGCCCGCTTTAACTGCTGACATCGTAGGAAGCAAACCTGCCGCACCCACAATAGCAGCCATTACCGTGTCCACTTCATCTAGAGAAGCGACCTGACACATGCCTTCAGAACCAGAAAGAACTTTGATGTTTGGGTAATTTGTAGACAACACTTCAGTCAGCTTAGATGCTGCATCAGGGCAAGCCATAGCAACATAGCTTGGTTGCCACTTTTCAACTAACGCCAGCATCTTTTCAACATTCGAGCCTGCAGCCATTGCTACAACCGAATAGAGTTCTGGGTTTTGTTCAACGACTTTTAGTGTACTTGCACCAATTGAGCCGGTAGCGCCAAGGATAGTTAGATTTCGCATCACATATGACCGTAGAAATGTAATAAAGGGCAGAATCACTGCCCTTTTTTATTAGAATGCTAAATAAAGCAGAGCAAAGACAGGGAACGCAGCCGTTAAGCTATCTATTCTATCAAGTATACCACCATGACCAGGAATCAGATTACTGCTGTCTTTCACCCCAGAAACACGTTTAAACATGCTTTCAACAAGATCACCAAGAACAGAAATAACGACGGTCACAAGAGTAATAACAATCATGTGGAGAGGGCTTGTGAATTGGATATCAAACAAGTCAGCAAAGATCCAGGCCACGATCACTGCTGTAATGATGCCACCAATAAGACCTTCAATCGTTTTATTAGGACTCACCGCAGGGGCCATTTTGCGCTTGCCAAAGCTCTTTCCTGAAAAGTAAGCACCACTGTCCGCAGCCCAAACAAGCAAGCAAACGAACATCACCAATTTTGCGCCGTGGTAAGGATCAACATCGATACCGTTAGCACGCAGGATAACCACACTCCAGAAGAATGGTAGCAAAGTCAGCACGCCAAATGCGTGACGAAGAATTGATGAGTCTTTCCATGCTGGCATAGACTTAGGATAAGTCACTGCCATACCACTCGCGATTACCCACCAAATTGAACCAATCGTTAGAATGGCGTAGTGAGCACCCGATAAGTTATTAAGGCTAAATGCATCAAAAGGTATAAAAGCAAAACTTGCAGCACTTACCACAACTGTTGGAATCAACGCTAAATAACGTGATTTGCTTTCAACAAACTGAGTCCACTCCCAAAAACCCAATAGCGAGATTACTGCTAGTGAAAGAATAAACGTGGGAAGTGATAACTCGAAAATACCTAGAATAACTAGGGGAGCTAAAATCAACGCCGTAATAATTCGTTGTTTCAAACCAAAAAAATCCTTATTAACTGTCCATCAGAGCTTTAATTTGCTCACCGGTGCATCCAAAACGACGCTCGCGGTTTACAAACCAAGTCACAGCTTCTACTAAGCTGTCTTCATTAAAGTCTGGCCAGAATTGTTCAGTGAAATACATTTCGGCGTAAGCTAATTGCCAAAGCATAAAGTTACTAATGCGGCACTCGCCACTGGTGCGGATAAGTAGATCGACTTCTGGAATATCTGCCATCGTCAGGTGTTGTGTAATCATAGCTTCATCAATGTCTTCTACATTAATATCGCCAGACTTAACCTGTTGAGCAATCGAAGTCATCGCTTGCTGGATATCCCACTTACCGCCGTAGTTAGCCGCAATATTAATAACCATACCCGTATTGGTGCTAGTCAAAGCTTCCGCTTCTTCTATTTTCTTTTGTAGTCGCTCATTAAAACGACTTTTATCACCAATAACACGAAGTTGTAGATTATTTTTATGAAGCTTTTTTACTTCACTCGATAGCACTGAAATAAACAGTTCCATCAAGAGACCCACTTCTTCTTCAGGACGACGCCAATTTTCACTACTAAAAGCAAAAAGAGTTACGGCTTTAATGCCAAGTCTGGCTGCTGAAGATATGGTTTTTCGAACAGCTTGAACGCCATTTTTATGACCAAAGACACGAGGCTTACCCTGAGCTTTTGCCCAGCGACCATTACCATCCATAATGATAGCAATGTGTTTAGGAAGAGAGTCTGTGAACGCTTGAGAATTATGCATAAAAGAGTGAATCAAATTCTAATAGTCGAACAGAATAGCATAAAAAAACGCTGCACCGTGAGTACAGCGTTTTTCCTGAAAGAAAAGAATATGGAAAATTAAACTTCCATCAACTCTTTTTCTTTAACTGCTAGAACTTCGTCTACGTTCTTAACCGCAGCGTCAGTTAGCTTTTGAATTTCGTCTTGTGCTTTACGATCTTCGTCTTCTGAAATTTCTTTGTCTTTAAGAAGCGCTTTTAGATCGCCATTCGCGTCACGACGGATGTTACGAATAGCAACACGGCCACCTTCAGCTTCGCCACGAACGATTTTAACTAGGTCTTTACGACGCTCTTCCGTAAGCGGTGGAAGTGGAACGCGAATAACCGTACCTGCAGACATAGGGTTTAAGCCTAGGTCAGAAGTCATGATTGCTTTTTCAACAAGAGGAGTCAGTGTTTTATCAAACACTGTAATTGCTAGTGTACGTGCGTCTTCAGCAATAACGTTAGCTACTTGAGTCAAAGGTGTTGGTGCACCGTAGTACTCAACAGTAAGACCAGAAAGTAGGCTCGGGTGAGCACGGCCTGTACGGATTTTTTGTAGGCTGTTTTTTAGTGCATCAACACTTTTTACCATGCGCTCTTGAGCGTCTTTTTTGATTTCGTTAATCACAATTTCACCTTGATTATGTTCTTTCTTCAAGAAAGCTTTTTATTTGGAGTGATAAGGATAAGCTTACCGAAGCATTATACTTCAGTAAGCCCGAAAAATTAGTCAGCGTCGCTGATTAATGTACCTTCAGTTTCACCCATAACCACGCGACGTAGTGCGCCTGGCTTATTCATGTTAAATACACGGATTGGCATTTTGTGGTCACGTGCTAGCGTAAATGCGGCCAAGTCCATTACTTTCAATTCTTTCTCAAGAATTGTGTTGTAAGACAACGTATCATACAACTCTGCGTCTGGGTTTGCTACTGGGTCAGCAGTAAATACACCATCTACTTTTGTTGCTTTTAGAACTACGTCAGCTTCGATTTCGATACCGCGTAAACATGCAGCAGAGTCTGTAGTAAAGAATGGGTTACCAGTACCTGCAGAGAAGATCACAACACGACCTTGACGTAGTTGGCTGATTGCATCTGCCCAATTGTAGTCGTCACATACACCTTTAAGAGGAATTGCTGACATTACACGTGCGTTTACGTAAGCACGGTGTAGTGCGTCACGCATAGCAAGGCCGTTCATTACCGTTGCAAGCATCCCCATATGGTCACCAACAACACGGTTCATACCCGCTTCTGCTAGGCCTGCGCCACGGAAAAGGTTACCACCACCGATAACAACACCAACTTGAACGCCTAGTTCAACTAATTCTTTTACTTCTTGAGCCATACGATCAAGGATCGTTGGGTCAATACCAAAACCTTCTTCGCCTTGTAGCGCTTCACCGCTAAGTTTTAACAGAATACGTTGATACGCTGGTTTAGGGTTCGTAGTCATGGAGCTTACCTTCCAAAGAGTTGATGATTAACAGTCATGGATAAAAACTGAAGAGCTCAGTTTGCATTCATAACAGCTAAAAGCCGGAAATAATTCATTATTCATAAAAAGACCGCAGCATTTGCCACGGTCTCTTTTCAAACAATACGCTAAGGATTAACCTTTTTGTACCGCTGCGACTTCGTCTGCGAAGCTCATTTCAGCTGCTTTCTCGATACCTTCACCAACTTCTAAACGAACGAAGGTAGTAACTGATGCGCCTTTCTCTTTAAGAATGTCAGCAACAGTTTTCTTAGGTTCCATGATGAAAGCTTGACCAGTAAGAGATACTTCGCCCGTGAATTTCTTCATACGGCCGATAACCATTTTCTCAGCGATCTCTTGTGGTTTGCCTTCGTTCATAGCGATTTCAACTTGAACAGCTTTTTCTTTTTCTACTACGTCAGCAGGTACGTCAGATGGGTTAACGTACTCAGGCTTAGAAGCAGCAACGTGCATAGCGATGTGCTTAAGCGTTTCAGCTTCGCCTTCACCAGCAACAACAACACCGATTTTCTCGCCGTGACGGTAAGAAGCTAGTGCAACACCTTCAACAAGCTCAACACGACGGATGCTGATGTTCTCACCGATCTTAGTTACTAGAGCGATACGTGCGTCTTCAAACTTAGCTTGAAGTGCAACGATGTCTAGACGTTCAGCTAGAGCAACTTCAGCAACTTCGTTAGCGAATGCAAGGAAACCTGCATCTTTAGCTACGAAATCAGTTTGGCAGTTCACTTCAAGAAGAGCAGCAACGCCAGCTTCTTCTTTAATGATGATTGCGCCTTCAGCAGCAACGTTACCAGCTTTTTTAGCTGCTTTCGCTGCGCCAGATTTACGCATATTTTCAATTGCTAGCTCGATGTCGCCTTCAGCAGCAACAAGCGCTTTTTTACATTCCATCATGCCCGCAGCTGTGCGTTCACGAAGTTCTTTAACTAGAGCTGCAGTTACAGTTGCCATTCTCTATTCCTCAGTAAATTCTAAAAAAGATAAAAAACAGGGGCCTAATTAATTGGCCCCTGATATTGACTGTATTCAGTTCTTAAGCCATCGATTATGACCGCTTAATATGAACTAAATATGGCTCAGAGCCGCTATTATTCAGCTTCTACAAAACCGTCTTTTTCAGCAGCTACAGCAGCAACATCTTTGTTACGACCTTCTTTAACCGCGTCTGCAGCAGCGTTTAGGTAAAGCTGTACTGCACGGATTGCATCATCGTTACCAGGGATAACGAAGTCAACACCGTCTGGGTTAGAGTTAGTATCAACTACAGCGTAAACTGGGATACCTAGGTTGTTTGCTTCTTTAACTGCGATGTGTTCGTGATCAGCATCGATAACGAATAGAGCGTCTGGAAGGCCGCCCATGTTCTTGATACCACCAAGAGACTTCTCTAGCTTCTCCATTTCACGAGTGCGCATTAGAGCTTCTTTCTTAGTAAGCTTGTCGAAAGTACCGTCTTGAGCTTGCGCTTCAAGTTCTTTCAGACGCTTGATAGACTGACGAACAGTTTTGTAGTTCGTTAGCATACCGCCTAACCAGCGGTTGTTAACGTAGAACTGGTTGCTGTTGATAGCAGCTTCTTTAACAGCTTCAGATGCAGCGCGCTTAGTACCAACAAAAAGAACTTTACCTTTCTTCTCGCCAACTTTAGCGATTTCAGCTAGAGCGTCGTTGAACATTGGTACAGTTTTTTCTAGGTTGATGATATGTACTTTGTTACGAGCACCAAAGATGAATGGCTTCATTTTTGGGTTCCAGTAACGAGTTTGGTGACCGAAGTGAACACCAGCTTTAAGCATATCGCGCATTGATACAGTTGCCATTTTAAAATCCTCTATGGGGTTAGGCCTCCACATCCCCCATGAATCCGACCCCTAACAACTAACCACTTTTCAGCCGTTATCTGTGTTGTTGAGGCACCCCGGAACATGTGTCGGAATGTGTGTGATTTAAAGAAATAAGTTAGTGGACACAAAGCTTGTTTCGCCAATTGGAGAAAACAGTCCTGATGTCCGGCGCGCTTTATACCATATCTTGTCTATCTATGGCTAGAAAAAAATCCAAAAATGGCGACTGCTATACTGTAGCCTATTAGCGGATTTCACCGATAAATCGCGGCCTAATCAAATCGATTCAGCATCGTCTTACAGAGCAATATCGGCTTAATTTAATTAGTATCCACCAGCATTGTATGGATATGGGAATGTTGCGCTAAAATGCTGCACTGATAGAATAGCCCCAATATGCACACTTAGGTGCTACCAAATTAAGAGATATGCAATGGCTGTAAAAATTAAAACTGCTGAAGAAATTGAAAAAATGCGCGTCGCCGGCAAGCTGGCTTCTGAAATTTTAGAGATGATTGAACCTCACATCCAAGTGGGTACAACGACAGAAGAGCTTAACCAAATCTGTCACGAGTACGCTCTAGAGAGAGGCGCATACTCAGCACCACTTGATTACCACGGTTTCCCTAAGTCTATCTGTACGTCTATCAACCACATCGTGTGTCATGGTATTCCAGCATCACAAGATGAGACTGGTAGCACTGGTCAATTCAAACCTGCAGTATTGAAAGATGGCGATATTCTAAACGTTGATATCACTGTGATTGTTCCTGATGACGAAAATGCAGACCTAAGCACTCGTCCGCAGGGTTACCATGGTGACACATCTAAAATGTTCCTTGTGGGTGAAGTTTCACCAGCAAACAAACGTCTATGCATGGTTGCTCAAGAAGCACTTTATGAAGGCATGCGTCAGGTTAAACCAGGCGTTCAACTTGGCCAAGTTGGTACTGCTATCGAGAAGTACATCAAGACAAACAACAAGAACAACCCACGCGCTAAGTTCTCTATTGTAAAAGATTACTGTGGTCACGGCATTGGTTCTGAGTTCCACGAAGATCCACAAGTCGTTCACTACAAAAACAGCGATCGCACAGAGCTAAAAGCAGGCATGTGTTTCACAATCGAGCCAATGATTAATGCTGGTAAATTTGGTTGCCGTCTAGATGACGAAGATAGCTGGACAGTGTACACAGCTGACAGCAAGAACTCGGCTCAGTGGGAACACACTTTAGTTGTTACTGATACTGGTTGTGAAGTACTAACACTACGCAGTGATGATACGATTCCACGTATCATGAAGAACGCTTAGTTCAATAAACTGAACACCTCAGACTTTTGAAAATATCCTCGCATTGCCGAGGATATTTTTTTATCCGCTCAATTTCGATTTTGCATCAGCTTCTGTTAAATTGTTTACTATTCTCATTTGCTTGCACGGATAGCAGACTATGCCTTATCAATGCCCTATTACGTTCAATGACGAACAACTTGAAATCTGCGAATTAAAAAATCAGCTCGAAATATTCACGCAGTATCAAAAGAGTGAATTTCTAAATCATCATCCAGTTACCGATTTGGTTCTGCTGCGATCCGAATACATGGATTTGCTTCTCAACCGTTTATGGGAGCATTTCGGATTTAGCAAACTGCCTCATATTGCGTTGGTCGCAGTAGGCGGCTATGGCCGTGGTGAACTACACCCTTTATCTGATATTGATATTCTCATCGTCTCGCAAAAAACTCTGCCACCAGCACTAGGTGAGAAAGTCAGTCAATTCATCACCCTATTGTGGGATTTGAAGCTAGAAGTCGGCCACGCAGTCCGTACCATTGCTGAATGTATTGAGATTGGTAGTGACGATTTAACCGTTGCGACCAACTTACAAGAGTCACGTTTACTATGCGGAAGCGAAGACACCTTTCAAGAGTTAAAGCTAAAGATTCATTCCGATTTATTTTGGCCAAGTGAGACCTTCTACAAGGCGAAGATTCAAGAACAGAGAGAGCGTCACGCTCGTTATCACGACACGACTTACAATCTAGAGCCGGATATCAAATCAACTCCGGGCGGGCTCAGAGACATCCACACTCTGAGTTGGGTAGCACGTCGCCACTTCGGTGCGACTTCTTTGTTAGAAATGAGCAAGTATGGCTTTCTTACCGATGCTGAATATCGTGAACTCGTGGAGTGCCAAGACTTCTTATGGCGCGTTCGCTTTGCATTGCATATCGAACTACGCCGCTACGACAATCGTCTTACCTTTGCGCATCAGGCTCAAGTAGCCGAACACCTTGGTTACACTGGTGAGGGCAATCGCGGCGTAGAAATGATGATGAAGGAGTTCTACCGAACACTTCGTCGTGTCGCAGAGCTCAACAAAATGCTGCTTAAGCTGTTTGACCAAGCAATCATTAACGGTGGTCAAACAAAAGAAGCCGAGATTCTCGACAATGACTTCCAACGTCGAGGTTCATTAATCGAAGCGCGTAAGCCAGCCCTATTCCAAGCACGACCAGAAACAATTCTCGATATGTTTATCCATATCGCCAATGACTCTTCCATCGAAGGGGTAAGCCCACCAACATTAAGACAACTGCGAACGGCCCGTCGCCGATTGAACCGCTTCCTGCATACCATTCCTGAAGCTCGTGACAAGTTCATGGATTTAGTTCGCCACCCCAACGCACTGCACAAAGCTTTTAGCTTGATGCATAAACTGGGCGTGCTATCGGCGTACTTACCGCAATGGAGCCAAATTGTCGGCCAAATGCAGTTTGATCTGTTCCACGTTTACACCGTGGATGAACACAGTATTCGCCTGCTCAAGCACATCAACCGCTTTAGCCAAGTAGAGAACCACGACAAACACCCAATTTGTTGTGAAGTGTACCCTCGAGTTCAGAAAAAAGAACTCCTGATCCTCGCCGCAATCTTCCACGACATCGGAAAAGGCCGTGGTGGAGACCACTCCGAGATCGGTGCTGTTGAAGCTTACTCTTTCTGTATTGAGCATGGGCTATCGAAGCCTGAAGCCAAACAAGTTGCGTGGCTAGTACAAAACCACCTGTTAATGTCAGTGACCGCTCAGCGCCGTGATATCTACGATCCGGATGTGATTACCGAATTCGCCAAAAAAGTTCGCGATGAAGAGTCACTTGAGCTGCTGGTTTGCTTAACTGTCGCTGATATCTGTGCAACCAATCCAGAGCTGTGGAACAGCTGGAAACGTACCCTACTCGCAGAACTGTTCCATTCTACGCAGCGAGCACTACGTCGCGGCTTGGAAAACCCAGTCGATGTCAGAGACCGTATTCGTCACAATCAACAAATGGCATCTGCACTGCTGCGTAAAGAAGGTTTCTCCGCTCGTGAAATTGAAGTGTTGTGGCAGCGTTTTAAAGCTGACTATTTTTTGCGTCATACACACACTCAAATTGCTTGGCACTGTGAGCACCTACTTCGCTTAGAAGATCCGAGCCAACCTTTAGTACTTATCAGCAAAAAAGCAACACGAGGTGGTACAGAGGTATTCGTATACTGTAAAGACCAAGCGGCACTTTTCGCAACCGTTGTTGCCGAGCTCGACAGACGTAACTTTAACGTTCACGACGCACAGGTCATGGTCAGTAAAGATGGTCACGTTTTGGATACCTTTATCGTACTTGATCAGCATGGTGAAGCGATTGATGAAGCAAGACACAAAGCCGTTGCGAAACATCTAACTCATGTTCTAGCTGCTGGCCGTCCAACTAAGATTAAGACACGTCGCACGCCTCGAAACTTGCAGCATTTCAAGGTAAAAACTCGGGTTGAGTTCCTACCAACTAAGAGCAAGAAGCGCACTTTGATGGAGTTGAGAGCTCTTGATACACCGGGGTTGTTGGCTCAAGTCGGCGCAACCTTTGCTGAGTTAGACATCAATTTGCACGGCGCTAAAATTACCACCATCGGCGAACGTGCAGAAGATTTGTTTATTCTGACCAGTGACGCGGGAGGAAGGTTGTCTGAAGAACAAGAACAAGCCTTAAGAGAAAGATTAACCGAACACGTTTCAGAACTCGCACCTTAGAAAGCTAATTTAGAGCTAGAAGTAAGTTGTGACTAGGAAACAAGTTTAGCTCTTGGAGCTGCTTTAATAGCCAAATAAGTGTGGGCAAAGATAGAGAGCGATCTTGTCCACAACTTACAATCAATTCACAGATATCAACTATCTAGCTCGTCGTTAGGCTGCTACATTGATCAAGTCAATTACATAAAAGTATTACATTCATAACCTAGAGGTCGCTTATGTATCCAAACCTCACTGGCTTAGGTATCCACGAACCTAAACAGATTGAACGTTACTCCCTTCGCCAAGAAGCGCACAAAGATATCCTGAAGATTTACTTTCGTAAGCAGAAAGGTGAACTGTTCGCGAAAAGCGTTAAGTTTAAGTACCCACGACAAGTAAAAAGTGTGCTTGTTAGCGGCGGCAATAATCAATACAAAGAAGTGACCGAGATTAACCGCAACCTCACTCTTGTGATTGATGAACTCAACAAAATCACCAAACCGACGCCAACGGCTGAGGTGGATGTGAAGCAGAAGATCCTTACTGACTTACGCCATCTAGAAAAAGTGGTATCAAGCAAGATCGCAGAGATCGAAGCCGATCTAGAAAAACTTAAATGATCCCGCGATTAACTGTTAGCGATTAACTAATAACTAGTAACTAACCTACATTAGTTATGCCGTTAAGGTCGCACAGACATCAAAAAGGGCTGATATCACTATCAGCCCTTTGTTTTTTTATTCTATTTTCTCTATTCACTTAGACTCGCGATTGCTTAAACACGCATGACTTACTTCGACAAGCAAATTTGAGCATCGATTAAGTTGGCATCCCACTCAAAAGTTTCAAACAACCTTAACCACGTTTCATCTAAGTTCGCCTTCATCACCAATTCTTCTTTAGTGAAAGGATGAATGAAGCGCAATTCAGAAGCATGCAGCAACAGACGGTGTGAGTCTAAATCATCACGGAACAGTCGGTTATGCTTACCATCACCATGTGAAGTATCGCCCACGATTGGGTGTCTTAGATGAGCCATGTGACGACGCAGCTGATGTTTACGTCCTGTCTTTGGCATCATCTCAACTAAGCAATAACGACTGGTAGGAAAACGGCCTGTTGAATACGGCACTTCGACTTTCGCTAACGGCTCGTAAACAGTGACGGCTTCTTGTGGTTCTTTATCTTCTTTCGCGAACTTATCGGCGATCTTATCCAGCTCAACCTTAAGCGCATAATCGAGCGTATCGCCCTCTTCTATCCAACCACGCACAATCGCATGATAGGTTTTTTGCATCTCGTGGTTGGCGAACATCGGCATCACCTCAGAGGCAACTTCACTCGACAGAGCAAACACCAATACGCCAGACGTTGGACGGTCTAAGCGATGCAGAGGAAATACGTGCTGACCAATTTGGTCGCGCAGAGTCTGCATCACAAACTGAGTCTCGTGTTTATCCAACCATGAGCGATGCACTAGCATACCCGCAGGCTTATTCACCGCGACAAAATACTCATCTTGATAAATGATCTCTAACATTACGCGCATACCTCATCAATGCTCTGAATCGTCACTAGCAGTTCAGCTTTGTCTGCCTCATTTTTCCACACTTCACCAAAATAAGGATGAATCGCAAAGCCTTTCGGTAGGCTCATTTGGGCATCCATCATTGCGTTGATCTTTACGATAAAGATCCACTGCAACCACTCTTCTGGCTGTAGCGAGTCAATCGCAAAAGGCTCAACGCTCGCCAAAGCTTCATCCGAAGGCGAAACATCACTCCATAGCGAACATTGGCGCATTTGTTGTTCTAATTGTTGAAGTAAAGGAGGTAACTTTGTGGCAGCTGTCATTTTTCACCAAGTTATTTATCTAGTGACCTTGAAATTGGGGCATAGAGTACCATCTATTTAGGAAAGAAAGTTAGGAGCTTTATTACTATGGAAACCATTCACACGCTCACTCAGTTACTAAAGAATAGCGGTTGCCAATACGACATCTACGACCTAGGTCGTCGTATCCAGAAAATCGACAACACCCTATTCTCTGATGTTGAGCAGGGGAAACAGCCATACCCGTTTCCACTTCAGAAACAAGCTCACTTAGCGATTAGCTACTGGAACGAACACAAGCAACCTTGGATCTGGTTCCTAAAATTCAAACTCGATGAAAGAGGCTTACTGCATCAAGGGGATGTGGGTAATTTTCTTAAGTTTGTTATCGAAGCGATGGGCACACGTTTGAACGGTGATATCAGCGAAGAACAACAACAAAAGCTGTCTAACAACCCATATACCTTCAAGCCTTCAGAAGACAAAATGGCCGTATTTCATAGCCAAGTAAGAGCAGGGTTAGACCTAGCGACGAGCCAATATTACGAACACGCTCAACACTACTTCACTGGCGACCTAGGTTGGGACAACTGGAAAACCGTTGGTCTTCAAGGCATCACCGATATGTGTGCTCGCTTAGGCAGTCAGCAAAACGGTGTCGCTATTCGCAAGGCATTGAATAAACTGCCATCAGAGCCGCTATACGCAACACTAGGGGCGCTTGAGCACACGCAAATCAATGATAAGCTCGCTCAACGCTTACAAGAAATGGCAGACAATGAGATTAACAGTCAAGAGCCGGATCTGTTCTTACTGTCAGCTTTGGTTCGTGCCCTTTCCGGTGCAGAACAAAGGATCGCGAATAACATCATTAACCAAGTTCTCGCTAGTCCACGCTTTAGCCACCAAGAGGTGTTAATTGGTTTAGCGGGTCGCAGCTGGCACGCACTACAAGATCCAGCGATTGCCGAGCAATTCTTGTTGCGCCTCGCACAAACAGGCAACCAAAACCTGTTCAATCAGTTATTTGCAGATTTAGTGATGATTCCGACACTAAGAATGGTATTTTTGCCGTTGTTGAATTCGAACCCATCACCAGAACTCGCAAACGCATTGATTGAGTTACAACAAGCGGCTAAGTCGCAATAAAAACTAGACAGAACAGCTCAGTAGCTCGTAACAACGAGCTCAAAACACAATTGGAATAGAAAGATAAAAGGAAGTATGGACTAAATGATAGATAACTTAGTGGCTATTTTGATGCTGTGCTTCTTTTGCTTTCTGTTTTGGCAGCAGCGCAGGCAATCCGAGCTTGCGAAAGCTGCCATTGCGAGAAAGTGTAAAGAGCTCGACTTGCAGCTATTAAGCGTTGCCTTCAACGGTCATAAACTTAAGATGCGCCATGAACTCACGACCATTTGGCGCTGGCATACTGTGTACCATTTTGAATTTTCGGCATTAGGTGATGACCTATACCAAGGAAAACTGACCATGGTCGGCTTCCGCTCTATGCGGTTTGAGCTACAGCCTCATAGAATGTAACGTCGCAGTGCGCGTTATAGCTATATTCATGATAAGGGCCAAACGAATCTTGTTTGGTTTCCTTAAATTCAAACCCTAGTTTTTCTAATAACTTAATCGATGGGTTGTGGCCGACATTCACAGTCGCAACAACATTCGTTAGGCGCTCTTCAAAACACACCAAACTTAAAAATGGTTTTAGCACCTCACTAGCAAAGCCGCGATTCCAATGCTCTTTATCCAAAATAAAGCCAAGCTCATGCCTACCCTCTTGTGATGAAATAAAGACATGTCCAAGATATTCACGGGTTTGGTTGTGGATGATAGCGCGGCAGAAGCCGACGTTGTCTTGCAGTATCTCTTGAAATAAGAACTTCGCAGAGGCAATAGAGTGCGGCCCATTCATTTCAGAACGATTAACGGGGCAGCAATTCAACTTGATAAAGTCGTGTTGTAGCTGTTCGGTATAAGGTACCAACAGCGTTCTTGAGGTTGCTATCGTCATAAAACACTCCTTGTGTTGACCATTAGCAGAAAAGCAGATGTCGCGATCTTAGATAAAAGCTCCTGAATTAAAGAGCCCCCTAGAGAGAAGAAAAGTCTCAAATAAAGAAAAGCCCCGACACCGAAGTGTCAGGGCTAGGGTCTTACTCGCAGCAGTCCGGCTACTAATAAATGCTCCATGCATCATCCATAATAGTGGCTGTAATCCTTCAGCTCTTTCCTTTACTTCGCCGTCCTAGCGGTGTCCAATCATCCTGAAAGCTAACAATCCTAGTTAGCGCACATCACTTGTTCCGTGAGCGGTGTCCTTTACATCGTCCTGATGCTAATCCAACCCTTTAAATCCTAAAGGTGTCCATTGTCATTCCGTTGCAGCTAACTTCCTGTTAACTGACTGTATCCCTACAATGTCCTTACGCTCCATGCTTGACTACTCAATCCTAAGTAACCAAATCTTCATCCTGAAGATAACCAAATCCTTGGTGCTTTCCTGTTCCGTGTCAGAATCCTTCCGACAAGGTTTAATTTACGCGATTTACGATTTGGGACAATAGATTTGCATCACACTTTGAATTCACAAAAGTTGTTAATTATATAAAACAACAAAAAATCAACCACTTAATCATATGCACCTCAATCTCTCTAGCGATGTATTCGTGTTATCTCACAACCTTTGTAAGAGATCTCTCACAAGCTATGGGCGGTTTTATGATTCGCTATCACTCACCAGAGCGAGTAAAATGGCTGGAGACTAAAAATGGAGGTCAACATGCTGACAAAAGATGTGTCTGAAGAGTTGAAATCAGTGCTTGAAGGACTGCAAGCACAAGGGAAAGAGCCTACAGTTGCTTTAGTTAAAGCTCGTATGAGTACATCGGTTCCGATGCCCGCTTTAATCACAACCATCAAGAGCTGGAAAAGCGCGAATCGCGTTCCTAAAGTTGAAGTCGCGACACAAGAAGAGCCAGCACTCGATCGTGTTAGCCAACTGGAAAAGCAAATCCTTGAACTTACCACCCGCGTTGCCACGCTAGAAGCCAAGTTAACGGAACAATAAGTTAACTGAGCAATAAGCTAACAGAGAAATAGAACACTATGAAAATATGGGTTGATGCGGACGCTTGTCCTAAGGTTATCCGAGAAACAATCGTACGCGCAGCTGAGCGCACTGGGGTTGAATGTACCTTCGTGGCAAACCATCTGGTTCCTGTCCCTAAACGCAATAACATCCACTCAATTCAAGTCCCAAGCGGATTTGATATTGCAGATGATGAAATCGTAAAACGCACTGAACCCGGTGATCTCGTGATTACATCCGATATCCCTCTCGCCGATGAAGTGATCACCAAAGGTGGTCAAGCACTTAGCTCTCGTGGCGAGCTCTACACCAAAGAAACCATCAAAGCGCGCCTGAACATTCGTGACTTTATGGATACCATGCGTTCAAGCGGCATCCAAACGGGTGGACCAAGCGCCCTCTCACAGACCGATCGTCGTGAGTTCGCGAATCACCTTGATCGCCTGCTAGCAAAGCGCTAATCATTAAGAAACATTGATATTCGTTCATAGCCATAACCGTGAACCTGTAGATATGTTTGTCGACATACTCCGTTCTTGTTACTTAACACTTGATACTAAGTGCTACTTTAACGGAGTATTGATGATCCATCTTGTCACCATCTCTTCTTTTTAAATCATCCCAATTTTCTACACTCTTTCAGATCACTTTCCGTGATTGGTACACCATACTTTCGATCAAAAAAAACCTGCACGAGGCAGGCTTTAAAATCTAACAATATGACTTGTACTAACGTTACTACGGCGTGTAGAACGTTGCTGCACCTGGGCCTACTGGAAGACCAAATACGAACCCCCATAGGTAGAACAAGATACTCCAACCGAACATAAAGCAGATTGAGTATGGAAGCATTGTAGCAATCAGAGTACCGATACCAAGGTTCTTCATGTAACGCGTCGCTACAGCAAGAATAAGACCGAAGTAGCTCATCATTGGTGTAATGATGTTCGTCGTTGAATCACCGATACGGTAAGCTGCTTGAATCGTTTCTGGTGCGTAACCAACAAGCATTAGCATAGGTACAAAGATAGGTGCTGTTACTGCCCACTGAGCAGAAGCCGAACCGATCATTAGGTTAATGAAGCCACACATTAGGATAAATGCAAAGAACAACATTGGGCCAGTAAGACCGATATCTTGTAAGAAGCTAGCGCCACCAACAGCGATTACTTGACCAAAGTTAGTCCACTTAAAGAAAGCAACAAACTGTGCAGCAAAGAATACAAGAACAATGTACATGCCCATTGAAGACATAGACGTTGCCATCGCATTGATCACGTCACGATCGTTCTTCATTGAACCGGTAACTTTACCGTAAACAAAACCAGGAATAGCGAAGAATACAAAGATAAACGCAACAATACTCTTCAGGAATGGAGAACCCGAAACCGTACCAGACGCTGAACGTAGAACACCGTCAGCTGGAACGATAGTCCACGCTAGAAGTGCAGAAACAGCCAATACAGCAATACCTGCTAGTTTTAGACCTTTCTTCTCAACATCCGTCAGTCTGCCCATCGAATCATTTGATAAATCTTCAGAAGCTTCTTCGTCGTTGTATTTACCCAACTTAAGTTCAACAATCTTCTCAGTTACAAATGCACCTGTAATCGCGATGAAGAAAGTAGAAACAAACATGAAGTACCAGTTTGACTCAGGACCAACCGTGTAAGACGGGTCAATCATCTGTGCCGCTGTTTCTGTAATACCAGAAAGCAGTGGGTCAACCGTACCGATAAGTAGGTTTGCAGAGTAACCACCTGACACACCAGCGAATGCCGCAGCAAGACCAGCAAGAGGGTGACGACCTAAAGAATGGAAAAGCATTGCTGCTAGTGGAATAAGTACCACATAGCCAAGCTCTGATGCTGTGTTAGAGATAATACCTGCAAACACAACCGTTACTGTAACCATGCGCTTAGAAGCACCCATTACTATGCCACGCATTGCAGCAGATAGTAGACCTGAGTGTTCAGCAATCGCTACACCAAGCATAGCAACAAGTACAGTACCTAGTGGAGCAAAACCAACAAAGTTCTTAACTAAGTTAGTCACAATAAGTTGTAGACCTTCTGCGTTAAGCAGACTTACAACGTGGATCATGCCGTCAGCAGCACGACCTTTAGCACCTTCTGGTCGAGGGTCCATAACAGACACTTCGAAGTAACCAGCAATACCTGAAGTAACGAGGATTGCTAAGCAGAAGATTGCGAAAAGAGTGATTGGGTGGGGTAATAGGTTCCCCAAATATTCAACGCCATCTAAAAAGCGAGTAAAAATAGGTTTTTTAGGCGAATTGTTTTTTATTGAAGCTGATGAACTCATCAGTTCCCTCCTTGTAGTGATTCCTGTGCAATTGTGACAAAGATGTTTAAATTGCCCGCGCAGATTACTCGACAAAAGGGTCAATTAGAAATCGTAAATGTTACAAAGTGTGTAAAAAACCATTCTTTTTAACTTAATAAAAACAAAAAATCAGCAAATAACTCCGATTAAAGTATAAAAGTTAGGTTTATAATTGGTATTGATTCATTCATTCGGTTTATGCTTGCGCTTGTAAGCTATTGATAAAGTGACAAATAAGAAACAACGTACGCTAAGTGAGCACATACTCTCCTGCAAAGTTCCTCTCGAAGGAAAAGAAAAACAGACAAATGAATGAAGTTTGACTTTCCCCTCGTTTTTACACTCATGTCACATCAAATTGACTGACTATTTTTGAACCGCTTTGAATCTCGGGTTGGATTTACAGATGACATAGAGACGACCTCTACGCTTTACTATTTGGCAATCTGGGTGACGGCTTTTCGCACTTTTCAGTGATTTCACAACTTTCATTCTATTTCGCTCCCTTACCTAATTGACCAAAACGACGAGTGAAGTTCGCAACGCGTCCCTCTTTATGTAGCACTCGCTGTTTACCCGTATAGAAAGGATGCGACTTTGACGACACCTCAATCGTGAAGTAAGGATAAGTATTTCCGTCTTCCCATTCGATAGTGCGATCTGTTTTCAATGTTGATCCGATTAAGAAGTACTCATCGACACTGGTGTCATGAAAAACCACGGGGCGGTAATCAGGGTGGATATTCGGTTTCATTGTATTTCCCTTAAATAACTAACTTGATATGTTATAACATATCAAATGATAATTATTATCAAAAGAAAAACAAGTGATTTTATGATATTTTTCCGTCTTAACTGAAACCAGAGAACACCTTGCTATGTACACCATTGAACCTGTTGGCTTTATTGAGTCTCCTTATAAAGAGAAGTTCGCTGTGCCAAGACAGCCTAGGTTAGTACCCACTTCTACCTCAAGAGTCAGGCTAGTTGAAGCAGCGAACTGCCTTGAGTCTGTTCGTGATATTGAACAATTTAGTCATGTGTGGTTGTTGTTTTTGTTCGATAAGAACCTTGAAGCAGGATGGAAACCAACCGTGAGGCCACCTCGCCTTGGCGGGAACGAACGTATTGGTGTATTCGCGTCTCGTGCCACATTCAGACCGAATGGAATAGGCATGTCTGCAGTTGAACTCAAAGGGGTATCTCAAGAAAAGGGACAAACTTGGTTGGACTTAGGCAGTGTTGATCTCGTTGACGGCACGCCTATCATCGACATCAAACCTTATATCCCCTACTCGGATTCAATTCCCGATGCACGAGGAGGGTTTGCCGCCGATGAACCAGCAGTGCTCGACGTTAACTTCTCGCAACAAGCCCAAAGTAAGCTCGCAAACCACCCACAAGCACGCCATATCATTCAGGTGATCAAAGAAGTATTAGGCCAAGATCCTCGCCCTGCCTATAAGAAAGGTAAGCCTGACAACAAGGAATATGCGGTAAATTTGTTCGATCTTAACGTGAAATTCATGGTTGAAACGCTTTTCATCAATGTAACTGACATTGAACGCTTTTGAGATCCCAAATAGGCTGATATTATATGCGGCTATATCAGATTTGCTGTGGTTACGAACGACAGCAAGTTTTCTTTTATCAATGATGAAACGGATACCATAGAATGCGTACCAGTAACTACCTTCTTTCTACTCTGAAAGAGACTCCAAACGACGCAGAAGTTATCAGCCACCAGCTGATGCTACGTGCAGGTATGATCCGTAAGCTAGCTTCAGGTTTATATACTTGGCTACCTACTGGTCTACGTGTACTGCGTAAAGTCGAAAATATCGTTCGCCAAGAGATCGATAATGCAGGTGCCGTTGAAATCTTGATGCCCGTAGTTCAACCGTTTGAGCTTTGGGAAGAGACTGGCCGTTCTGAAAAGATGGGTCCTGAGCTACTTCGTTTCACAGACCGTCATTCTCGTCCATTTGTTCTTAGCCCAACAGCAGAAGAAGTGGTAACGAGCCTAGTACGTAACGAGATCAGCTCTTACAAACAGCTACCTCTAAACCTGTACCAAATCCAGACTAAATTCCGTGATGAGCGCCGCCCTCGTTTTGGCGTAATGCGTGCTCGCGAATTCTCGATGATGGATGCGTACAGCTTTGATATCGATAAAGAAGGCTTAGAAAAGTCTTACCAAGCGATGCACGATGCTTACTGTAAAGCATTCGACCGCATGGGTCTTGAGTACCGTCCAGTATTGGCAGACTCTGGCGCAATCGGTGGCAGCGGCTCTCAAGAATTCCACGTTCTTGCTGAAAGCGGCGAAGACCTAATCGCATTCTCTTCAGAATCTGATTACGCAGCGAACATCGAGAAAGCAGAAGCACTTGCTCCAACGACTGAAGCGGCAGCGCCAACTCAAGAGATGGAACTGGTTGATACGCCAAACGCAAAAACAATCGCAGAACTTGTAGAGCAACACGGTCTAGCAATCGAGAAGACAGTTAAAACTCTATTCGTTAAAGCTTCTGATGAAGTAGGCGCTGATATCATCGCGCTAATCATCCGTGGCGACCACGAGCTTAACGAAGTGAAAGCAGAGAACCTTCCACAGGTTGCTGCTCCGCTAGAGATGGCTTCTGAAGAAGAAATCCGTGCACTTGTTGGTGCAGGTCCTGGTTCACTTGGCCCTGTTGGCTTAGAACTGCCATTCATCGTTGACCGCTCTGTTGCTGTAATGAGTGACTTCGGCGCTGGCGCAAACGTAGACGGTAAACACTACTTTGGCATCAACTGGGGTCGTGACGTAGAGCTTGCTCAAGTTGAAGACCTACGTAACGTAGTTGAAGGCGACCTTAGCCCATGTGGTCAAGGTACTATCCAACTTAAACGCGGTATCGAAGTTGGTCACATCTTCCAGCTAGGTAATACTTACTCTAAAGCAATGAACTGTAACGTGCTTGGTCCTGATGGTAAGAGCGTAATCCTAGAAATGGGTTGTTACGGTATCGGTGTTTCACGTGTTGTTGCATCAGCTATCGAACAAAACCACGATAAGTTCGGTATCACTTGGCCAGACGCACTAGCACCATTCCAAGTTGCTATCGTACCAATGAACATGCACAAATCTGAGCGCGTTAAAGAAGCAGCTGAGAAGCTATACGCTGAATTAACAGCTATGGGTATCGAAGTACTATTTGATGACCGTAAAGAGCGCCCAGGTGTTATGTTTAAAGATATCGAGCTAGTGGGTATCCCTCACACTATCGTTATCGGTGATCGCAGCATGGACGAAGGTAACTTCGAATACAAAAACCGTCGTACTGGTGATAAAGAAGCAATCGCTATGGACACGGTTATCGAGCACCTTACAGCTCAACTAGCTTAGTAATCCGATTACTCGCTAGATAAACATTGAAAGGCTACCATTAGGTGGCCTTTTTTGTGCCTGTCGTTTCTCTTCAAACTCCCTTCTATTTATCACCAGAGTAAATAACGTAAGTTAATCCCCTGTTCATCTTTAAATCCGTATATTGGGTTCATCAACTCTTTAGACACGATTACATTGGAGGTATCGATGGATATCAAAAGCTTACTTAACCAAGCACTTAAGTCAGATCTAGTTAAACAAGGTACTCAGAAGCTTTCCCAAGGCTCTTCAAGTTTAAGTGGCCTAACTCAAGGCGGCAGTGGTAAGAATATCAACAAAAGCACGCTCGGAGCCTTCGGCGCCGGCGCAGTGGGCGGCGGACTCTTAGGTGCGTTAATGGGCTCTAACAAAACCAAGAAAATGGGTAAGAAAGCCGCTGGTATTGGTGGCGCAGCGGCACTGGGTGCCCTGGCTTATAAGGTCTACAACGACTATCAGTCTAAACAAGGCCAAGCACCGAATTCCGAACAAGCTCAATTTGATGAGAACGACTCAAACCATAGTGTGCTGATTCTAAGATCTATGATTGCTGCGTCCAAAGCCGACGGACATGTTGATGAAGAAGAGATGGCTAAGATCGAACAAGCCGTCGAGAACATGGGTGCCGATTATCAGCTGACCAAATTGGTGTCTGAAGAACTGCACAAGCCACTCGATCCAAGTGAAATAGCTCAACTAGCAACGTCACCTCAACAAGCGAGTGAGATCTACTTAGCCTCTTTGATTGTGGCTGACGAGCAGAATTTTATGGAGAAGGCTTACCTCAAAGAGTTAGCAAAGCAGCTCAACTTAGCTGATGAGGTCACTTATCAGCTTGAACAGCAGATCTCTAGTTAAGCGGTAATTATCAGGCGAATCAGTAAATATCACGCTAAGTAACAAGTTAGCAAAGTGATACATTGAGCATCAACAGAATGAGATATTGAGCAAGAACAAACTAACTCTGAACTTAGTCAGATCCACTTTGTTTTTGCTTATCTCTATGTGTATATTGAGATCAGTTATCATTTGGTTAGGTATAAAAATGAAAGTATACGATTGTTGTGATTTGGTGCGTGAACTGTATTCTCAAATTGGCAGTGGCGACCAAGGCTATACCCCTAAAGCGATCACCTGCGCGGTAAAAACATTGAACGACCTTGCTGCAGATGAATCTCTTCCTAAAGAAGCAAGAGATCGTGCTGCATTTGCCGCAGCGAATCTACTGATCTCAGATTTCGAGGACTAATATGAACCTCGCTAACTTTGAAAAGATGGATCCTGTGATGTTGATGAGCATCGTCAACATGAAGCTGCGTGACGACTTCGGCGGTGACTTGGATCGAGTAGTCAACTTCTATGAAATCGACAAAGCTGCATTGACCGCAAAACTTGCGTCTGCTGGTTTTGAATATCTTCCGGAAGCCAAACAGTTTCGGTAGTCATTTAGAACAAACTTAAATTTTAAAGACCAACCTCCGTGTTGGTTTTTTTATTTTGGGGCGGGTACATAATGGGCTAAAAACTAATAAACTTATTAGAAATTATCTGTTTGCGCCTATACCTTTATATCCTAGAGTCAGCGAACGCGCCTTGAATCAAAGCGTGTTGTTGTATAGGCTACTCCAAACAGCATATAAAACTCATCACCAAATTCGATGATATCGAAGGACTAACAATGAAAAGACTCGGACTTTTAGCCGTTATCGCAGCCGTATTTACCGCAGGTTGTGCTTCAAATACTCAACAAGACAACTTCCGTGAAGCCTCTTTTGAGCTATGTAATACTGAAGTCGATATCTACTCTGTAAGCCATGATGAAAGAGTACGTATCGTCTGCTCTGACGGCTCTAAATTTGCCTTAAACAGTGAAGATACGCTAGAAATTATGCGCGATATCAACATCGACTATTGTGATGGCGAAGGCTTAGGTAAATTCAACGAAAGCCGTCACTACTACTCTTTCAAGTGTAAGTCAGGCACCCTACTTAGCATTAAAAAGTAGAAGCGACACAACAAGAAAGCGATAAAACAAGAAAGCAATAAAGGGTTGATGTGAAAGCATCAACCCTTTTTAGTACCTGCCTTTCTGTATTCTCAGATAACCTAACTCTCATACCTACAGATACAAAAAAGGCCCCAAAAGGGACCTTTAAATCAATTTCAAAGTAGTCGTTTGAAATTCTAGGAGAGCACGCGGAACTTACGGATGTAAGTGAGCATGCTCGACAACGACTTTATTACTTACGAATACAAAAAAGGCTCCCAACAGGAGCCTTTCAAATCGTATTTTTCAATCAAATAGCTTTAGTTCAAGGAAAAGGCGCGGAGTTTTCAGCACCTTTCCCTAAAACAAAAAGGGACTCAATGAGCCCCTTTAAAAGTACTTTTCAAAGTAGTCGTTTGAAATTCAAGGAGAGCACGCGGAGCTTACGGATGTAAGTGAGCATGCTCGACAACGAAGTTCAAATTACTACGCAGAAAAATTATGCGTAAACAGGTAGACGCTTACAGATATTTAGTACTTTCGCTTTAGTTGCTTCGATAACAGACTCATCACCCATGTTATCTAGGATGTCACACATCCAACCTGCTAGCTCTTTCGCATCTGCTTCTGAGAAACCGCGACGAGTGATAGAAGGAGAACCGATACGGATACCAGAAGTAACGAACGGGCTACGTGGATCGTTTGGTACTGAGTTCTTGTTAACTGTGATGTTAGCTGAACCTAGTGCTGCATCTGCTTCTTTACCTGTGATGTCTTTGTCGATTAGATCAACTAGGAACAGGTGGTTCTCTGTAGAACCTGAAACGATGTTGTAACCGCGAGCTAGGAATTCAGCAACCATTGCTTTTGCGTTAGCAACTACGCGAGCTTGGTATTCTTTGAACTCTGGCTCTAGAGCTTCTTTGAACGCTACTGCTTTACCAGCGATAACGTGCATTAGAGGGCCACCTTGGCCGCCTGGGAATACTGCTGAGTTTAGTTTCTTGTAAAGATCTTCGCCTTCGTTAGAAAGGATAAGACCACCACGAGGACCAGCAAGCGTTTTGTGCGTTGTCGTTGTTACAACGTGAGCGTGTGGAACTGGGTTCGGGTAAACACCTGCAGCGATTAGACCAGCAACGTGAGCCATATCTACGAAGAAGTAAGCACCGACTTTGTCAGCGATTTCACGCATGCGCTTCCAATCACAAACTTGAGAGTAAGCTGAGAAACCACCGATGATCATCTTAGGCTTGTGCTCGATAGCGAGCGCTTCCATCTCTTCGTAATCGATTTGGCCTGCTTCATCGATACCGTAAGGGATGATGTTGTAAAGCTTACCAGAGAAGTTTACTGGAGAACCGTGAGTTAGGTGACCACCGTGCGCAAGGCTCATACCTAGAACAGTATCGCCAGCATTCAGTAGTGCCATGTATACAGCGTTGTTTGCTTGAGAACCTGAGTGAGGTTGTACGTTTGCGTATTGAGCGCCAAACAGTTCACATGCACGTTCGATTGCTAGAGTTTCAACTTTATCTACGTACTCACAACCACCGTAGTAACGCTTACCTGGGTAGCCTTCAGCGTATTTGTTTGTAAGTTGAGAACCTTGAGCTTCCATTACACGTGGGCTTGTGTAGTTTTCTGAAGCGATAAGTTCGATGTGCTCTTCCTGACGAAGAGTTTCTTCTTGGATAGCTGCGAATAGATCCGCATCGTAATCAGCAATGTTCATGTCACGCTTAAGCATCTGTATCTCCTGACTCAGATTGTACTGAAAGTTTCAAAAAAACCACACAACGACCGAAAGCAAACGTTTCCGCCACCGTTTTGATGTGACGCATTCTACATAATTTGATCTAGGTCATAAAGAGCTAATTGCAATTTTATCATGCAGTTTTTTCATAATCACAAATAAGATTCATCATGGTTATTGAGCTTATCCAACCAAAGATGACGCTTACTGTCAATTTTACGCTTTACACCCTGTAAAACGCAGATTACATAGGTTTACCTTAATTTTGCACCTCAAGCTACCGAAAGCTAAGGTTTTTCTCTACTATGCACGCCTTTATTGGTTAGGTAATTATAAAAACTATGGAAAAACACTCACGTAAAGAAGATTGGGTAGCCATTCTTACTGGCACGTTTTTAGTGGCGTTAGGCGTCTTCTTTTTACAGTCAGCAAATCTGCTTACCGGTGGTACTACTGGCTTGGCTCTGCTTTTGAGTCAATTCTTACCTGTAACCTTTGGTATTTTGTACTTTGTTGCCAACTGTCCATTCTATTTATTAGCTTGGAAACGATTTGGTCGTCACTTCGCAATAAGCAGTGCCATCTCTGGATTTTTAGTGTCTGTATTTGCCGACCATTTATACTTGGTGATTTCGTTAGACGTTCATAATGAAATTTACTGTGCAGTCGCTGGCGGCTTATTAATGGGCTTAGGCATGTTGATCTTGTTCCGTCATCGCTCGAGCTTGGGTGGCTTCAACGTATTGTGTCTGTTCATTCAAGATCGCTACGGTATCTCAGTAGGCAAAACCCAAATGGCCATTGATGCCTGTATTCTGTTTGCATCCTTCTTCTTTGTATCACCTTGGGTGATTGCCGTATCTGTATTAGGCACCGCAGTATTGAACATCGTATTGGCAATGAACCACAAACCAACTCGCTACTCGGTGAATTACGCGTCTTAATACCAATTCCCCTATGAATTACTAGCTGTTTTTAATAACAAAAACAGCTAGAATTTAGGTTTTATAAACCGTCGCCTTTTCTATGCAAGATTACCTCTCTAGCGCCAAAGACCAACAAGCCTCTATTTATATTGAAGGTTTGGAATTCAACCCCAACACACGAGTCTTTAGCTGCGACGAGCAGGTCATTGATTTAGAACCTCGTTCTATCGAGCTCTTAGAGTTATTTCTTACCAGCGTTGGTCAGCCGCTCTCTGCCGAGTACATTATTGAATCTATATGGCAAAGTAGCTTCATTTCCAAAAATGTTCTGACAAACCGAATCAGTACCTTACGTTCAATACTTCAAAAACATTTGCCTAATAGCGATGCGACCAAAATACTGGTGACTTACCCGCGCAAGGGCTACTTCCTTAACCCTAGCTCGGTTAGCTTTTCCACGGTTCCCCCTGAAACCGCAGCGGATGATGCCACAATAGAACCTCCAACCAGACAAAAAGGATTTGCCTCCAATCCAGTTAACCCCTGGCTTGTTGTAGTGTCTTTGGCTTTGCTGATCAGCACTGCGGTAATGGGTTATATGCTTTGGCAATCTTCGACTCGAGCCTCCGAAGTTGAACGCGACCAACGATTGATTCCTAAGGTCGAACTCCTCCTGAATCGATTGGATGCCATTGGTGATAATTCCAGAAAATACCGAAAAGTCGTAAAAGCATTATTACTTCAACAGCAGATTGAATACGCCTACACCGATCTTGCTAACCAAGATGCGCCAAGCTACTTCCTTGACCCTATTGATAGCTCTCCCTTCTTTCCGGGCGCAAAGAACATGCGTACCAGTGATTACCTGCTTAACATTCAGCTCAAAGATCAAGAAGTGGACAAACGCCTTATCGCAAAGATAAGCCTGATTTACCCAAACTCAGGGAAGCTGGCATTTGGTGGAATTTACTCTATTGATATTAATAATATCAGCAGCAGCGTTATGGAGATCAACCGAGAATTAGCTAACTACTTTGCTCTGCCCGCACCATTGCCGCCAGAGTGGTCAGTCGACAATACCGAAGTCAGCGAATTGCTGAGTGGAAAAACCATCACGTTTGATGGCATCAAGCTCAACACCATGACGTCTACTCTGATCGCGCGACAACTTGCTCTATTTGAAACGGATCAGAAGAAGCTCATTGCGTTCACTCATCTTGTCCAAACTCGCTTTAAGTTGCTACCGGACGAACTCAAACTGTGGCTTGGTATCATCCATTTCAAATTGAGAGACTTGCAAACCGCAAAAGAATTCCTGACCAATACCTCAGGAAACTCTACGATCGAAAATGCGTTGGTTTATATGATGGTTTCTCACATTGCTTATAAGCAAGACAACATGGAGAAGTTCCGCCTGAACTACATGGAGTCTCTGGTTGCGTTATTAAGAGTGGTTCCATCCGAAGATCTATTCGCTCGACTATCCAAACCTGAATCAAAATCGACCTGCCTACAACCTTGGAAGAGCTTAAAGCTAAGCGTTAAAGAGCCTCTGATCATAAAGCAGTGGGAAAACTTAATGCTTAACTACTGCACCGCAGTCGGGCAACAATTCTCAAAGGAAAACAAAAAAACCTTTCAGATAAATAACTTAAATATAAATTAAGATCTTATGTGACTTCGTTTTTTGCCCTATTCACTCCTCAAACAATAGCATTCCTAAAAACATCGGGCCCACCAAGGGCTTCCAAATTTAGGAATGTTCAACATGAAAAAAACAATGACACTGCTAGCGACTTCTCTCTTTGCTCTTTATGGCTGTGGCGGCGGAGGTGGCTCTTCTTCATCAGGCTCAACTGGAGCAACTCAGTTCGACTACCCGATCAACAACTCTCAGTTTGCACCTCAAGCGACTACTGCATTGAACTACGCATTTACCACTGATGCACAGGCTGAAGGCGACATAAAAATAAACTTCATGCCGCTAAGTGGTGAGCAGGTCATCGCTGTATTAGAGGCAGAAACCGGTAATGAAGGTCTTATCCAAGTCATCAATGATTTGATCAATTACGGTATTACAGAATTCTATGCTTCAGAGGAAGTCATCACCAATGATGAAGGCACGCAAGAAAGCGGGACCATCTACTTTTCAGGTCCCGACCGTGGACTACACGAAATCACCAAAACTTACTTCATTGGCAGCCAATACATCACAAGAATGATGTACAGCAGTCCACGGTTCCGTTTAAGAGGGACAGACGTAAAAGAAAACAACCCGATTATTGATATCAGTGAAGACACTGTTTCACTGCAAGTCACGCTAGATGGAAAAGCAGTCGCTGCTATGTTGAGTGACTTTGAGGATCACCAGTGGGTAAAATCACTGCCTACTAATGCTTCATGCAAAGTAACGTGGCAGCAAGAAATCAATGAAACAGGTGTACGTAAAAGCTTCACTGTTTCGAGTAAATCCATAGAAACTGCGAACCTTACGGAGAAAAACACCTATTACATTAGCTGTGTCGGTATGGACTCGACAGAGTTTGGCACAACGTCTGAGCGCTGGTTCAACCCAAGCATCGGCCTGATTGAACAGATTGAATTGATGTCAGTGGAGCAATCCACCATTCAAGAATCAACAGCTAAACTGACTTCAATCGAAAAAGCATAGTTTTATTAACTGAAGCAGACTCAATGTAAAAAGGCTTTGGGAAGCACTCCAAAGCCTTTGTAGAGGCCTAATTCTTAAGGGGAATAGAACTAGGCTTATAGAAATAGAAACAAGGTTAATCTTCAATCAAGAGAATACGAGTCTCGTAAGGTCGTAGTACTTGGTGATGAGACGCCACTAAACTCTCGCTCACTTGATAATTAGACAACAAGCTCTTAGCCTTCGCCATCTCAAAACGTTCAGGTAAAACGCATTCAGCCTCTTTACCATAATAGTTGTTAATACACAGTAGAGTTTGCCCTTCACTCTCACGAACATACGCAAAAATGGATGGGTGCTCAGGCATAAGGTCTTGATAGCTACCATGAGTAATCACCGGTACTTGTTTACGTAACTCAATCAAAGCCTTGTAGAAATAGAAAACAGAGTCTTTATCTTCGAGCGCTTGTTCAGCGTTGATCTCAGTGTAGTTATTCGCAACATCTAGCCATGGTTGAGCTTGTGAGAATCCGGCGTAAGGCTCACTGTTCCATTGCATTGGTGTACGAGAGTTATCACGAGATTTCTGCGCTAAGATCGCCATCATATCTTGATGAGCCACACCATCACGGTTAACCATGATGTCGTACATGTTGGTACTCTCTACATCACGATACTGACTAATGTCGGTGTAACCTGGGTTGGTCATGCCAATCTCTTCACCTTGATAGATATAAGGTGTGCCTTGCATCATGTGAACCGAGGCGGCAAGCATCTTGGCTGATTCAACGCGATATTGTTGATCGTTACCTAAGCGGCTCACCACTCGTGGTTGGTCATGGTTACACCAGAATAGTGCGCCCCACCCTTTTCCGTTTAAGCCAGTTTGCCAATGATTGAAGATCGATTTGAGCTGTAAGAAATCAAACGGCGCATTGGTCCACTTTTCACCATTAGTGTAATCAACCTTAAGGTGGTGGAAGTTAAACACCATTGATAGCTCGCTGTTATCAACGTTTGAGTATTGCTGACAATGTTCCAACGTGGTTGAAGACATCTCACCTACGGTTACGCTACCGTATTTTTGGAATACCGCTTCGCTGATCTCTTTCAGGTATTCGTGCACTCGTGGGCCATCGGTATAGAAACGGCGACCATCACCGATATCATCATTTGGGAAATCTTGCTGCTTTGAAATCAGGTTGATTACGTCCAAGCGAAAACCATCGACGCCCTTCTCAGCCCAGAAGCTGATGACATCTTTTACTTCTTCACGTACAACCGGGTTCTCCCAGTTAAGGTCGGCCTGTTCTTTCGCAAATAAATGCAGGAAGTATTGCCCAGTGGCCTTATCCATTTCCCATGCATTACCACCGAATTTAGACTGCCAGTTGGTTGGTGCTTGGCCGTTCACAGGGTCTTTCCAGATGTAGTAATCGCGGTATGGGCTGTTTTTGTCACCCAATGCAGACTGAAACCATGCATGCTCTGTTGAAGTATGGTTGACCACAATATCCATCACGATGCGAATGCCACGTTGGTGCGCTTCAGACAATAATAAGTCGAAGTCTTCCATAGTGCCGAATTGAGGGTTAATCGCGTAGTAGTCTGAGATATCGTAACCATTGTCGATCATGGGTGACGCGTAAACTGGGGTTAGCCAAATCGCATCTACACTCAAATGTTTGAGGTAATCCAGTTTCGAAATGATCCCTTTGATATCGCCAGTACCCTTACTGCCACTGTCGCAGAAGCTCTTTGGGTAGATTTGATAGATGGTCGCGGTTTTCCACCAGCTTTCATCATGTTCAGTCATCGCCATCTCTAACACTCACTTACCAGAAAATATAAAATAAAAATCACCATGCAAATCATGGTCGAATAGCCGTTATAACTGAGAGAAAAAGCTATAACTAAGAGAAAAGCGATGACTCAATTGAATCATCGCTTGTTAAATGCATTACGCGTTAGCGGTTTCTAGCTCGCCTTTCATCTGTGCTCGTTTATAGAAGAACAATGTCAGCGTTATCGGCAGTACAACCGCCACCAGCATCGCGACTAAGTAAATCGACCAATATTGAGGTTGAATCGATAAGATGCCCGGCAAGCCACCAACACCGATACCATTCGCCATCACACCTGCACTACCACAGATTGCAGCCGCTGCGGCACTGCCGATCATTGCGCTCAGCATTGGGAATTTGTATTTAAGGTTGATGCCGTACATCGCTGGTTCCGTCACACCTAAGTACGCAGAGATTGCCGCAGGTACCGAGATGTCTCGTTCGCCTTCGCGCTTACTCAAAATGATGATGCCGACAACCGCTGAAGCTTGTGCAATGTTTGATAGCGCAATCAAAGGCCAGATTGGTGTGCCACCTAAGTCTTGCATCAGTTGTAAGTCCACAGCGTTGGTTGTGTGGTGAATACCCGTAATAACCAAAGGTGCGTATAGGAAGCCAAAGACCACTGAACCAAGAACCGCGAAGTCACCTGTCATTGCCACTTTGGCAGCGAATGCCACACCATCACCCAACATACGACCGAATGGGCCAATAAAGGCGTGAGCCAGAATCACAGACAAGATGATCGAGACAAATGGCACGACAACTAGGTACAGATAAGAGGGTACAATGCGCTTAAGGTTGGTCTCAATGAAAGCCAGAGCCACGCCCGCTAACATCGCAGGGATCACCTGAGCTTGATAACCGACTTTCTCAATCACGAACAAACCAAAGTCCCACACCTCAGGTACCGATTTACCTATCATGTAAGCGTTCATCAATTGTGGGGAAACCAAGGTCACACCGAGCGTGATACCCAAAATAGGGGTTCCGCCGAGTTTCTTAACCGTTGCCCAACACACACCAACCGGTAGGAAGAAGAAGATCGCTTCGCCAATCAACCACAAGAAAGAATGAACGGTAGCCCAGAATTGGCTTATCTCAACCAAGGTTTTGCCGTCGAACATGCGAATGTCGCCAATCACATTACGGAAACCAAGAATCAAACCACCCGTAATAATGGCAGGTAGCAGTGGTACGAAAATTTCGGCTAAATGGGAGATACCACGCTCAAGGAAGTTCATGTTCTGGCGAGCCGCTAGTTTCGCCTCATCTTTTGATGATGCATCTTTACCGGTTTGCTCAATAAGAAGGGCGTACACCTCATCAACCTCGGTGCCAATAACCACTTGAAATTGACCTGCGTTAGTAAAGCAGCCTTTTACCAGCTTAAGCTTCTCCAATTCTGCTTTGTTCGCTTGTTCCGTATCATTCAATACAAAACGCAGTCGAGTCAGACAATGGCTGACACTCGCAATATTCTCTTTGCCACCGACTAACTCGATAAGACGCGCAACGTCTTGCTTCGCTATCTTACTCATACTACCCCACCCTGGTTTCATTCAATTACTCATCTAAACCATGCAGCGATAACCACTCGGATTTAGACTTATGGGAACATTCCCAATCACGATTATTATAATGCCCACATGAATGATAAATTAAAATGGGAACAGTCCCATTAATTGAAAGAGATCACACTCTAATTTTAATCTAAGCGGTTCAATTTCGCTTGATTGAGTGGATTATAGAATAGGTGATTGAGTGTGATGAGAGATCTCTGCATTACCTAAAAGCTGAGAGATCAATAAATTAGCGGCCAACTTACCCGCAGATTGATACCCAGGATCAATACTAAATACTCGCGGGAACAAGAAAGAGAGAAGATCATTGCCACCAACACCGGTCACCACCACATCTTCACGTTGTAGTTCTTGCAGACGTTTGATTACACCAAGAGCCAATGTATCACTGGCACACACAATCGCTTGAGTTGTAGGAGTCAGTACCTCATCCACCAGCTGATAAGCACTTTCATGATGAAGTTGACCAGTACGATAGTTGGCAATCACTCCAGCGCTTTCACACCAATCTAGATAGGCCTTAAGACGCAGTTCACCGGTTGATTTGTCGCTAGGATCAACGCCAATGAAACCAACCTCAGAGATTTCCTGCTCTGCTAGATGCGTTAACGCACTATTGATCACCTGTTGGTTATCATAGTTAATCGACGTCACGTTCTCGGTATCCAGAGCAATCACCACCGCTTTGTGTTCCCAAGCTTCGATTGCAGGAATATCACAGTCAGTAAAGCCAAACACAATGATGCCATCTACATTGCGACGCTTGAGAACCTGAAGGTGCTCATTGGCTTTTTCTCTATCTAGCTGGCTTTCCATGATCACGACATCATAATCAGCTCGATACAACTCGGCCAGCATCGTACTTACCGCTTTGTTTTCAGAAGGAGAGTCCAGACGAGAGATGATGACACCGATGACTTTTTGACTGCCACCACGCATCGACTGCGCAGACTTCGAAGGCGTGTACCCAGATTCTTGAATTACTCTTTCCACCCTTTCACGGGTTTCAGGTTTTACTTTGGGATCATTGGTCAGAACGCGAGATACGGTAGACTTACCAACACCGGACAGCTTAGCAATATCGAGAATAGTGAGTTTTTTGCTCATAAAAAGTCTGACGTTAAAGGGAAGAGAAAGAAAAAGTGAGGGCGAACTCCCTCACTTAACTGTTTGTAAATCCTAGTAGATAACTATGACCTACTTTCGGCAGTTTTTATAGATAACACGGCCAAGTTCTAGGCGTGCATTGTCACCTTTAGTACGTAAAGTTACGCTATTGATCAGTTCAGAGGTTCCATCATCTAGGATGTACTTCGTTCCTGAACCTGCCGCTATTTGAGTGAGGCGATATTCATTCTCTGGCAAACGTAATACCGCTTTTTCATCACTAAGGTAAGCGACCTTAAATGAAGCGTCAGACTCACATTGATAAGTCACGAATTGATCGTCCGATACTGCGCTCTCAGTCTCAGGAGCTGCTGATTTAGAGCATCCGAATAACGCTACCGTACATAGAGATGCTATCAACAATGCTTTCATACTGCGTTCCTCATCTTTATATAGTGAATAACACTTATATCTAAGTGAAAGAGACTTAGTGTCTTAACCTTTTAAGAATGCTGGTACATCTTTAATACTGTCAAGCACGACACTTGCAAGCGCTTCACCTTTTTCAGTGATTGGCTTACCAGTTCTTACCAGTACTTTAGTGCCAACACCCGCCGCTTCTGCAGCCATCATATCTTCAGCTTTATCGCCGATCATGACCGAGTTAACCATATCAATCTTCAGAAAGTCACGCGCAGAAATGAACATGCCTGGCTTTGGCTTACGACATTCACAATCTTGTTTGTAGTCACCAACACCGTGCTCAGCATGGTGCGGGCAGTAATAAATACCATCTAGCTCAACGCCGTTATCAACAAAGTTCCAATCCATCCACTGCGTTAGAGAAAGAAAACGGTCTTCACTAAACATGCCGCGAGCAATACCAGATTGGTTGGTCACTAACACCAATAAATAACCCATATCTTTAAACGCTTTCGCCGCTTCAAACACACCATCGATGTATTCAAAGTCATGTTCATCATGTACATAGCCGTGATCAACGTTAATCACACCATCACGATCTAAAAAAACAGCAGGTTTAGACAAAATTCAGTTCTCTATCAACTCTCTATTAATCATTAATTATTACACGCTTTATTTGCTTCATCACTATCTATTTAGTTTTGCGTTCGTTAACGATTTGTTTCTAGTTTAACTTCGCAACTCGCGTTTAGCCGTCTAGACGTAAAAATATCTATTGACTTAGATCATAGAACACCATAGCATCATCTGTAAATCGAGTGAGTCATCAATATATTATTCTGTTCTACCTGCACGGGTTTCTCTATGATTAAAGTGAATCAAGTCAATAAGGTTTTTTATCAAGGCACTAAAGAAATCAATGCCTTAATTGATATCAACCTCCACATACCTCAAGGTCAAATCTTTGGAGTCATCGGCTCTTCAGGTGCAGGCAAAAGTACCCTTATCCGTTGTGTAAACATGTTGGAAGCTCCAACATCAGGTGAAGTGATTGTTGACGGTATCGACCTGACAAAACTCAGCAAATCAGAACTTAGCGAAGCACGCCGTAACATCGGCATGATATTCCAACACTTCAATCTGCTGTCTTCTCGTACTGTATTTAACAATGTAGCACTGCCTTTAGAGCTTGCTGGTAAAGATAAAGCTGCGATTGAAGCGAAAGTGAGTGAACTACTTGAGCTTGTCGGCCTATCGGATAAGCGTGATACCTACCCTGCGAACTTAAGTGGTGGTCAAAAGCAGCGTGTCGCGATTGCTCGTGCGCTAGCTTCAGACCCGAAAGTACTACTGTGTGATGAAGCGACCAGTGCTCTGGATCCAGCAACGACTCAATCTATTCTTGAGCTGCTACGTGAAATCAACCGCAAGCTACACATCACGATCCTACTTATTACGCACGAGATGGACGTAGTTAAGAGCATTTGTCACGAAGTCGCGATCATTGGCGGTGGCGAGCTAGTAGAGAAAGGCACAGTTGGCGACATCTTCGCACACCCTAAGACAGAGCTAGCACATCAGTTTATTCGCTCAACGCTAGACCTATCTATCCCTGAAGATTATCAAGCGCGTTTGCAAGAGACTCGCGTTAACAGTAGCTACCCATTAGTACGTCTTGAGTTTACTGGTGCAACGGTTGATGCTCCACTGATGACGCAAATTGCGCGTAAATTCAATATCGATGTCAGCATCTTAAGCTCTGACCTCGATTACGCCGGCGGCGTGAAGTTCGGCATGATGGTCGCTGAGCTGTTCGGTAACGAAGCCGATGATAATGCTGCTATCCAATTCCTACGCGACAACAATGTAAAAGTAGAGGTGCTTGGTTATGTCCTTTAGTTTCAACGAGATTGCTGACTGGATCAGCCTTAACGGCAACCTTCTATTGGAAGCAACAGGCGAGACACTTTACATGGTTGCTGTTGCTGGCATCGTTGGTTTCGCTGTCGGTATTCCATTAGGCGTTATTCTACACACGACTAAAAAATGTGGCCTGTTAGAGAACACCAAGCTAAACAAAATTCTTGGTGCGGTTGTGAACGTGGGCCGTTCTGTGCCTTTCTTAGTACTGATGGTAGCGATCATCCCTCTCACTAAGATGCTGATTGGTACCTTCATCGGTACAACCGCAGCGATTGTTCCGCTGACGATTGGTGCTATCCCATTCGTAGCTCGACTTATCGAGAGTGCACTACTTGAAGTACCAACAGGTCTAGTGGAAGCAGCTCAGTCAATGGGCGCAACACCCACACAAATCATCAATAAGGTTCTGCTTCCTGAAGCACTGCCGACTATCATCAACTCAGTGACGATTACGCTAGTGACTCTTGTGAGTTACTCGGCAATGGCTGGAACTGTGGGTGGTGGTGGCCTAGGTGATGTCGCGATTCGTTACGGATTTCACCGCTACGATGTGACCATTATGGCAGTAACAGTCGTCATGTTGATTGTGCTAGTACAAATTATTCAATCAATCGGTGATTCATTAGTTCGCCGCGTTGACCACAGATAACGACTTACAGACCAAAATCAAAGTCGTCTGAACCAAATTAAATAGATTTATTAAAAGGAGATTATTATGAAATTTAACCTTAAAGGTTTACTTACTATTGCAGCAGCAGCTTCAGCGCTAGTACTAGCAGGTTGTGGTGATAAAGAAGTCGATACTTCTAAGATCAAAGTTGGCGTAATGGCAGGTGCAGAAGCACAAGTTGCTGAAGTAGCAGCTAAAGTCGCGAAAGAGCAATACGGCCTGGATGTTGAACTGGTCACTTTTACGGATTATGTAACACCTAACGCAGCGCTAGATGATGGTTCTATCGACATCAATGCATTCCAACACACGCCGTACCTAGATCAGCAAGTTGCTGACCGTGGTTACAAGCTAACGGTCGCAGGTAACACTTTTGTTTACCCTATTGCAGGTTACTCAAAAGAAGTTAAATCGGTAGACGAAATCCAAGATGGTGCTCGTATCGCTGTACCAAACGACCCAACAAACCTAGGTCGTTCTCTACTGCTTCTTGAGCAGCAAGGTTTACTTGAACTTCGTGAAGGTGCAGGTCTTCTAGCTACCGTTCGTGACATCGTTGGTAACCCTAAGAACCTAACGATTGTTGAACTAGACGCAGCTCAACTGCCACGTTCTCTTGATGATGTAACTTTATCTATCATCAACACTACTTACGCGAGCTCTATCAACCTGACTCCACAAAAAGATGGCGTATTCGTTGAAGACAAAGATTCTCCATACGTGAACCTAATCGTTTCTCGTAAAGACAACCTAAATGCAGAAAACGTACAAAACTTCGTTAAAGCATATCAAACTGAAGAAGTGTACAACGCAGCTTCTGACATCTTCCAAGGTGGCGTAGTTAAAGGTTGGTAAATTAAGGCTGATAATTAACGTGTAATACAAAAAAGCTGATACCTTCTGTATCAGCTTTTTTTTAACTTATTCTTCTATCATCGCCTGTAGTATGGGTTTTATTGAAAGAGCTGTTTCTACATGATCAGTATCTTTTATTATGACCTTAGCACCATGCTCTCTGAGAAATGAGGTTTCAGCCTCCGTCAATGCCCCAACTTGCTCATCCGACGCTGCGTAAACATATGTAACATTTCTCATATCGAGACCTTTTAGGGTCTCAGAATAACGATTGTATGCTAACCCTGCAGATAGTTTAGCCATGTTGATATCGGTGTAAAGACCATCCCCCCCCATTCCCGCTTCCTGCGCTGAAAAGTCGACTATAGTATTGTTATCTTCAAACCCCACCATTCGTCCACCTGCAAACTCAGTCCATACTTCACTTGGCATATCTAACCGTCCGACCATCAAGAGATAACCATCAGCAACATTACCTTGAGTTGCTAGCGACTCTTGAACCATAAACGCACCAAATGAAGCACCTACGACATAAACACGCTTGCCGCTATCTTTAAATTTGTTAATGGTTTCCGATAACCACAAAACACTTTGCTTATCCGCTTCTTTAGCGTCCTCGAATGTGATTTCTCTAGATTCAAAATCACTACCAGGCTTAGTTTGAGTTTGATGGACGTTCAATAGCATATAACGACCCAAATCTAACCAAGAAAACATTTCTCGAAGGAAGTTTCGTTCTAAATCAGGGAAAGCACCACCCTGTGCGTTAATGATAACCACCTCTGAACTCTCGTTACCATACGACTCAAAATTTTCCGAATCCAAATTAATCTGTTCCCACTTTGAAAAAGAACAACCAAAGAGCAAAACCACAGATAACGATAAAAAAATATTGAATATTTTAATTTTGTTCATAAAAATAAGCTCTCAAAGTTTTAGCATTAAAAATTACCCTATAACAATAAACTCATGTTCCATTTAAATGGTTCTAAAGTTCATAGGCCCAACTCATAAAAAATGAACGATGTCTATTTAAGATGATCCCAAGAAATGTTGGATACCAGACGGCAATCATCACACTTGAAATAGAAAATATCGTGGATTGGTGCATCAAGCAGCCATTCACCACCACATTGCGGACATTTGCGCTCTTTTTCATCTTTCAGGCTGATCCCACCGACACGATATAAGTAGTAGTAAGTTGGAATCTTAGTCAGAAATTCAATGCGCCCTCTTAGACCCCAACCGCGTTTAAACAGCACACTCTTAGTATCACTGATCTCGGTTAGCGTTGCATGTTCAGCACGGCAACCACCACCCATTTGCACTTCATCACAGGCTTGCCATTCGGTCTGCCATTTCAGTACGGCTTTATGATCGCCATTAAATGTCGGCGGGTTGCGATATAGTGGAATAGGTAACAAGCTATCGCCGCTGCGCAGCGGTGAACAAGTGTGTACGAATGTCGTGTATAACACCTGCCAACTTGGTGTTTCATCTTCGGCTACTTCTTCGGAATTAAGGTCTCGGCCAAGCAGACGCATCTTAGGCGCTAATAAACTCACCGCAGATAAGCGCTCGAAACAGACTTTGACGAAGTCTGAATGATTACGTGGGTGTAAGCTATCTTGCTCCGGACACACAACGCGAACATAGAATTCACCGTCACCCATCACGATTGGAAACTCACGACCTAACACTTGTCCGTTATAACGAAGTGCATCCATTAAGCCATTAACCGCCTTATCGACAGCGCTTACCGTTGTGTTATCAAAACACTCAAATTGAAGTTCTAGTACGTACATCTATTTATACCGCTGGTTGTAGCTTTTCTAAAAATTCTGCCAATGTCTCGGCTAGTACATCACGATTTTTGGTGCCTAAGCGCTCTAGGATTACGTTACCCGTTAGGTTACAGATAGAGATAACATCCAGTTCAGCATCAGTCGCGGCAATGAAAACCGTTGGTTTTAGCTTCAAACGACGCTGAGTCACTAGGTGACCTAAGATGTTTTCTTGTAGGCATTCGAAATCTTCATCACTCCAAATCTGTAACAGTGTCAGTTCGTTACCATCAAAAGTCGCGTTCATATCCGCACTAAATTGTGCGCCGTAGAAAGTCTTGACGTCTTCATGCAGAGTCAACTCAATACCCGTTTCAACATTGGTGAAATCTGCGAATTGCTCACGTGGATAGTGTTTCCACAACACGGCATCACCACTCTTTTCTTCTACGCATGGCGATACGATGTCCACTAACTCCTCATTACGAGGTAAGCTTTGGTGTTGCTGCTGCCACGCGTCAACGTATCGCTGACTGAAAGAAAGTAGTGCGTCTTGAGCGCGTTGAGTCATGAAAATCTCCTAAACACAAAATAATAAATAGAATCCGAGCCCTTTCCGTGCCGATTAAGCGATGACTTAATGACAGGGTAATGGGGATTCAGTAAAATCGACCCCATTCTAATCGAATTTGAAACGAAAGTATGAGCAAATATTCTGACGCAAAAGAGCTAGCGGGTTTAACCCTAGGCCAAAAAACTGAGTACTCTAACCAATACGATGCAAGTTTATTGCAACCAGTACCTCGTAGCCTTAATCGTAATGATCTTGCGCTAAACGGAGAGTTACCTTTTGTTGGTCATGATATTTGGACGATGTACGAGCTTTCGTGGCTAAACACCAATGGCTTACCACAAGTGGCTGTTGGTGAAGTGTTCATTCCGGCAACCAGCCAAAATTTGATTGAGTCAAAATCTTTCAAGCTGTACCTAAACAGCTACAACCAAACTCAGTTTGAAAACTGGGATCAAGTCACTGAGCGTCTAACTCAAGATTTGTCGGCATGTGCAGGCGAATTTGTGGTTGTGAATGTAAACTCAGTAACCGATTACACCAACCAACCTATCGTGACGATGGAAGGTGACTGTATCGACAATCAAGACATCCAAATCACGAGCTATGATTTTGAAGCGTCACTGCTTGAAGGGGCTGCTGGCGAGCAAGAAGTAGAAGAAACTCTACATAGTCACTTATTGAAGTCGAACTGCTTAATCACCAATCAACCTGACTGGGGCAGCGTAGAGATCGCATATTCCGGTAAGCAAATTGACCGTGAAGCTCTGCTACGCTATTTAGTTTCTTTCCGTGAGCACAATGAATTCCACGAACAGTGTGTTGAGCGTATCTTCACTGACATCATGAAATACTGTGCACCATCGAAGCTAACCGTATTTGCACGTTACACGCGTCGTGGCGGTCTGGATATCAATCCATATCGTTCAACTGAGCAAGATAGACCAAGCCACAATAAGCGTATGGCTCGCCAATAATCGGCGTGAACCGCCCACACTTATTTGAACCTACAAAATCTTTAAAGGGACATTGAAATGCGTTGGTTATACGTTGTTAGTCTATTCATTTTAAGCTTAAGCACATCGGTTAATGCGTCGGTCTATTCGTCGGCGCTCCTCAATGAAGCCAATAACTTGGTTGAGATAGAACCGAGTCAAGCAAAACGAATAGCCAACAGCTACCTAACGCTACGTATCCTTTCAGATCAACGCGAAAAGAGCCCGTCAGCTATTTCTCGTGAAGAGGCCGACTCTTCGATTAGAACCCCGAACAGCAGTATCGATGCGTATAAGATCTTAGCGAAAGCAGAGTTTAATCTAGGCAACATTCGTATTGCGATTCAGCACATCGACAAAGCCTCTGAGCTAGCAAAAACCTATAAGCTTGAGTATCTAAAGTTGGATCTGGAAATACTCAAAGTTAGGTTACTTTGGCTTACGGACAGAAAATCTGCCCAAGCAGAATCAGAGCTAAAAAAAATAGAAACAAGCTTAGAGTCGGTTAATAAGACCTTACGCCTGACGGAAGGAATTACCTATCGCTTAATCATGTTGAAAGCCGACATTTCCTCTTATAACAACAACGTAGGGGAAGCCGAAAAACTCTATCAAGAAGCAAAAACTTACCTAGAACAGCGTCACTCGGAAAAAGTCGTCATTGATTATCACATCACCGTCGGCGAGTTTTATCTTACCCATAAAGAGTACAACCATGCACTATCTGAGTTATTGTACGGCTACTGGAAATCAGTAGAAGGTAACCTGAGTTCGCGCTTGGCCAAAGTAAACCGCCTACTTGCACAGCTTTTCTTTGAACGCCAAGTATTAGATAAAGCTCTAGAGCACCTGTCTCAAGCTGCTGACTTTTACGATAATTTTGAAAGCTCCCCCATATTAGCGCAAGTACTAAAAAAGATGGGGGATGTGTACTTCAATCAAGGCAAATATAACCTTGCCCTCGTGCACTTTTTCAATGTCCTTGATCATGAGAGTACCGACCGAGACATCCACCAAGTCATTGACATTCGTCTAAGTTTATCTGCGACTTACTTACGACTTTATAACTACCCTCTAGCTGAGCAATACCTAGCACGGGCCCTTGAACTGCTGGAGTATTCCGACATTCCTAAATTGGAAGGCCGCGCAGCACTCTTATCCGCAGGTTTGGCATACCACCTGCAAGAGAGCGAAGATGTAATTAAGCATGCGACACGTGCGCTCGAGATTTCGCGTCAGGTAGAAAATACGCGCCTGTCGCAACACTCCTACCACTTGCTCTCTTTAGGTTATGAGCAAGCAGGGCGTCCACAACAAGCGCTAGCAAATCTCAAGCAATACAATATCCTTGTCTCTTTGGAACAACAAAAACTCAACCGTGTTGGTGAAGACGCATTCCGCCAACAAAAAGAGTTTGCCGAGCAAACGCTCCACTATGCAGGTCAAGAACAAGAATTAGAGAAATACAAACTTGAGCACCATAAGTTCCAGAAAATATCGTTCGCCTTATTTTTGTTCAGCATTGTCTTGTTCTTCTTTGTGCTACGCCGAGGCTACATCATTCAAACCTTAGTCACGGAAATGGATTCACTGCGTACCGACCTATTCACACACTCACGCTCAAAGCTTCCAAATCTAAGAATGCTGAACGCAAAGCTATCAAATTCACTAGAACAAACCAGCCAAAACTTCGAACAATGGCAACTTGGTGAGCTGATTCATGAACCACTCAACGACCGTTTACGCTTTGTGATGATTGATTTGCCGTTCCTACGCAATATGTACACTCAGAACGGTTATAAAGCAGGTTTAGAACTCGAAGATGCTTTCGGCGAGTTCCTTAAATCTAAGCTCGAAGGTCCTGCGCGCGTCTACCACTTCTCGGATGCGAACTTGCTTTATATCGAACCAAATGCTGACCGCGATACATCGCCTGAGGCTATGTTCAGAAAGATTCAATCTTGGATTAATCACTTCGAACCAGAGCGAAACATTAATCGAACCGTCCGCATGGGCATCGCTGACTACCCGTTCTTGCCACGCGCTTATACCGCGATTAACGACCAAGAGCTGCTCGATGTACTATTAATGTCGACCAATCTGGCACGTGAAATCAGCCTCAAAGAACGCAGTAGCCAATGGGTTTACCTTAAAGCCATCGACAATGCCCCCGCAGCGAGCCTTGCAACGGGTAACATAAGAGAGGCTTGTAAACATGCGATTAATCAAGGGTTAATAAAGATACAATCCTCACACCAGAATGAGGACAATATCAAAAAAATGCTAAAAGATGACTGATTTGCGAGCGGTTAAACGTCGTAGGTCGTGACCTTATTTTTAGTTTTGTTATTATCAAGGTCACGGAATTTCATCTATACGATCGAGTACGATCTACGCGGCGCTAATTAATACACCTATGGGCATTCTTGAAAAAGACATTCAGGCGCAACTCCACCAGCTGAAATATCAGTTGGATCAAGTCCGCTTGACGCAAAGAGATACCTCGTTCAAATTTATTCGAGAACAAAAAGTTCTCAAGCGTATCGTTACGTCTTTAAGTGATGCATGTGTTGGCAGCAACACTCATTTAGATGAAAATCTCATTGCCCTTAGGGAAGAGCTCGAAAAGCAAAAAGACATTAGCTCAATGATCCCCAAGTTGGCAGTATTAGAAAGGATGCTCAAGCAAAAAACGTTGGCTATGGATAAACAGAACGGATATCTGGATGATAGTATTAAGCACAGTGGGGAAACGCTGCAGCGTATAACTGGCCTTCCGGCACAGCTAAAGCGCGATCTAAGAAACTTACTTAGCTTCTCCGAGTGTCATGGCAGTCAAAAAGTCGACCATGCGATGAAGCTTCTCAGCATTTATGAGCGTGCCATTAAGATTATGGCAAACAACTCACGCACTCATTTTGCCGACGTAGATCAATCAACTGAACAAGAACTCCTTTCCGAACTATCAAACGAGTTACAACACCTGATCACTGAACTCGACTTCGAGGGTGAATCGGGGGATCTACTGACCGATATTAGAGCGAAGCTACTACTTGGTGTTTCAACACAAAACCTACTTGAGCTAGCACTTCAGATCCTCAAACTGGTGATTGATGGCACGAGCCTAGAGCGTAAGCAGTCTGAACAATTTATCGAACAACTCAATTCCTCGCTCGCTTCTAGTATCAAAACAGCAGATCAAAACGCCGACCAGAGCCAAAGCTATTTTGAACATCGCCAAGGTCTTAATTCGGAGTTGAATGAACTTGTTACTAAGAGCCAAAGCTCTGTTGATAAAGCAACGGATATTGATAACTTAAAACTTTCGATAAACCCGCTGCTCAGTGAAATTGCCTCTCTTTCAGAAAGACTGAATCACGCAGAACAGAAAGAACAAGCTCTAATAGAAAGAATGAGCTACGGAAAAAACCAATTAGATTCGCTCTATGAAGTCACCCAAGATTACCGCAAGCGTCTAGAAGATCAGGCTCAGCGTATGCTGCTTGACCCTCTGACTAAGATCTACAACCGTACCGCCTTCACCGATCGTTTAGAGTTAGAATATCGTCGCTGGATTCGTGCACAACACTCACTAAGAGTCGTGCTGCTAGATATCGATAACTTCAAAGCAATTAACGATAGCTTTGGCTATACCGCTGGTGACAAAGCACTCAAGATCATCGCAAGAGCGATCACCAAAGAAATTGGTACTACCGATACTGTCGCTCGCTTTTCTGGTGAAGAGTTCATCTTACTACTTCCCGAGCAAAGCGATGAATATTGCCATCAAGTGACTCAAAGCATCCAGAATCAAGTCAGCCGCTTACCTTTCAAATTCCGTGACCAACAAATCACAATTACCTTGTGCGCGGCAAGTACTCAGTTTAAAGAGTCAGACACACCTGAAGAAGTATTAGAGCGACTCAATAAAACACTAAACAAAGCCAAACAGCGCGGTAACAACCAACTGGTTTGGGACTAAGACAGCCCTAGATTTAATTTATTTCATTTTTTCAAATACTTATCACATACCATATCCCTCAATGTTTGCTAAGCTAATGATTAACATTCGCTTAACAAGCATTCTTGGCAAGCAATGCTGTATTTAAAAGAGCAACGCTGTCGTAATCGTTTCGTCTGGTTAATTCTCTCGCCTTTAACCAAACACTTTCAACGTTAGCTTCTCATCTCGAACTAAAGGGCCACTTCCAACCTCCCCTAGTTCTTTTCAACAAGGAGGCACTATGATCACTCATATCAGCCCTGCCGGTAGCATGGATTTACTCTCTCAACTTGAAGTTGAGCGTCTTAAGAAAACCGCATCTAGTGATCTGTACCAGCTTTATCGTAACTGTACGTTAGCGGTACTCAACTCGGGTAGCCACACCGACAACTCCAAAGAGCTGCTCGATAAATATCAATCGTTTGATGTTGAGGTGGTCCGTCGTGAGCGCGGGATCAAACTCGAACTGAGCAACCCTCCAGAACATGCCTTTGTCGATGGTGAAATCATCAAGGGTATCCAAGAACACCTATTCTCAGTGTTGCGTGACATTGTTTACGTCAACATGCACTTAGCCGATAACCAAAGGCTCAACCTGACTAATGCCACTCACATTACTAACCTTGTGTTTGGTATCTTGAGAAATGCAGGTGCGCTAACACCGGGCATCGAGCCTAACCTGATTGTATGTTGGGGTGGTCACTCAATTAATGCCAGTGAGTATCAATACACTCGTGAAGTAGGTAATGAACTCGGCCTACGTGAACTGAATATCTGTACCGGTTGTGGACCGGGAGCGATGGAAGGCCCAATGAAAGGGGCTGCCATTGGTCACGCGAAACAGCGCTATACAGACCACCGTTACTTAGGGCTAACTGAACCATCAATCATTGCGGCTGAGCCACCAAACCCAATAGTGAACGAACTGGTGATCATGCCAGATATCGAGAAACGTCTTGAGGCATTCGTTCGTATGGCGCATGGCATCATTATTTTCCCCGGTGGTCCAGGTACGGCTGAGGAGCTGCTGTATATCTTAGGGATCATGATGCACCCAAATAACGTCGACCAACCAATGCCGATTGTTTTAACAGGCTCAAAAGAGAGTGAAGCTTACTTCCGTTCTATCGACAAGTTCATCGGCGAAACCTTAGGGCCTGATGCGCAAAAACACTATGAGATCGTAATTGATGACCCAGCACGCGCTGCGAAAATCATGAAGCAGGCAATGCCAGATGTACGCTCTCACCGTAAAGAGACTGGCGATGCCTACAGCTACAACTGGTCACTGCATATTGAACCTGAGTTCCAACTGCCATTCGACCCTACGCATGAATCTATGGCAGCGCTTGATCTGCATATGGATCAGAAAACAGAAAGCCTTGCGGCTAATCTACGTAAAGCCTTCTCAGGAATTGTAGCAGGTAACGTCAAAGCTGAAGGTATTTTGGAGATAGAGAAACATGGCCCCTTCCTGATTGATGGCGACAAAGAGCTGATGACAAAAATGGACCAGCTGCTAAATGACTTTGTTGAACAGCATCGAATGAAACTGCCGGGCGGCACTGACTATGTACCTTGCTATAAAATTATGCCTAGCAGCGAATAACGGCAAGTAACTGATAACAAGCCACAAGCATAAAGTTAAACAAGTCATGACGTTTACGTCACCAAAGTTTCAACTCACCAAGTGATACGTTACTATAAGGGGCTAGCAGCCCCTTATTTATTGCCTATTTAGTGGAAACTTATGTCTATCCATCTTGTTATTATCGATGCCTTGAACCTCATCCGACGCGTGCACTCTGTTCAGCCGGACCCAACCGATATTGCAAGAACCATCACCACGACTGCTCGTACTCTTAATCGCATCCTAAACGAATCAAAGCCCACTCATATCATTGCAGTATTTGATCATCATTTACAAGATCGAGGTTGGCGCGCGGAAGTCCTTCCCGCTTATAAGCAAAACCGTAAGCCGATGCCAGAACCATTAATGAAAGGTCTCGATGCGATTCAACAAGCTTGGTGGGAATTAGGGATTGATTCACTGCTGTCTGATGGCGATGAAGCGGATGATCTCGTCGCAACATTGGCAAAGAAAGTCGCTGAGCACGGAGAAACCGTCACTATCATTTCCACGGATAAGGGCTACTGCCAACTGTTGTCACCAACGCTTCAGATCCGTGATTATTTCCAGCACCGTTGGTTAGATAAGCCCTTTATCGAAGCGGAATTTGGCGTAAAACCAGAGCAACTGGCAGATTACTGGGGATTAACGGGCGTCAGCTCAAGCCAAGTCCCCGGAATTCCAGGTATAGGACCAAAAGCTGCCAAAGAGATATTAACGACATACCCTGATATCGAAACTGCATTCCTAGCTGAAGACCTACCGAAAAAGTATCGTAAGAAATTCGATGAGCATATCGAGTCGGCTCGCGTATGTAAGCTCGTTTCTGCACTCAAAACAGACATTGATTTAGGTTTTAATCTGCAAGATATTCGCTACGAAGCTGTATCTTAATCCGACGTTACGAACTTTGTCATTAGAAGCTAAGTGTTATAAATTAATAACTTATAAATCAACAAATTAGAAGTTCAATCATTAGAAAACAGAAAAGCCTTAGTCTGAACTAAGGCTTTTTTGTTGTTTCATTTTAAGACGAAACATTGCACTTATACTGATAACTCTCTATTTCTAGAGTAACTTTCAGCTAAGAGCAGATTAGAAGCTATAAGCGATAGAAGCTTTAAAGTTACGACCCGCTTCATAGCTGGTGTACTTTTCTGAACCCCAAGAGATACCAAAACCAGTATGCTCAGCGTACTTCTTATCAAGCAGGTTATCGATACCAAGGTTCATCTCTAGGTCTTTAGCAAACGTCGGTGTGTAAGCCGCCCAAATGTTGTGCGTTGCGAAGCCAGAGCGTTTGATCTCTTTGCCTTTTTCGTTCTCGTAATCGTTCCCCGGAACAAAGCGTGAATCCCAACCAAACACAAACTCACTGTTTAGGCTGTAGTTAAAACCGGCCTTAAAGTTATGAATACCGGTTTTATTCATGTGACTTGTCTTGCCGTTTTTCAGGCTCTTTTGCTCACCATCAGAGTAAGAGTGGTTAGCGTAAACACTTAATGCATCTAACTGATAGCTCAATACTGTCTCTACACCCCAAACTTCAACATCATACTTATTAGATAATGTTGCGTTGTTCTTAGTTGGGTGCATTTGGTTATCAAGGTCATAGGTATAAGCCGTGAAACCTAGAATCGCGTAATCAGCCGCAAGCAAACGTGTTAGCTCGTAATCAAAGCCAGCTTCGTAGTTATTACCCGTCATCGCCTTAGTATCAGACTGCTTAACTTTGCTTGGTGCTTTCATCGTTAGCGTTTCTGGTAGTGACGCGCCTTTAAACAGACGACCGTAACCTACACGAAGTTTTAGGTTTTCCGTTGTTTGGTATTCACCTTTGAACTTTGGAGATAGTTGGTCAAACTCGCCCTTATACACACCACCCAGTTTATGAACGTCGTAACGAAGACCTGTTGTCAGACGGAAATCGCTGAATTCGTACATATCTTGCAGATACAGACCGTAAGCCGTCACCGTACCACCATCCATGCTGTACTTCTCAGTTTGGCCTTGCTTAGTACCGCTTAGATATACGCCTTCACCAGCATCAATCCATTGCTTGGCTTTGTAGCCCTCAAGACCATAAGTAAGCTCATGCTCACCAACCCAAGAAACGTTACGAATGTCACCACCAATGGTTGTTACATTGTATTCACGCTTAGGGTAAGACATTTTGCCATCTTTGAACCATTTACCTGCCGGTGTTTTGCCCCAAGCGGTACCTTCAAGAGCATCACGATCCATGTATTGACGGTTGTAGTAAACATTACTTTTCAGATGAACTAGATCACTACCCGCATCGTATTCGTGCTGTAGCGTCACTGTATCGCGATTAAGCGAATGATAGTCGTGTTTATCGTCAGCATACAGAGCACCCGCCTTTTCGCCAGAAAGCTGACGCGTACCACCATCACTGTATCGGTTGAAAGTCAGTTTAAATTCATTGGCATCATTAGGAATGAAAACAACTTTAGCCAAACCCGACTTAAGCTCACCCTGCTTAGAGGTTACCGCTTCTTGATCAGGAATGTGCAGATCGCCATCTTCTGAATAGTTCGCAATACCCATGAACTGTAGCTTGTCGTTCACTTTTGCATACACAGCAACGTTGGTTGCAAAACGCTCATAAGCTGTTTGATAGCTTGTTTTTACTCGAGCACCAACGCTTTCACCCGGCTTAAGAAGATCGCTTGGGTCTTTCGTTTCGTAGCTAAATGAACCATTGATAGCACCAGAACCTGACAGTGCAGAGTTACCACCTAATTCAATTTCAGCTCTTTTTAGCATTGCAGGATCAATCGCTTGGTCACCAGAGTGGTGGAAAAGCTGACCTTCTTGTCGCGCACCATCAATAGTCACTACGGCAAATTTGTCTTCCATACCACGTACAAATACTTTGCGTGAGTAACGTGCGTTCCCGTCAACCGTAACGCTAGGCATAGTATTCAAAACATCTTTGATGTCTGATGCTTGCTTCTTTTCCAGTGTGTCAGAGTTGATTTCAGTCTGAATCAATTGGTCAAGGGCAGAACCGATAACGACTACGGTTTCTGGTTCGTCGGCAGCAAATGCTGTAAATGAGGTTAAGGCAACCGTAACGGCTACTGATAATGCTTTAAGTTTCATAATGCGACTTATATTTTATAGATTTAAGTAAAAGTGCACGAATGGTACACGACACTAATAACAATGTTAATAGTAATAGTTATCATTTACATTCTTTACTTACATTTACTTACTTATAATAAAATACAATTTGATTAGGATGTTCTTGCTGTAATTTACTGCTGAATTTTAAATAAACCCTTCTTCGTTTCATCGCTGAACTAGGTAGCCGTAAGTATCGATAGCTTACGGCTTTTTTGTCTCATATCGACACTAATAGTCGACAATTCGACGACTATCAACCAAGTTGAATTAGTCACATTTACACTTAAATATGACTAAAAAACGCATATAGACCAACCTTTCTAAACTACCCATACGAAGCGATAATCAAACTCATAAACAAACTTCAGATATAAAAAATGCCCCTTAAAGGAGCATTTTCTTTATCACTGACACACTAACGTAAATATTAGTACGGTGAGATATTCGAAAGCGACTGAATATGAACCGTGATCTCTTCGCGATCGTGGTAAAGGTGCTTCGCCTGCATCTTGAACTTCACTTTGTTATCAATCAGGAACTGCTTTAGGTTTTCGATATCCTGCAGAACTTCATCGTAACGGCCTTTCATTGGCAGTTTAAGGTTGAACAGTGCTTCTTTCGCCCAGCCTTTGATGATCCACTCCCCCATTAAATGAGCAACACGAGCCGGCTTCTCAACCATGTCACAGATAATCCAAGTGACGTTCTTACGGTCAGGTTCGAATTTAAAACCATCCACCATGTGGTGCTTAATTTGACCCGTTTCCATTAGGCTGTCTGCCATCATGCCGTTATCAACACAGTGAACAAACATAGAGCGCTTAACCAATTGGTAAGTCCAACCACCTGGACACGCGCCTAAATCTACGCCCCACATACCCGGAGCCAGACGTTCGTCCCACTCATCACGAGGGATGAATACGTGGAATGCTTCTTCTAGCTTCAATGTAGAACGGCTTGGCGCATCTGATGGGAATTTCAAACGAGGAATACCCATGAAGAACTGTGAGTTGTTAGTTGGGTAAGAGTAACCAACAAAACAGTGACCCGGAGCGATAAAGCATAAATGAAGCACTGGCTTCTTAGCGTTGTCTTTCGCTGTCATCAGCCCTTTACCGCGCATTGCCTGACGCATTGGCACAGTAAACTTACGGCAGAACTTCAAAAGCTCTTTCGCTTCATTAGTGTCTGGTGTTTCAATACGGATATCGCCACAACGTGGGAAACCTTCTTTCTCAGAAAGCGCCTCAAGAATTGGAGAAATACGATCATCAGTCGGCAGATCTTTGATTTCAACCGCTACCGCGATCATTTGACGAGCAAAGATCAACGATTGGAAGTCGATCTCTTTTACCAGTTTATCGGCTTCGCCTGCTTGATAACATTCAAACAATACAAAGCCTGTATTGTTCTTTAAGCGAGGAAAACCAAACACTTCCAGTTGTGTTGCCTTGTCTTGAATTTCGCCAGCACATTCTTTTTCAAAACCAGAGCGACAATAAAGTAGTACGTGTTTCACTGAGTTACCTCTTTTATATTCAAAGCAGCGAAGGAGAAGACTCCCCAACCAATGATAAATAGTAGACCACCAAACGGTGTTATAGGGCCAAACCATTTTATTCCTGTAAGTGCTAAGCCATAAAGGCTGCCACTAAAACAAAGGATGCCGATGATAAAGCAAATTGCCGCAATGAAAAAATATTTTTGTGATTTAGCACCAAGTTTCATCTGTAGCAGAGCACCACACGCCAATATTGCTAGTGTATGGATAAACTGGTACTGAACACCTGTCTCAAACACGTCTAGCAGATACTCTGGCAAGAGAGCTTTTAACCCGTGAGCGGCGAAGGCACCTAGCATTACGGCTATTGCGCCAGAGATACCTGCAAAAGTGAGTAAATACTTACTTCTCATTAAGTACCTCTTTGATAAACGCCGATAGTTTCTCAACGGTTAAAGCTATGTTCTGCTGTTCGGTGTAGCCAGAGCTCTTACGAGGCTTAAAGCTGTGATCGCCATCAGGAATAAACTCAACACGAATTGAATCCGACAGGTCGAAATCAGCAAACTCTTCTCGCTTACCAAAGGTATCGCGTTCACCCTGCAGAATAAGGCATGGCTTTGCTAACTCAGCTAAGTGCTCCCCTTTGTATTTCTCGGGTTTACCTGGAGGATGGAAAGGAAAGCCTAAACAGGCCATTGCTGCCACCTTATCAACTTCGGACAAATGGCTCGCCATACGCCCTCCCATCGACTTACCACCAATCACAAGCTTATCGGTATCAATCTGCTCGATAATCTCTTGGTAGGCTTCAAGTAGCTTAGGTGCTCGATCAGGTGGACGACGTTTACCATCTTCAGCACGTTTGATCATGTAAGGGAAATTAAAACGAATCACTCGTATCCCTTTAAACGCCAACCCTTTTGCTACCGACTGCATGAACTCATGATCCATACCTGCGCCAGCACCATGTGCAAAGATAAAGGTTATTGGGCTGTCTTCACCATCAATGATGAGGTTATTCATCAAGTAAGTCCTCTTGTTCACTTTGCGCTTTCGCCAACATCCAATCACGGAAAGTCGCAATACGCCCCATGTCGGCTTGTTTCTCATGACACACTACATAGAAGGCGTTCTTACTTACCAACACTTCATCAAAAGGTGCAATCAAACGACCTGCTTCGATTTCAGGTTGCGCCAACACATTATTACCCAAAGCAATACCTTGCCCGTGAGCGGCCGCCTGCAATACCATGGTTGAGTGACTGAAGATAGGGCCATGGTTAACGTTTACCCCATCAATGCCATTTTGCTTAGCAAACTGTTTCCAATCCTTTCGAGAGGTATCATGCAGTAGCGTATGACATGCCAAATCACTGAGAGATTCTAAAGGTTTAGCTCCTAGCAGCACGGAAGGTGAGCAAAGAGGAATTAAGTATTCTTGGTAAAGTTTATCGGCTCTGAGCCCCGACCAATTCCCTCGGCCATAGTAAATAGCCACGTCTACATCATCGGTCAGCGAGCCTTCATCCATATCAACGGCTTTGATTCTTACATCAATATCAGGTTCTTGCTGATTAAAGTCAGCGAGCCTTGGTACCAACCATTGAATAGCAAAACTCGGCGGCAAACTGATGGTCAATGCGCCCTTCTCACTTCGCTCAAGCACTTTGTCTGTCGCTTCTGCCAGTGATGTAAAAATATCTTTGATATCCAAGAAGTAGCTTTGGCCTTCTTCCGTCAGCAACAAAGAGCGATTTCTTCGACGAAACAGCTTCAAAGACAAGAATTCTTCAAGCGCTTTAATCTGATGACTCACTGCAGCTTGAGTAACAAACAACTCTTCTGCGGCACGCGTAAAACTCAAGTGTCGAGCCGCGGCTTCAAACACTCTTAGCGAGTTTAATGGGGGTAATCGACGAGACATAGTTACTCTCTAAATAAGCATTAGTTTTTTTTATCTGAAACATTATAATTTGTCCATTGCCTAGCGGCCAGAGAAATTCTATATTTCATCCCGCAGCAGCTAGCCTGAACGGCTTGATTCTCTCTAGAATCAATTGGTTTAGCTCCTGCGATGTTGTGTTTGCAAACTCGTTCTTTTCGAGTTGGGTAGAGTTCTACCAAATGTTTTGTTGCAGTTCTATACTGAAACGAGGCATGTACTTCCTGTATTTATTTTGACCTGTCTGTCAAATTTGTTTACACCGCCTTATGGGCGGTGTTTTTTTATGTCCAAAGAAAAGTAACAATAAGTTTATCAATAGCTGTGCTAATTAATCTTTATTATTTTTCATCGCTAATCACAGAATCAGACACCCACTCAAATAAACAACTGAACACATACAAATAGCACCATTGAGTTGCACTAAAAAGTAACAGAATACTTCAAGATACTCACACTTCTTCAGTACTTATAGACCCGTTTAGATCTCACCAGTTCTATCAATCCAAAATTTCAAAGCTGAGCATGACGATAGCACGTCCAAACGCATGCCTCTTTCTACTGTCAATCCTTCATCATAGACAATAAAAAAGCCGCTTACTTTTCAGTATGCGGCTTTGCAAAATTATTAACGGTTGGTCAACACACCACTATGGGCGGTAAACCTTAACGTTGTGGAAGCCTTGTTCTTGCAAGTAAAGCGCTTGCAGACGGCTCATGACACCACGGTCACAGTACAACAAGTACTCTTTCGATTGGTCTAGGTCACCAAACTGAGTTGAAAGCTTGAAGAACGGGATGTGTTTGATTTCAACACCATCGATCTCTAGCGGGCTTTCATCTTCTTCGTCTGGGCTACGGATATCAAGAACGACAGCGTGCTCAGCAACGGCTTGAACTTGCTCCACTTCTGGTGCCTGTTCTTGGCTCTCTTTCTCGATATCACGGATATCCATAATACGAGCGTTCTCGATCACTTGATCCAGCACTTCGAAGTTAAACTTAGCTTCTTCCGCTTCTAGTTTGCCTTTCTTCGCTTTCACGGTTGGCTTCTTAGAGATAACACCACAATACTCAGGCATTACTTTAGCGAAGTCTTCAGTACCAATCTTACGAGACAGGTCGATGATGTCTTCTTTGTCCCAGTTGATAAGTGGACGAAGGATCAAAGTGTCCGTCACGTTGTCGATATGACGCAGGTTAGTTAGCGTTTGGCTAGAAACCTGACCAAGAGCTTCACCCGTTACTAGTGCTTCGATACCGAAACGCTCTGCAACCATACCACCAGCACGCATGAACATACGCTTAAGAACAACGCCCATTTGGCCGTCTTCAACGTTCTCAAGGATCTCTGCAACTACAGGTTCAAAATCAATAGAGATGAACTTCACCTTTGCAGATGAACCGTATTTATCCCATAGATAGTGAGAAACTTGCTTAACACCAATCTCGTGAGCAGGGCCACCAAGATTGAAGAAGCAGTAATGCACTTTAGAACCACGTTTGATGTGTAAGTAGCTTGAAACACCAGAATCAAAGCCACCAGAGATCAAGCTAAGCAGATCTTCTTGAGTACCAAGAGGGAAACCACCTAGGCCTTTATGACGTTCAATAACTTGGTTTAGCTTATCGTTCTCGACTTCAACTTTAACGGTAATATCTGGATTTTTCAGTTTTACTTTTGCTGATTCAACCGCTTGGTTTAGACCGCCGCCTACGTAGCGTTCTAGCTCGATAGAAGTAAAGTCATGCTTACCACGACGCTTAGCACGTACAGAGAAAGTCTTACCTTCAATAAGAGCACCGCTACGCTCAAGAACTTGCTCGTAAATATTGTGCAGGTCTTTAAATTCTGATTGCTGAACTTCAAGGGAGTGATGAATACCCGGAGTTTGCGTCAATACTTCAAGTGTTTCTTTAAAGTATTTGTCGCTCTCAGACGTCACTTCGATATGGTCACGGCGGTTGAAGACAGCCACAGACTCAGTACGACGCTGAAGAATAGTACGAATATTACGTTCTAGAATCTTTGTGAAGCGCTTACGCACCGATTCACTTTTTACAAAAATTTCCGGGTGGGGCTTAACAATAAATTTCATAGTACTTTCACGCCAATAAGGTTCACAATTTTAATAGGTTCATCACCACGTAAAAGGTCATTTCACATAGTTATTGAAGCAATAATAGATCAATATTAAATCTAAGGGCGCGAATTATACATGAGAAAATCAAACAAGGAAAAGAGTGCGTGCTTTGGTGCCATTAATAAACTCACCTTAGTGACAAACTATCGTCTCGATTTCATCCAAGCTATTTATCCATATCTTCTCTTCTCTTCTCTTCTCTTCTCTTCTCTTCTCTTCTCTTCTCTTCTCTTCTCTTACTAGCTTGGTACAAACCCTTTTGTGTATCAGACAAAGAAAAAGCCCAATCTACGACAGATTGAGCTTTGGGATGCATATTCTTGGTAAATACTATTCAGTGATTACTGGGACTTCTTCACTGTAAAGCGGTTCGCCCTGCATAATACTGATTTCAACACGACGGTTTAAGCTACGTTGCCATTCAGTATCGTTCGGCTCTACTGGCTCAGTATCAGCCATACCACGCACTCTTAAGCGTTGATGAGAGAAACCACGGACCTTTTCCATCTCTTGAGCCACAGACACCGCACGCTGCGATGACAAATCCCAATTAGAGCGATAAAGCTCAGAATCAAGACGTTGATTATCAGTATGCCCAGAGATTCGGACAATGCCCGGAACATCTTTCACTAACTCAGCAACCTGTCTAACCAATGGTCGGAACTTAGGTTGTAGGAAAGCAGAACCCGATGGGAATGCGCCTTTTTCACGAATTCGAATCACAATTTGCTGGCCAAGGTTTTCCACCTCAATCGCGCCTTGGTCGATCTCTCGCTCCAACGCCTTCTTGATGCTCTCCATCAAGGTTTCCATCTCTTGAGACTGTTCTTGAGCTTGCTGTTGCTGCTGATCTGATTCTGAGTTTTGGTTGTTGTGCGCAGAAACCTCTGCTGATTTACCCCCCGTCATCTTGCCCTGATCACGCATCGTACCGCCAGCACGCTCAGATTCCCCTTCATGAAACTCTAGAGTTTGCTGCGTAATATCAATGGTTTGCTGCATGATTACATCAATAGGCGTCGGTTCTGGGCGACCAGGACGAAACTCCTGCGCAATAATGCTGGTACCTTTAGGAATGTCTTTTACTTCCAAGCGGTTTTGTACACCAAACGCGAATTTCATTGAGCCTGCGATCTGTTTAAATTTCAGTACGTCCATCTCAGAGAATGAGAGGAGCAGTACAAAGAAACACATCAACAATGACATCAAGTCAGCAAATGTTCCCATCCATTGTGGCAAACCCGGAGGGGGACATTTACATGGATTTTCTTCATCCATTTTTATTCCCCTTAAGCCATTTCACCATCAATCGTACGTTTACCTTCGTTAAGGTAACTCTTCAGGTAACCGTCAATAACTCGTGGGTTTTGACCATCTTGAATCGCGAGTACGCCATCCATCACCAAACGACGATTCAGTGTCTCTTGGTCACGACGTAGAGCAAGTTTGTCCGCGATAGGGAAGAACACCATGTTCGAAAGAATTGCACCATATAGAGTGGTTAAAAGTGCAACCGCCATCGCCGGCCCGATCGCTTTTGGATCATCCATGTTCGAAAGCATGGCAACCAAACCAACCAAGGTACCAATCATACCCATTGCGGGTGCAACATCACCAAAAGCTGTAAATACTTTAGCGCCCTGTTCGTGACGTTCTGTGGTTAACGCGATGTCTTTTTGCAGTGCTGCACGCACTACATCACCATCATGGCCATCAACCAATAGGTCGATACCCTTTTGCATGAAACTGTTGCTGATTTCCATCTCTTCAAGTGCTAAGAAACCGCCTTTACGCGCGGCATCCGCCATCTCTACGACTTTAGCAATAAGATCTTCTGGCTCATCGGCTTTAAACATAAATGCTTTACCGGCAATTTTTGCCGCACCAAAGAACTGTCCCATGGTGAATTTCATTAGAACAACAAACGTTGAACCACCAATCACGATCAAAACGGATGTCGTGTCATAGAACATCCCGAGGCTTCCACCTAGGATCATTGCCATAATTACGAAGGCAAATCCACCAATCAAACCTATTAGGGTTGCTAAATCCACTGAGCACTCCTCATGCTTTTTTACAGTTCTACGTCGACGATAATATTCTTATCGGCAAGACTATAAGATCTTTTAGTTAATTCTTCGTCTAAGTATCACACTTTTCGTTTTTGAATCACAACTATTGGCTTACTTTGGACTTATCCAAAGCGTATAAACTCGATAAAGCCACGGTTATTCAATCAAAGTAAATTCAAGCGCCTTAAAAACGAACTTTCTAGCAAAAATTCTTGGTTACATTTGACCATCTCAGCGGCCTAGGGTAACGTTCGTTCATCTTTCCAAACGCAGATTTATTATGGCTACTAAGAAACCTGAAAATATGAGCTTTGAAGCGGCTATCGAAGAGCTTGATGGCTTGGTTGATCAACTAGAAAATGGTGATCTAGCTTTAGATGATGCGCTGAAAAAGTTCGAACGAGGCATCTCCCTCGCTCGTGCTGGTCAAAGTAAACTAAACGACGCTGAACAGCGTGTTAGCATCCTGCTGCAAAATGATGAAAATGCAGAACTGAGTGACTTTAACCCACAACCTGAATAACAAATTGTATGAGATCCCCTATGATCGAGACGTTATTGTCTTATCAAGCACGTAATAACGAGCAACTTAACCTTTGGCTTGATCGCCTGCCACACCAAAATCAGAATCTCATTAACGCGATGCGTTATGGGTTACTTTTAGGCGGCAAACGCGCACGTCCGTTTCTTGTCTACATTACAGGGGAAATGCTCGGTTGCACTGCGGAAGAACTCGACACTCCAGCTTCAGCAATCGAATGTATTCATGCCTATTCTCTGATTCACGACGACCTTCCAGCAATGGACGACGACGAATTGCGTCGTGGCCATCAGACTTGTCACATTAAATACGATGAAGCAACGGCAATTTTAACTGGCGATGCACTACAAACTCTCGCGTTTACTATACTTGCGGAAGGCACATTAAGTGCTGACGGGGAAAGCAATCGCGTTCGAATGATTCAACGCCTAGCAGAAGCATCTGGTGCACAAGGTATGTGTATTGGACAAGCACTTGATATTGAAGCTGAAAACCGCTCTGTCACGCTAGAGGAGTTAGAAGAAGTTCACCGTAACAAGACTGGTGCTCTAATGAAGAGTGCGATTCGTTTAGGTGCTCTAGCTGCTGGCGAAAAAGCGTTCGAAGTGATGCCTCAATTAGATAAGTACGCCGATGCAATCGGGTTAGCCTTCCAAGTTCAGGATGATATTTTAGATATCATTAGCGATACCGAAACTTTGGGTAAACCACAGGGCTCTGATCAAGAATTGAACAAAAGCACCTACCCTTCTTTGTTAGGTTTAGAGGGCGCTCAAGAAAAAGCGCAAACTCTGCTACAGGAAGCGCTTCAAGCTTTGGCTGCAATCCCATACAATACCCAGTTACTCGAAGAGTTCGCCCGATACGTCATCGAGCGCAAGAACTAAGACAATAAGCGCGCATTACCTATGACTCTTGATATATCCAAGTACCCAACTCTTGCTTTGGCTGATAAGCCAGAGGATTTGCGTCTACTTCCAAAAGAGACGCTTACACAGCTTTGTGATGAATTACGCACCTATCTTCTAAACTCAGTGAGCCAGTCAAGTGGCCACTTAGCATCGGGCTTAGGTACGGTAGAGCTAACCGTTGCTCTGCACTACGTGTACAACACGCCTTTTGACCAGTTGGTTTGGGATGTTGGTCACCAAGCCTACCCGCACAAGATCCTTACAGGTCGTCGTGACCGCTTATCGACTATCCGTCAAAAAGATGGACTGCATCCATTCCCATGGCGTCAAGAGAGCGAATACGACACGCTTTCTGTTGGTCACTCTTCAACATCGATCAGCGCCGGGCTTGGTATGGCGATCAGTGCGAAGAAAGAAGGCAAGAATCGTAAAGTCGTCAGTGTCATTGGCGATGGTGCGATCACCGCTGGTATGGCCTTCGAAGCGATGAACCACGCGGGCGATATTCATAATGACATGCTGGTTATCCTTAACGATAACGAGATGTCGATCTCTGAAAACGTCGGTGCTCTGAACAACCATCTAGCTCAAGTTCTTTCTGGCAGTCTTTACACGTCAATTCGTGAGGGTGGCAAGAAAGTGCTATCGGGCGTTCCGCCGATTAAAGAGCTCGTTCGTCGTACAGAAGAACATCTAAAAGGCATGGTTGTCCCTGGCACCATGTTTGAAGAGTTAGGCTTTAACTACATTGGTCCGGTTGACGGTCACGATGTGAATGAGCTGATTAAAACGCTTAAGAACATGAGAGACCTAAAAGGTCCTCAGTTCCTGCATATCATGACCAAGAAAGGCAAAGGCTACGAGCCAGCAGAGAAAGATCCAATCGGTTACCACGGCGTTCCGAAATTCGATCCCGCACACTCAAGTCTGCCTAAGAGCACCAGCTCTAAACCAACTTTCTCTAAGATTTTTGGCGACTTCCTGTGTGATATGGCTGCGCAAGATCCTAAGCTGATGGCAATTACGCCAGCAATGCGTGAAGGTTCTGGCATGGTGCGTTTCTCGAAAGAATACCCAGAACAGTACTTCGATGTAGCGATTGCTGAGCAGCACGCAGTGACACTAGCAACTGGTATGGCGATTGCGGGTGATAAGCCAATTGTGGCTATCTACTCGACGTTCTTACAACGTGGCTACGATCAACTGATCCACGATGTAGCTATCATGGATCTACCGGTTATGTTCGCAATTGACCGTGCAGGTCTTGTCGGCGCGGATGGTCAAACACACCAAGGTGCGTTCGACTTAAGCTTTATGCGCTGCATTCCAAACATGGTGATTATGGCACCAAGCGACGAAAACGAATGTCGCCAAATGCTATACACTGGCCACCAGCACACAGGTCCAAGTGCCGTTCGTTACCCTCGTGGTAATGGTATGGGTACAGAGATTCAAAGTGAGTTTACTGCGCTAGAGATTGGTAAAGGTCGTATCGTTCGCGAAAGCGAAAAAGCAAAGGATGGCTCGAAAGTCGCTATTCTTAGCTTTGGTACTTTCCTTGAGAGTGCACTTCAAACGGCTGACGCTATTGATGCGACAGTTGCTGATATGCGCTTTGTGAAGCCACTCGATGAAGCTCTGATCAAACAACTTGCTGCTGACCACGATGTATTGGTTACAATCGAAGAAAACGCGATTGCAGGTGGTGCCGGCGCGGGTGTGATTGAATTCTTGATGAAAGAAAAGCTACTGATGCCAGTATTGAACCTTGGTCTACCAGACAAGTTTATTGCTCAAGGTACTCAAGGCGAACTGCATGAAGAGCTTGGCTTAGATGCTAAAGGCATAGAGAAGTCTATCTCTGATTACCTTGCTAAATAGCTTCCACAAGCAAACGGCATAAGCAACAAAACAAAAAAGGTTGGCCCTAGGGTCAACCTTTTTAGTATCAGAGACTTAGCTTAATGTGCTTGCAACTAAATCTTAATCCTTCAGCTAACTTAAACTAACCAGCCCGCGAAATGTGCCACTGCGTACAAGGCAACAGCCGCCATAATACCTGCCACAATATCATCAATCATGATACCTAAGCCGCCGTGTACTCGTTTATCTAGCCAGCCAATAGGCCAAGGCTTCACCATATCGAAAAAGCGAAATAGGACAAAGCCAGTGAATAACCATTTCCAGTCATCCGTAGGGATATTCAATAAAGGCACTAGGCCCATGGTGATCCAAAAGCCCGCAAACTCATCCCATACGATAGAGCCATGGTCGTGTACACCCATATCATCAGATGTCACCTGGCAGATCTTGATACCGATAATACAACTAACAACCACTACTGCGACATAAGCAGGAAACGGTAACTGAACCAGCAATAGATAAAATGGAATCGACGCAAGCGTGCCCATTGTGCCTGGAATAATCGGCGATAAGCCACTGCCAAAACCCGTAGCCAATAAGTGCCAAGGATTTTTAAGAGAAATAAGAGAAAGTGGATTTGTCATCAATTAACCTTAAAGTGATCGTAACCAGTTAAGTTCCAGCTTAGTGGTTCACCATTATTGTGTAATTCAAAATATTCTACAGGTCTTATCTGGCCAATGCAGGTGACTTTTGTACCTGTGTGCGACAAAGCACTTTCCAATGAACCTTTATTCTCTTCCGGCACGGTAAAGCAGAGTTCGTACTCTTCACCACTGGTCAATGCATACTGCTGTGCAGAACCGGTATCAGAAGAGAATTGAAGTAATTCAGCAGAGATTGGCAACGCACTCACATCAATGCTTGCACCGACCTGAGAACGCTTAAGGATGTGTTTTAAATCAGCAATCACACCATCAGAGATATCAATGGCAGACGAAGCAAGGTTCACCAATGCTTGGCCAGCCAAAACTCGTGGAGTGCTCAGGTAGTGCCTCTCTTCAAGCTCTAACGCATAAGGCTTAGCTTTGTTCTGTTCAGGGTCTAATATCACCTCTAGTCCCGCTTTGCTGTCGCCTAAGTTGCCCGTTACGTAAATCCAGTCACCCACTTTCGCGCCATCTCTGCGTAGTGCTCGACCTTCGGGTACAAAGCCCTGCACAGTAAGCGTTAAACTCAGTGGCCCCTTGGTCGTGTCACCACCAATAAGTTGAATACCAAAATAGTCTGCAAGTTTGAAAAAAGAGTCACAGAAGGGAGCAAGCCATTCTTCATCGACTTCTGGCATGGTTAACGCAAATGAAACCCAGGCAGGCGTCGCACCCATCGCCGCAAGATCGCTAATGTTCGAAGCCAAAGCCTTATGTGCCACCCAAGCTGGGTTTGCCTCTGCTAAAAAGTGCGTGCCCGCGACTAAAGTATCCGTGCTAATCGCTATCTCAACATTGCCCGGCGCTTTGACCAAAGCACAGTCATCGCCAGCAGCCAGATGTACGTCTTTACGTTGTGGTTGTCGATTTACAAAATATTTTTCAATCAGGTTAAATTCGCCAGACATCACATGCCCTATCTTTAGTCTTCATACAAATCACCGTAATTATTGGTATTACGATAATTTAGTTACAAAAAAGGCCAGCATAAAAGCTGACCTTTAGATTCAATATACGAACGTCTTATTTCTTACGAACGTGCGGTGCAGCTTTATCAAGCACACCGTTAACAAACTTATGGCTGTCTTCTGCTGCGAATACTTTCGCAAGCTCGATAGCTTCGTTGATAACCACTTTGTATGGTACATCTTCGCGACGAGTCATCTCGTACATAGCTAAACGTAGAAGCGCTAGTTCCATCAAATCCAAATCTTGCATAGGGCGAGATACGAATGGACGAAGCTTGCTATCAAGTTCCATGTGGCTAAGAGCAACACCAGTTAGTAAGTCGCGGAAGTATGCAACGTCTGTTTCTGGCATAGCTAGAGCAGGTTCTGCGGCATGATGCTCTTCTTCATCATACTTACCACCAGATAAGAACTGTTCTTCAACGGTAGCAATATTTTCTTTAGTAATTTGCCAAGAATAAATTGCTTGTAGAGCAAATTGACGTGCGTTACGACGTGCGGCTGGTTTCACACTGGCCCCCATTAGGAATCGATTTCAGAAAGAACGTTGATCATCTCAAGTGCGCTAAGTGCGGCTTCTGCACCCTTATTACCAGCCTTGGTTCCTGCGCGTTCAATAGCTTGATCGATCGTATCAACAGTAAGAACACCAAACGCTACTGGAAGAGAAAATTCCAGAGACACTTGTGCCAAACCTTTATTACATTCACTACAAACATAGTCAAAGTGAGGTGTACCGCCACGGATTACTGTACCGAGAGATACAATCGCATCGAACTTACCCGTTTTTGCAACGCGTTGCGCTACAAGTGGAAGTTCTACTGCACCAGGGCAACGAACAACAGTGATGTTGTCTTCGCTTACTTGTCCATGACGCTTTAAAGTATCGATTGCACCAGAAAGTAAACTTTCGTTAATAAAACTGTTGAAACGAGCAATAACGATAGCAATTTTTGCATTTGGCGCTGGGAAGCCACCCTCGATCACTTTCATAAGCCTTCCTTTAACTATTTTCATCAAGTGAGAATCGCCGGATTCTAGCACAAAACTGTGAGCAATATCTAATGCTAATTTAGAAGAACAGACACCGGAGATGTAAAGATGATAACGCAGCGCTGCTGCCAACCATATTGGAGCAGCAAGTAGCCAAACTTGTGTATTCAACACGTTTTGAATCGGGCTTGGCTACTTTACTCTTTTATCGTAATTAACCTCTAAAAGAGCCACTGAAATCATCGGTAAATTATGTCGCTATAAACGGACAGACGTCATCTTACTCGCAAACGTATTCAACAACATTAAGGCCAAAACCACCCAATGCGTGGTAACGCTTAGTGCTTGAAGACAACAAACGCATATCATGAACACCTAGGTCTTGTAGAATCTGAGAACCCACACCAACACGACGAGAAGTACCTTGTTTCTTAGCCATGGTTGGTTGCTCATTCTTATCTTGAGCTTCGAACGTCTTCACTTTATGAATCAAAGAATCAGACGACTCTTCGTTGCCAAGAATAACCAGCACACCGCCTTCATCGCCAATGCGCTTCATCGCTTTATCTAGCGACCAGCTGCGCTCGGTACCACGGTCTGAATGAAGCAGATCGGTAAACGTGTCATGCAGGTGAACACGCACCAAAGGAGCACCTTCGGTTAAGCTGCCTTTTTGCATTGCATAGTGGATCTGGTTATCAATCGTGTCACGGTAAGTCACAAGCTCGAAATCACCAAACTCTGTTGGCAAATGACATTGTGCAACGCGCTCAATCGTTGTTTCTGTGTTGTTACGGTATTCGATCAAGTCAGCTATGGTGCCTAGCTTGATGTCATGCTTTTCTGCGAACACTTCAAGATCAGGGCGACGTGCCATGGTGCCATCGTCATTTAGGATCTCAACGATAACAGACGCTGGCTCACAGCCTGCTAACCGAGCTAAGTCACAACCTGCTTCAGTATGGCCTGCGCGAGTTAGAACACCACCTTCTTGAGCAGTCAGAGGGAAGATATGGCCAGGTTGAACTAAGTCAGCCGCTTTTGCGTCTTTTGCCACAGCAGCTTGAACGGTAACAGCGCGGTCTGATGCAGAAATACCGGTTGTTACGCCCTCTGCCGCTTCAATCGAAACCGTAAAGTTAGTAGTGTATTGAGCGTTGTTGTCTTGGACCATAGGCGCTAAACCCATGCGGTTTGAACGCTCTTTGGTCAGTGTTAAACAGATTAAGCCACGGCCATACATCGCCATGAAGTTAATCGCTTCTGGCGTAACATGTTCTGCTGCCATGATCAGATCGCCTTCATTTTCGCGATCTTCATCATCCATCAGGATAACCATTTTCCCTAGGCGAATGTCTTCAATAATTTCTTGAGGAGTACTAATTGGCATTGTTCTATATCCTTTGAAATGGTTCTGCTTCCTAGAACCGACACTATTTAAACCTGATGATATTGCTCGCTTTTACAAAGTGATGTTTAGTGCACTTTATACCAACGGTTAGGCAAAACCATTCTGCTGTAAGAATTCCATTGTTAATCGAGATTCAGGCTCAGACTCTTGCTGCTGGCCTTGCAGTAAACGCTCCATATAGCGCGCTAATACATCGACTTCTAGATTCACTTTTCGACCAACATTGAATTGATCTATGGTCGTTTCTGAAGAGGTATGAGGAACGATAGTCAGCTTAAAGGCATTCTTGCGTAAATCATTCACCGTCAGGCTAATACCATCAACGGTGACTGAACCTTTTTGAGCCACGTACTTTGAGATATCTGCAGGCATTTCTACCCAGAACTCAATCGCACGACCGACTTGGTTACGCTCAACAATCTCACCCACGCCATCAACGTGACCCGATACAATATGACCACCGAAACGCGTGGTCGGTAACATTGCTTTCTCTAGGTTGACCTTATCGCCAGCTTGGTAATCGACAAAACCCGTTTTTTTCAGGGTCTCAAGCGAAAGGTCTGCACTGTAGCTATGGTCGTTATACTTAACAACCGTCAAACAAACACCATTGGTCGCGATACTGTCGCCTAACTTGACGTCAGCCATATCAAGATTACCAACATTAACCGTTACGGTGATGTCTTCTCCGCGGGGAGTGATTGCACTCAATGTACCTACGGCTTCTACAATTCCTGTAAACATTTTAAAACTCTTTTTGTTGTCAACGACATGTATTTGGTTAGCAGAACTATTTCCACTATGGTTTCGTTACTATTTGTTTCGCGACTATTGGTTTCGCGACGATGCGAATATCCACACCAACCTGTCGAACATCTTTAATTTCTAGGTCAATCACATCAGACATTGAAGTGAGCCCTAATGCGCCCATCAAACCTCGTCCGTCACTGCCCATTAGTTTAGGTGCTAAATAGAGGATTAGCTCATCCACCAACTGTGCTTCAATCAAGCTTTTTGCCAATGTCGCGCCCGCTTCGACCCAAATATGATCAATATGGTTCGCTGGCAATTGACGCATCAAATCGTGTAAATCAAGCTGACCAGTATCCGTTGTTCTGACCTCAATATCAGCAGAGGTTTCAGCAACTCTCAATACCGAAGTTGGAGTCTGGAATAACTTGAGCTCAGGATACAGTTGATTTTGGCGATCAAGAATTACGCGAATTGGCTGACGCAACTCGTCTTCAACGTAATTTGTTTTGGTACTGCTTGGCAACTCTGCCCAACGAACATTCAGCGACGCGTTGTCTTCAATCACCGTTTGGCTGGTTGATAGCACCGCGCCTGATTTTGCTCGAAAGTTCTGAACATCACGACGCGCTTCTGGCGATGTGATCCATTGGCTTTGACCATTTTCCAATGCCGTTTGTCCATCAAGGCTAGCGGCCATCTTTAACTGAACGAATGGCATGCCCGTTTGCATACGCTTGATAAATGCAGGGTTCAAGTCGAGAGCATCTTGCTCTAATAAACCGATTTCAACCTCAATACCCGCATCGCGTAGCATTTTGATACCACGACCTGCAACTTTTGGGTTTGGGTCCTGCATGGCACAAATCACTTTGGCTACTTGAGCCTTAATCAAACCTTCAGCACAAGGTGGCGTTCGACCATAGTGCGAGCAAGGTTCTAGCGTGACATAAGCAGTCGCACCTTTTGCTTTGTCGCCCGCCATTCGCATAGCATGTACCTCAGCATGAGGCTCACCGGCTTTGGCATGAAAACCTTCGCCAACGATCTGACCGTCACTGTGTACGATGACACAGCCAACATTAGGGTTTGGTGCAGTGGTGTAAATGCCGCGTTTTGCTAACTGAATAGCACGCGACATCATTTGAAAATCTAGGGGAGTAAAGTTTGACATGATTGAGGAGTTAATCCTCTAATTTAGCGATTTCTTCGCCAAACTCTCGGATGTCTTCAAAGCTGCGGTAAACAGAGGCAAAACGGATGTACGCCACTTTATCCAATTCTTTCAATTGGCCCATCACAAGATTACCGATCATCTCGCTTGGTACTTCACGCTCACCAGTTGCACGGAGTTGTGACTTAATCGTACTGATCGCAAGTTCAATTGCATCAGCACTCACTGGCCGTTTTTCTAGAGCGCGCTGCACACCACCGACCATTTTATCTTCATTAAATGGTTCGCGGTTTCCATTCGACTTTATGACTTTAGGCATCACAAGTTCTGCCGATTCGAAAGTCGTAAAACGTTCACTACATGCAAGGCATTGACGGCGACGACGAACCTGATGGCCATCGGCTACCAGTCTTGAATCGATTACTTTAGTGTCGTTCTCTGAACAAAAAGGACAATGCATATCACCTCCAAATAATTGAATATCAGTGTAACGGAATTGACAAACGTTAGGAAAGAAAAAGGGCCAATTAAGGCCCTTTTGTGTGGTAATTCATTGATTATTGCTACTCGATCGCCATTTCAAAAATGAGCTGAGGAGTAAAAAACGACCAGCGTTAACCGCGAACTAAATAGTTCGCTTTACCTACCCACTTGTAACTTGTCAGCTCTTCTAAGCCCATTGGCCCGCGAGCATGCAGCTTTTGAGTAGACACAGCAACTTCTGCACCCAAACCAAACTGTGCGCCATCAGTAAAACGTGTTGATGCATTCACATAGACTGCAGCTGAACCGACTGAATTAATAAAGCGTTCTGAGCTCTCTAGACTGTTAGTCATGATCGCATCTGAGTGACTCGCGTTGTGTACGCGCATGTGGTCAATCGCTTCTGCAACGTCAGCAACCACTTTCACGCCTAGCGTGTAGCTTAGCCATTCTGTGTCAAAGTCGCCTTCAACCGCATCACGTTGGTCTTCAAAACCAGTAAGCAATAATTTAGCACTCGCGTCAGCAACCAAGGTTACTTTGCCTGCTAAACGCTGTGTTAGCTTAGCAAGGAAAGCCTCAGCAACCGCTTCATGCACTAGCAGCGTATCCAATGAATTACACGCTGATGGACGTTGAACTTTCGAGTTTTCAACCACATCAACAGACTTCTCAAGATCAGCGCTCTCATCAACAAAGATATGGCTGATACCGAAACCACCGATGATAACTGGAATAGTACTGTTCTCTTTACACATCTTGTGCAGACCAGCACCACCACGAGGAATGATCATATCCACGTAGTCATCCAGTTTAAGCAGTTGAGAGACAAGCTCACGATCGGGTTTCTCGATGTACTGCACAGAAGCCGCAGGAAGTTCCGCTTTCTCTAATGCAGACTGGATTACTTTAACCAGCTCCATGTTTGAGAAGAATGTCTCTTTGCCGCCACGTAGGATGCTTGCGTTACCAGTTTTGAGACACAGTGCTGCAATATCGATGGTTACGTTTGGACGCGCTTCATAAATAACACCAACCACGCCAAGTGGTACACGACGGCGAGACAGTGACATACCGTTTTCAAGTACCTTACTGTCAATCTCGCTGCCGACTGGATCATTCAGGCTAATCACGTTACGTACATCGTTAGCGATACCGGTTAAGCGTTCTTCGTTCAGCAATAGACGATCAAGCAGTGCATCAGTCAGACCCGCTTCACGGCCAAGTTCGATATCTTTCGCGTTTGCTTCTAAAATCGTTGTTGCGTTTGCTTCTAGCTCATCAGCGATAATCGCCAATGCTTTATTCTTTTGCGCCGTAGATGCGGTCGCTAGGTGGAAAGCAGCGTCTTTTGCTGCGATACCCATGTTAGTTAAATCCACGTTTAACTCTCCCTAAATTCTGTCTGTCTTTGGATGTAAAAAGGCGATTCGCCTTATCATCACGAGCTATTCTTGGATTACAACTAGGTCGTCACGGTGAATGACTTCTGACCCGTAATCGTAGCCAAGAATGTCGCCAATCTCTTTACTGTGCTTGCCTGCAATTTTTGCTAGGTCTTGGCTTGAATAACTGGCGATACCACGCGCAATTACTTTGCCTTTACTGTCTGTGACTTGGGTGACTTCACCACGAGAGAATTCGCCTTTAACTCGAACAACCCCTTTCGCCAACAAGCTGCTGCCTTTAGTGTTGACTGCGTTTACTGCGCCGTCGTCGACCACAATGTCACCAGCTGAAGCAGGGCCCGCTAGAATCCAGCGTTTACGGTTTTCAAGCGCTTCCGCTAAAGGCAAGAAACGTGTGCCTTGTGGGTTGTCACTCAGTGAGTCAAACACCACATTTTCAGCACTGCCCGCAGCAATAATTACTTCGATGCCAGCGCGACGAGCAATATCAGCCGCCTGCAGTTTTGTCGCCATGCCGCCAGTACCTAACGTAGTACCACTGCCGCCTGCGATCTTACGCAGCGTGTCATCAATGGTTTTTACTTCTTTGATGAGCTCAGCATTTGGGTCTTTACGAGGGTCAGCCGTAAACAGGCCTTTTTGGTCCGTTAATAGCAAAAGCTTATCAGCACCGCACAAAATACCCACTAAGGCCGACAAGTTATCATTGTCGCCCACTTTAATTTCGTTGGTGGCTACTGCGTCGTTTTCGTTTACTACCGGAATAATGTCGTGCTCAACAAGCGCATTGATCGTGTCACGTGCATTAAGAAAACGCTCGCGATCATCGAGATCAGCACGAGTCAGTAGCATCTGGCCAATCTTAAGGCCATAGATAGCAAACAAAGACTCCCAAACTTGAATCAACTGACTTTGCCCAACTGCCGCAAGCAATTGTTTGCTTGCCATCGAGTTGGGAAGTGCGGGGTAACCAAGGTGCTCACGTCCGGCTGCAATTGCGCCAGACGAAACCATAACCACAGAGTGGCCTTGTTTTTTTAATTCAGCACATTGACGAACCAGCTCAACCATATGAGCGCGGTCTAATGCCAATGTTCCACCAGTTAAGACACTGGTACCCAGTTTAACAACGACAGTTTTACGCTGTGTTGTTGTCCCGCTTTGATGATTTGTTGTCATGAAGTCTTTTATGGATAAAACAAATAAGAGGTGATGTTTTAGCAATCAAAAGGGGAATTCACAAGCAGAAAAGGTGCGAAATCGCACCTTTTTGCTTTATATAGAAGAGTAACCTTTAAAATCAGACGAATTCGACAGACTCTTCGTCTAACTGAACGCCGATTTCAAATTTCTTTTGAAGTTCATCAACCAGCTTTTGGTGAAAGGCTTCTTGAGTTCGAGAGACCTCAGCGATCGCCTTTTTAGGTAATGGCAAAGGATCCCAGTTACCATCGATGTTGTATTTACCCGTGTTGTACTTCGCCGAAAATCCTTCTTCCGACTTATCCAACTCCAACCACCAGCCCCAAAACTCACGTTCTTCTGGCGATTTTTTATCGTTCACACACACAGACAAGCAATCAAAAATATAGTGGCCTTCTTCTGATTGAGGCTCCCTTAAGTAAGGGCCAATAGCCTTTAAAACATTTAACAAGCGATAATGCGTAGGTTGTTGTGTCACTTCTGACATATTGAATCTCCATTTCAATGTTAAGAATGACGTTACTCAGACTGTTATACGTAGAAACTACGCAATTGGATTTTATAAATTACCTCTGAGTATCAGGTACTTACTTTGTACACTTTTCATGCTTAACTAATTTAGGAGAAATGTCATCTAAATAATTCATCCTCAAGCCACTTTATCGCCAATTCGAGGGATTGCTCATAACCTTGTGTAATTGATTTAGCTTTGATTTTCTTCGCTTTACCGTAATCACTGTAAATAGCAACCAGTTGGTTATCCATTGGAGGTGATACTGGGTCGCCCTCTAACGCTAATGCCAAGATAGGCACACTGGTTTTACTGTTTGACAGCAAACCTTGCACCTTGAGTGACCACGCCATCAATTGCCCAGAAAGACTATTGATATCAACGGCCCCTTTACCGAGACGCGAAGCCAACACATCTAAATGCATTTTAGGCATCTGTTTCAATTTGTCGGCATGAACAAAGATATCGTGAATTGGCGCGCCTAAAGAGATACACGCTTTAAGCTTATGCTGCTCAAGGAAAGATAATCTCACCATCGCATTGCCACCAAAGCGGAAGCCAAACAAGCCAACCTTGTGGTGATCGACCCACGGGATGTTAGGCAGTTCATTCAAGACTGCTTGGTGAAGACAAGATGAGTCTTCTGTTAACGGCCAATGTGCACTGTGCCCTATCGATGGCATGTCTACCGTTAGCATGGCAATGTTCTTTGGTGCTAAATAATCCCTAAACAAGCGCCACATATCGGTTTGCAAGCTATCTAGACCAGCGCTGACAATCACAACCGGTTGTGGTTTGTCTGTTTTGGTTAGATGCAAGTTCGCTTTGATCTTCTTGTTTTGGTATGGAATATCAATCTGTTTGACGATCAACTTCGTATGCTTAATTGCTTCAGAATAAGCTGCGTTGGCCAACACTTGAGCCTGAGCCGCCAAATTGTCGTTCTTGAGATGTGGGTAGCCAGCAATGCTGAAGCACAACGATGCTGAAAACAGCTCTTCAGCCATTTCTTCACCCTTCTTCTCGTTCGAGCGATTTTGATGCTGCATACCCAGTTTGGTCCATTCGTATGCCCAGTTACCACTTCGATAACCCATGACCGTATCAAGCCACTCATCGGTTGTACGAGAGTTATCTGATGACGCGATGCGAGCCAATACCGCTTCTTGCTCAATGGGGTTAACGCCTTGCCATACCCACTGAAGACGTCTTAGGTTTCGGTACCATGATGAGTTTTGCTGTTCACGCTTCTCATCCAATAGCGCTTCAGAGCTTGGCATGTATTGTGTCAGCATTGAGGTCTCTTTAGCCTGCTTGTGCTTTACAAACAAGGTTTCCGAAAGGTTTGAGCTCGTTTCTTCTGATTCAGACATTGGGATACTTAATAAGAAATGGTTGTTACTAATCATATAAAAAAAAATGACCCTATAAAGGGTCATTTCTCAAAAAACTAAGTTTACGCTTATTTTGACTTGCGATTTACCGGCTCAACGTAGCTTAGGCTAGTATCCCAAGGTTGCTCAATCCATGTGTCTTGAGCGATATCAACGATGTACTCGTCTAGCAAATCAGCACCAGATGGCTTTGCACACACAGCGATCAGTTTCGCTTTCGGATACATTTCACGAAGCTTGCGTGCAGTGTCACCACTATCAACAAGATCTTCAACGATTAGGAAGCCTTCGCCGTCACCTTCAGGTGCTTTAACGACTGTCATATCACGTTGGTGATCGTGGTCGTAGCTAGAAATACAAATCGTATCTACGTGACGAATACCTAGCTCACGAGCCAAGATTGCACCAGGAACCAAACCACCACGGCTCACTGCCCAGATGCCTTTCCACTGCTCTGCTGGCATTTGCTTTTCAGCAAGTTGACGGCAGTAAGTCTGCATGTTGTCCCAAGTGATAACGAATTTGTTGCTCATAGTATAAAACCTAATAATTTTGTCATGTCATTAGAGGCTATTTCAAACATAGCCTCTTCAGCGATTAAGCAGAAATCTAGACGATTAAGCGAAAGTATATTTAAGAATAAAGATAGCCGACATTACCCACACAGCAGGTGAAACGTCGCGACCTTTACCACTTAGCAGCTTAATTGCAGCGTAAGCGATGAAGCCTAGTGAGATACCCTCAGCGATAGAGTATGTCAACGGCATAAGCAGACATGTTACCACGACTGGGGCTGCTTCCGTAAGATCACGCCAATCAATACCAACTAGGCCAGACATCATCAAAATTGCTACATAGAACAACGCACCTGATGTTGCGTAGGCTGGAATCATACCTGCAAGCGGTGAGAAGAAAAGAGCCAGTAGGAACAAGATACCAACAACAACCGCTGTTAGACCGGTACGGCCGCCTTCAGCGACACCCGCAACACTCTCAACGTAAGAGGTTGTATTTGATGTACCTAGCAGTGCACCAATTGATGTTGCTGTTGAGTCAGCAAGCAGTGCCTTGTTCAGACGAGGCAGTTTACCGTCTTCTTTGATTAGGTTTGCTTTCGTTGCAACACCAACCAGAGTGCCCGCTGTATCGAATAAATCGACGAACAAGAAAGCGAATACTACTGAAATCATACCGATTTCAAATACAGCAGAGAAATCAAGCTGCATGAATGTTGGTGCAAGACTTGGTGGTGTCGACATGATGCCGCCGTATTGAACGTCACCAATAGCAATACCGACAGCTGTGATAGCTAGAATCGCAATCATTACTGCGCCTTTCACGCCACGGTGAACAAGAGCAATCGTAAGGAAGAAACCAAGCGCACCTAGGATAGGAGCAATCGCGGTAATGTCACCCAGTGAAACTTTCGTTGCAGGGTTAGAAACAACGATGCCAGCATTGCTAAGAGCAATAAACGCTAGGAAAAGACCGATACCTGCAGAGATACCAACACGCAGAGACATTGGGATCGAGTTGATAATCCATTCACGGATCTTAAAGATGCTTAAGAAGATGAAGATCACGCCCGATACGAAAACCGCTGCCAGAGCAACTTGCCACGTATAACCCATCCCCATTACAACAGCGTAGGTAAAGAATGCATTCAAACCCATGCCTGGAGCTTGAGCAATTGGGTAGTTAGCAACAAAGCCCATGATGAAACAGCCAATAGCAGCTGCTAAACAGGTTGCTACAAATACAGCGCCATGGTCCATACCAGCATCAGCTAGAATCATTGGGTTTACAAAAATGATGTAAGCCATTGTTAGGAAGGTTGTTAGACCTGCGATGATTTCAGTGCGCACATTGGTGCCATTTTCACTGAGTTTGAATAGCTTTTCGAACATTATCGAATCCTATAAGGGTAAAAAGTAAACGGTTGCGTAATCGATTGGCTGTGGATTATAAAGTTATCAAATAACAAATTCCAGATAGAATTAAGGCTCTAATCGATCTTTATCAGAATGCAGTATGAAACAGAGCGATTAAAAATGAAGACTGAAAGATAAAGTAACGATTAAAAACAATAAGATAAGTAAGATAAATACGATGAAAGTACTTGGCCATTTTTTAAACCATCAGTTATTTTCATTGAGAATCTAGCTAATAAATTCCGAATTCAAACCCACAATAGTTATGTATTTTTCAACAGGATCAGTAATAAGGCGCAAATTGATATTTCGGCGTTTAAAAAACAACCACGCAGAACAGCAGGAAAAGTGATAAGCGAAAGCGGTTTGGAAAAGTAGCAGGCAAAAAAAACGCCACTCAAAACTGAGTGGCGGTAGAATCTGTCAACCAAAAGGGCTGTAAAATAATTCCAATATATAGGGGTGAACAAAACTGTTCGAGTTACATGCTTGTGGTATTAGTAACCAAAGCTTGTAGGGTATGCAAAGTTGCTAGTGTAAACAGAGCTGTTAATCCAGAACATTGCAGATGGTAAACCTTTCATAACTATCACCTTAATAAATCAATAAAAAACGAATTTGATTTCTCGGTTCCTTGGAGGCGATAAAACGGACTCATCCTTTGAGCATTTACTCTTCACTTCAGAAGTTGGTTATTAATATACCCTAAAGAAAAAAGATTACAATCATTTTTTGCTATTCGTCACACTTTTGGCTATTTTCGGTTATTTTACAAACTCATTTTTGTAATTAAATTACAAAATAGAATTAAACAAACGTTTGCCTGTGCCGTTTATAAGCATCAACGCGCTTATTTATGATCAGATAGACAAGATCGCTTTCAAAATTTGAGCTATTTGAGGTTTAGAACCGCTACTCGTCAAAACGCTCAAGTGGTATGCTGTTGCCATCAAAACAGACCCATATTTTAGATTTTTGTTCTAGTTTTTTGCCATTACAAAACCTAAATATATGGTTATCAAATAAAAAAGGAGTCATCCGTGTCTGAATTCCATTCTGAGATCAGTAAATTGTCCCCTGCCCCTATTTGGCAGTTTTTCGATAAAATTTGTTCAATCCCGCACCCTTCGAAACATGAAGAAGAACTTGCTCAATACATTATTGCTTGGGCAACAGAGCAAGGCCTAGATGTACGTCGTGACCCAACGGGTAACGTATTCATCAAAAAGCCTGCAACGGCGGGTATGGAAAACAAAAAAGGTGTCGTGCTGCAAGCTCACATCGATATGGTTCCACAAAAGAACGAAGACACAGTTCATGACTTCGCTAAAGATCCAATCCAACCATACATTGATGGTGAGTGGGTTACAGCGAAAGGCACAACGCTTGGCGCTGATAACGGCATGGGCATGGCTTCTTGCCTAGCGGTTCTGGCTTCGAACGAAATCCAACACGGCCCTATCGAAGTTCTACTTACCGTAGATGAAGAAGCAGGCATGACTGGTGCTTTCGGTCTTGAAGCGGGTTGGTTAGAAGGCGATATCCTTCTTAACACCGATTCAGAGCAAGAAGGCGAAGTGTACATGGGTTGTGCTGGCGGTATCGACGGCGCAATGACATTTGAAATTGCACGTAACGCGATTCCAGCTGACTTCGTAACACGTAAGCTAACGCTAAAAGGCCTAAAAGGCGGTCACTCTGGTTGCGACATCCACACAGGTCGTGCAAACGCAAACAAACTGCTTGCTCGTTTCCTAGCGGGTCACGCAAAAGAGCTAGACCTTCGCATCGTCGAATTCAAAGGTGGTAGCCTTCGTAACGCTATTCCTCGTGAAGGTTTCGTAACGGTTGCTGTTCCTGCTGAAAACCAAGAGAAACTGGCTTCGCTATACAACTACTACACAGAGCTGCTTTCAACAGAGCTAGGTAAAGTAGAAGACAGCATCGTGACTTTCAACGAAGAAGCTTCTGTAGAAATGGGCGCACTTGCGTCAGCAGACCAAGCTCGCTTTATCGCGGCACTTAACGCATGTCCAAACGGCGTGATTCGTATGAGTGACGAGATTGAAGGTGTTGTTGAAACATCTCTAAACGTAGGTGTTATCACAACAGAAGAGAACTCAATCACAGTGCTTTGCCTGATCCGTTCTCTTATCGATTCAGGTCGTAGCCAAGTAGAAAGCATGCTTCACTCTGTTGCTGAACTAGCAGGCGCTAACATCGCGTTCTCTGGTGCTTACCCAGGTTGGAAGCCAGATGCAGATTCAGAAATCATGCACATCTTCCGCGACATGTACGAAGGTATCTACGGTCACAAACCAAACATCATGGTTATCCACGCTGGTCTTGAGTGTGGTCTATTCAAAGAACCTTACCCGAACATGGATATGGTTTCTTTCGGCCCAACCATCAAGTTCCCTCACTCTCCTGATGAGAAAGTGAAGATCGATACGGTTGAGCTATTCTGGAATCAAATGGTTGCACTGCTTGCAGCTATCCCAGAAAAAGCATAATTCGATAAACTATGTATGTTCAATAAATGGTGTTTCCTATAAACAGAGCTCTTCACTAAATAGCACTTTTCAGTAAACACCGTTTATAGACACAAAATAAAACAGGTACTCAATGAGTACCTGTTTTTGTATCCAATCTTTGTAGCTATGTACTTGTGACTAAATAAACAATTAAGCGCGTGAAGCCGCGTAGCTTTCTAACTCATCAATTGAAGTTTGTGCCACTACTTCGCCGTCGATGAAGTATGTCACCATCTCACCATCACGAACTCCGATCAATGTCGCACGCTCACCAGACTGGTAAGTGATGTCCATTTGGATCGTGTTTTCGTCGATCTGCTGCATTTGACCTTTCTCAATCATATCAGCACTCGTAATAGGACCCACTGGTGCTTCAGTCAGTGACTTATCAAGCTGATGGTTGATATCAAGGTAAGTATCAATCTTAGTATCAAATATATGCGGTGCACCTGTTAGTGGGTTGCTGCCCGTCCAGAACTCTAGTGAGTTGAATACCAAGTAATCAGCTGCAACTGTTAGACCGTAAGCCGGTGCAAGCAATATGTTCAAACCACCACGAGCGTAACGGTTATCAACGGCTTTAAGGTTGAACTTCATTAGGTAACCCGTTACTGCATTGCTACCAACACAGCCAGATAAAGCAACAGATACCACCGCTAGTGCTACAAGTTTTGAAATTGTTTTTTTCATTTTCATCTCGATATTTGAATTTGGCCGCCAAAAAATGGCGGTGGATAATAGCAACCAACCAAATGACAAATATCAGTGTACTGTCAGAAAAACCACAATTTGAAACACCCTATAATGAGTCAAATTAAAACTGGAAGCTTATTTATAGACAACTCCATAGAAAACTTTTGTCGTCACCGTAAACCGATTGATTCGTACTAAAAATCAACGATTGGTACATTCCGTGTTAACGAATTATCACCATGTTGAGAACAACCTAAATGGCAAGACTAAAACCTAATCAACCATTCGAATTACTTGGTTATACTGTTCAGCCAGGACAGCGAATGGAGATTGAACTGCAAGCGGCTCAGCTTTACACGCACTCTCCACTTTCGATCCCGATTGAAATTATTCACGGTCGCCAAGCAGGCCCAACACTGATGGTAAATGCGGCTATCCACGGCGATGAGCTAAACGGTGTTGAGATTGCACGACAACTGACCAATGCGATTGATCCAAAGAAACTGAAAGGTACCTTGATTGTTGTGCCTATCGTTAACGTGTTTGGCTTTATCCATAAATCTCGTTACCTACCAGACCGTCGTGACCTAAACCGTTGCTTCCCTGGCAGTGAGAAAGGATCGCTAACATCACGCATCGCTTACACTTTCTTTGAGAATGTGGCGAAGCACTGTGATTTTATTTTGGATCTACACACAGGTGCGATTCACCGTACTAACTTGCCACAGATCCGTGCAAACCTGTCGAACCCAGAAACATTGCGCATCGCAAAAGCGTTCGCAACACCAGTGATCATTGACTCACCACTGCGTGACGGATCACTTCGTAGCGAAGCGGAAAAATTGGGTATCCCTGTATTAACTTACGAAGGTGGTGAAGCGTTGCGTTTTGATCACCTAGCGATTCGTGCGGGTTACCTTGGCGTACATCAAGTGATGAAAGAAATCGGCATGCTGCGCCCAAACCGTAAAAAGTTGCCAGAACCAGTGTTGAGCAAATCCACCAGCTGGATCCGCGCTGAGTCAGACGGTATTTTGCGTAACATGGTGAGACTTGGCGAACAAGTTGAAGCAGGACAAACTCTCGCTTACATAAGCTCTCCGTTAGGTCACCAAGAAGGCCAAGTGATCACAACCAAAGGCGGTATCGTGATTGGCCAACAAACTCTACCGTTGGTAAACGAAGGTGACGCAGTATTCCACATTGCTTACTTCAAACAAGATGACGATGAAGTGGGACAATCAGTTGAGAGCTATATTGAAGAAGTAGCGGAAGATGATTGGCTAACGGCGCTTAACAACTAATCAATGAATGACATGTAGTCACTAGCAAGAAGTGGCTACATTTTCGAAAATAAACTCCACAAACTAAAAAGCCCCAATACACTTTTGACTAGAAAGAAAAAAGTTATATTGGGGCTTTTTTTACTTGTCCCTTATCTTAAAATTAAGGAACCTGTAAATTAATTAAGCGCTAAATTACTCAGCGTCTTCTTGCTCTTCTTCACGAGCTTTTGCGCGTGCTTCACGTGCTTGCTCAGCTTTAAGTTCTTTAGTATGACGTAGTTCGTCACGCTCTTTACGCTGCTCTGATTTACGCTCGTTACGTTCAGCTTGGTTTGCGATGAAAGATGCTAGCTCTTTCTCTGCCCACTCTTGTGCTAGAGCTTCAGTTTCAAAACCAGACTCACGCTTAGATACTGTTGTGCTGCGAGACGTTACTTGACGAGTAATCTCGGCACACCAACCGTTGCGTTTTTCTGTAAGGCGGATATCAAATTTTTTGTTCTTAGACATGTTCTATTTTTTCCTAAGGGAGATCATTAAGGGATCGGTCAACTTTGATAACTCCATCTAAGTGAGCATCTTTTAACACCATCCCTTGGTAAGCGCGGTATTAGAGCACAAATCAATGAATATTGCTGCAAATATTTGCAGCGGATCACACTCCAGTGCTGTAAATCGTGTGTGCCGGATTTCAATGGGTTCGTAACTCTCCGATTCACCATCAACTTCTATGCTATTTTATCGACAACAATGAAATGAACTGTTCTCAAACAGAGACAAATTAAAGCGATAACTAGCTGCGATCAAAAAGAGAAGCTCAGTGCTTCCCTTTAAAAATGTGTTAGAAAATCAATACGCTTACCCCGGATGACCATCCACTCTTGGTGTTAACAGCATCATGCCAAACTTCCAGATAAACAGACCAAACGCCAACGTCCATAAACCCGCGCTGATGTTGACCATCTCAAATAAGTAAGCAGGGAAGAAAGTGACACCTAAGCTACGAACTAATGCCGCGATAAAGATAGCCGAGAACGCCAGCGCCATACTTGGCCCTTTATAGATAGCACGGCCAGTGTGTCCCATGGTGACACGTGTGATCATCGCAAGAATGAGCCCACTCAAACCGCCAATCGCAAATAGGTGTAGCATGTTATGGCTTGCAAATGGATTATCTAACAAGCCTCTTAGCAACAAGCTCAAAGGAATACACAAATAAGCCGCATGCAGTGACCACACCAAAGGCTCAGACAACGTTGTCCAAGGCTTCCAACGAACAAAGCGAACCAACTGAGTCACACCTGCAAACACCATCAACTCATTACCCACTTGAGCAAAGGTCAACGGGAAGAAACTCAGCACAAACAATCCAACCAAAGGCAGGTTCGCTAGCCATTCCAACCAAACCAGTGGTTGAGCTTTTTCAAAGTCGAAACGACGAGCGGTGAAGAATGGAATCACTCGTCCACCCATCACGGATAATAGCAACGTAAACCACCACAACATCGCTTGCCATACCGCGGATGAAGGGAATGGAGGCATGCCTTTAATCGTCGCGTAACTAGCAAAGTTGGCGACGATAGCCAATATAAACAGCGGCACAAAAAACAGGTTCTTCCAGCCTTTCGATTTCACGACACGGAAACCAATCTCGTAAGCGGCAAAGATCAAGAACAACGCTTCAACCGATGAGATCAACCACAATGGCGCCGGTGTCCAAAATAGAATACGAGGTGCGAGCCACAAACCAACGAGCGCTGCTAATCGATAATGTTTAGTTCCGTTGATTCCCGTCCACGTTTGCACCGCAGTCAGAACAAAACCAACCACAATCGCCATAGAAAAACCAAACAGCATTTCATGTACATGCCACCAAAGCGCGGGTACTTTTAACACTTCAGGCTGACCATTTTGGAACATGACAACCCAAGCGACGATAGCAATCACGGCATAGAGACTGCCAAGAAAGAAGAAAGGTCTAAAACCTAAACGAAGATAAGCTGGAATCGCATCTTCTACGCTTTTATCTGTGATATTTAACAAACTCATTCCTCATTTCAGATAACAAGCCAAGTGTGGCTTATATTGAATTGCTACCAATAGCCAAATTCAAGGTGCAGTAATCATCACCGCAATATTGCCTAACACGATGCATGAAACGCGCCAAAGATATAAAACCAATAAGAACAAGCAACAAGGTGTATTTAGAGGTCAAAAAAGTGTCAATTAAACACACCACAAAAAGTCATTTAGACTCGAAGATGTATGAAATAAAAAACTACTGACATTTAATGAAGCCAAACATATAGTAAGACTAGTCTCAAATACAAAAGAACAGACAGGGAACACGATGTATATTTTTGGTTATGGTAGCTTGATCAACTCCTCTTCTCGTCAACTCACAGGTCAAACAGGACAAGCGATTCCTGCGATAGTGCACGGCCTAGTGCGTCACTGGAGTAAAATCGACGACAGCTATGTTTTGTCACCGTTGATCGTCAATCTTGGTGAGGGACAAGTGAATGGTGTTTTGCTGGAGGTCGATGATGTTGCGTTGGCTGAATTTGATCGTCGTGAGCGTGGTTATCACCGAATTGAGTTAAGAAACGATCAGATAGAGAGCCAAACCGAGTTTAAAGCGGATCAATCGATCTGGGTTTACATCAAAGACGAAATCGAAGCGCCTTGCGAAAACAGCCCTATCGTTCAAACCTATGTTGATACTGTCATGACAGGATGTTTAGAGGTGTCTGAAAGCTTTGCAGCGCACTTTGTAGAACATACACAAGGTTGGCACCATCCATTAGAAAATGATCGCCACCAGCCGAAATACGGCAACCTTGCTGGGGTTTCTGATCACCACCACAGTGTGATTGATGGCTTGATACTGACCGTTCGTAGCTAGTTGATACTCATAATTTGTCGGTCTACATAGCTCGTTGCTCTTAGTCAGTGAGCTCGACCGTTAACTGTTCTAAATCGGGATTAAACAACTCAAACCTGTAAACACCTAAGGGGTTAGAGCTAACTTCGAACAAAAGAAAAAGCGCTAGAGGGAGCTAGCGCTTTCAAGACCAACTAAGTCCGTTTAGCCTGGTAGTTTTTTAAGCTATATCATTAGGATATAACCCATTTTTTTACTTAGGTAAATCAAAAAGCCTATTCTTTACGACTACTTTTAGTCGTAAATTAAGTATAGTCGGGTTGTGAAAAATGGAAGGTTTTATTTCGTTTATTTTTACCTTAGACACAAGGTTGAAAAGTAGAAAACCAGCTCAAATGAACTAACCTTTAATCATGATAGGAAATCTTGATGAAGGGCTATATGGATTCAGAGACGACCACCGCCAAATCCACTCCTCAAAAAGAACAATCAAACTTGTTATCGTCTTTACTTCATGAATTCAGAAGAAACAAACTGATTCTGTATTATGTTGCATTCATTGCCCCGTTTACCTTAATCATCAACATATTTGTTCCCGAGAATATGAAATATGACATCTATAGCTATATCGATGTTTTGATTACAATTTGCTCTGTCACTTTTACTGTTTGGGCTACGTATTACTATTGCTATTTATTGTTTAAACGAGAAAAAAAACCAACGATACGGTTAATAAAAAAAGTGAAATCGCTGCTATTTCCTATATCCAAGCCTATTTATTTTGTTTTGTTAATGCTCGTTTTAAACATCTCATTCTCGAGCTATACGTTTATAAAATCACTGATACCTCACTTCAATCCATACAATCTAGATCTTACCTTTTATCATTTAGATAAGTGGCTGCACTTCGGTGTATCCCCATGGGAAATAACACATTTCTTCCTGCCTAATGCGGCTTCAACTCTAGTGATTAATTTTCTATACAATTTATGGTTTTTTCTTATGTGGGGGATGTTACTTTTTTTCATTGTCTATCGGAAAAATGACCACCTGCGTAACCAATTTATCCTCACCTTTTTGATATCTTGGTTTCTCCTAGGTAACGTCATAGCGACGCTGTTGTCGTCTGCGGGACCCGCCTACTTTCACCACTTCTATGAACAAGATCTCTATCTTAGGTTAATGGAACGTCTACAAGCGCAAGACCTCCAGTTAAAGCAAGCGAATCTATTCCCACTTTGGATGCTATCCGCGCAGGATATGCTTTGGGATAGCTATGTGACAGGAATAAGAGGCAGAGGAACGGGCATATCCGCCATGCCAAGTTTGCATGTAACAATCGCAGTGTTAATGGCTATGACCACATTCCGGTTAAACAAAAACTGGGGATATATTGCGTGGGTTTACGCTTTCTTTGTCCAAGTTGGGTCCGTTCACTTAGCGTGGCACTACGCAATAGATGGGTATATAGTTGCTCTTTGGCACTTAATTGGTTATTTGCTAAAAAGAAACGCGTCATCAATCACTCAGCCGCAATGACAATCTCAACCGCTTGAGAGATCACTTTCCTCAAGTGAGTGTTTTTGTCATCTAATTGCTTTCCCTTACGATAAACCAGCTGTATATCAAAATCAGGAACATCTATCGGCGGAGCAACGGCTATCAGTGAACTGTCGACATTAGGGGCATTTCTAGCGACTAACTTAGGCACAATGCACAATAGCTTTCTGCCACTGATCAATCGTTTTACCGTTAAGAAGTTGCTTGAAGATATCGCCACTTTTCTGGTGTAGCCCAATTCAGACAATTTAGTATCAACTGCCGTTTTTAAGGCACCATTAGGAGACACTAAGGCGTGCTCCACAGACACAAATGTCTCTAGCGACATCGGTAGTTCAACACCAAGTACTGAGCTATCAAGTAAGCAAACATGCTGCTCGGTGTAGAGTTGCTCAATACCAAACAGCTTAGGCACCTCTCCAAAACTACCTATCGAGATATCCAGCTTTGCCTCTTCAAATACTTGCTGATAGTTGCTTCGATTAACATTAAAAAATGCGACTTGAGAGTTTGGTGAAGCTTCTTTGATCAAATCGAAGATCATTGGGCCAAACATCTGTTCCGCGTAATCGGTAAGTCCGATCTTCCAGTTGCCTTTATAGCTATCAACTTCGAACCTTTTGGACAACAGAACTTCAGATTGAATAATATTAAGCAACGCATCGACGGTGCTTGATAATTCAATGGCTCGGTCGGTCGCTTCCATCTTACTGCCCACACGCTCAAATAGAGGGTCATCAAACAACTTTCGTAGCCTTTGTAAACTATGACTCATCGCTGACTGGCTGACATAACAACGTTCAGCGGCCTTGCTAACGCTGTTGGTTTTATACAATGCCTGCAGTGCAATCAACAAATTAAGGTCGACCCCTTTCCAGTTAAAATCAGCCATAAAACAAAACCCATATTATTCATAATCACAATTAAAACAATTAATTTGAATCATAGTCTAACTCCACATAAATTACGCTAAACATTTATCTGGAATCGATCATGCTTTCAATTTTTAAAACCTTTTTCTGGCTTGGCTGGATTAGCTTTGGTGGACCAGCGGCACATATTGGCTACTTCCGTAAAACCTTTGTTGAGAAACTGAATTGGTTATCCGACGAAGAGTACGGGCAAATTGTCGCCCTCAGTCAATTTCTGCCGGGTCCAGGCTCAAGTCAGGTTGGCTTTGCGGTTGGTTACAAAAAAGGTGGCTTAACCGGTGCGATTGCCGCATTTGTAGGCTTCACCTCCCCTTCTGTCATCCTAATGTTGATATTGGCCTTAGTGAGCAACCAGTTGTTGGAAGCACCGCTTTTCATTTCAATCATCCACGGACTTAAGCTACTCGCAGTCGTGGTTGTAGCTGACGCCACTTTCGGCATGTACAAAAACTTTTGCCAATCAAAGATAGCAACAGCACTGTGTGTGATCACCGCGATTGTTCTACTTTTGATTCCTGGGATCTGGCCTCAAGTCTTAGTGCTCCTATTTGCAGCGATAGTTGGCAGTAAGTTCTTAACCTCGCAAGACTTAAAAACAACGCCTTCGACACATAAGATATCCATAACACCGCTAGTGATTTTTGTAGCACTACTGATTGGTCTACCGCTGTTCAGTGCATACTCTCAAGGCATTGAAGTATTTGGTTTATTTTACCAAGCAGGTAGTTTGGTATTCGGTGGCGGGCACGTGGTTCTTCCTCTGCTACAAAATGGTATTGGTGATCAACTGTCCCAAGATACCTTCCTAACAGGCTATGCCGCTGCGCAAGCGGTACCTGGCCCAATGTTTACATTAGCCACTTATCTAGGCTATGTGTTGATGCCATCGGCACCGATTACAGGTGCACTGCTCGCAACAGTTGCGGTGTTCTTACCGGGTTTCTTATTGCTACTGGCTGTACTGAAGAATTGGCAGGCGATTGCAAGCAAGCCTTTGGTGGCAGGTGCTCTTACCGGTGTGAATGCAGCAGTTGTTGGTCTATTACTTGCAGCTCTATACAAACCCATCTTCACAAGCGCAGTGAGCAGCGGCATAGACTTCGCTCTGATCATTGTTGGCGTGTGGTTATTGAAAACCGTAAAGGTTCCGATTGTAGGGTTAGTGGGTGTGTTTATGTTGTTTGGCGCAATTACAGGTTTGGCGATCTAAGCTATCAATTAATAGACAGACAAATAAGAAGTGAGAGGTTTGATCGCTTACTTCTTGTTTTCCCGCTCTTCTTTCAAAAACTAAAAGCATCTTTCACTTCCTATAGTGGTTTAACCCCGTGGAAGTTAAAGAACAAATTGCAATCAATAAGCGGTACAAAGCTCAGCGGCCAAAATGATTTTTGGTGTTCAGGAAGGTAATACCTTAAGAAAGCGATTAGGTTATTGCATGGATTGACATGCTCTCTCGCCATAATGTAATCGTAATGCCACCCCTTCTGTAAGGCGTGTTTTCTTGTCGTCATATAGCGACCGATTTTCCAAGCGACCCCAGGATCGGTAGGAATCAAAATAGACAGAGTGCCTCCAGGCTTTAACACTCTTAACCACTCTTTAATCACCAAGTGAGGCTCGTATAAGTGCTCCAATATATGAGTTGCGATCACGCGATCAAAACTATTGCTTTCAAAATCTAACTCACAAGCATTAGTTACGTTAAAAGTGAGTTTGTCATAAGAATTGATACGACTGAGTTGCTTATCTGCTACTTCGAGTGCTGATGCATCGCCATCACTAACAATGTATTCGTCGAAGGTGTGCTTAACATGCAATAAGTGTTCGCCCGTTCCTGAGCCCACTTCTAACACTCTCGAAAAGTGTTCACTTTCACCAAATGGCTTTTCACATGCTATATGACCAGCTCTCATCACATAACCCGTTGTATTGCCGTTATAAACTCGCTCATCATATTCGTCACTGAAACGAGATAAATAATCGATCCACTCTTTGTCTTCATCTTTGCTTGTTCTCATGCTTGATTCCTATTCAGATAGCGTTTTATCACTCGTTCGTAATATAGAAAGGATCCTCATCTCTCGCCTACCTCGTGATACGTTGTCGAGTATCAACCCACAGAAAAAAGACATCACCGCTATCAATGCAATTGAACTAGACAAAATCGCAGTAGGCACCCTTTCGACGAGCCCAGTATCGATGAAGTCGATGATAACGGGGATTCCTAAAACCAATGAAATGAAGCAAAGCAACATAGACAATACGCCAAAGAAGAACATTGGCTTTACATCTCTCAATAAGAACAAAATGAAATTGAGAATTTTGAGCCCATCACTAAAGGTATTCAATTTGCTGGCTGTGCCTTCAGGCCTTGATTGATATTGCGTCGAAACTTCTTTGATTGGCATATTATGATGTAGCGCATGAACGGTAAGCTCTGTTTCTATTTGGAAGCCATCACTGAAAATGGGTACGGTTTTGACAAATCGATGGCTCATAATTCGATAACCAGAAAACACATCACTCAATTGAGCATTGAATGCTAAATTAATCAGCGATGAAAACAGCTTATTTCCTAGGATATGCCCTTTGGGATAAGCCATTGAAGCTCGCTCTCGACTTCCAATAATCATATCGAGTTTTTCATTATCCAATTGTTCGATCAGCGCAGGGCATATTGACGCATCGTAAGTGTCATCACCATCAGCCATCACATAGATATCAGCATCAATATCAGAGAACATTCGCCTGACAACCTCCCCTTTACCTTGGCGAGGCTCATGTCGAACAATAGCCCCAGCTTGCAAAGCCTCGTTTACCGTGTTGTCGGTTGAGTTGTTGTCATACACATAAATAGATGCATCAGGTAAAGCCTGCTTAAAAGACATAACTGTCTTCCCAATAGCACCCGCTTCATTAAAACATGGGAGCAATACTGCTAATTTCTGCTTATTCATTCTCACCCCTCACTTTAAAAACTCGGTAACCATCCTTAACTCCGTCGTATGTCACCTCTAGCCAATCTGGAACATTATCCCCATGAAGCCTTTTAACTAGAGAATTATCGCTTCCCGACGCCTCCAGAAGAGATAAATGAGGGTCATTACCAATCAATATATAATCAACCCTTTTGTCTATTATTTCTTTTCTTGCTAAGAGCATGTCCTCTTCTAGCATCACTTCAATTAGGAATTGGTTGCCAGCAATATTTCGATGGTAAGGCGCTGCAATGATACTGTTGTTGGTTTTTGCTAGTACAGGAGCGCCGGTTTCTATCCCAGAAAGAATTGTATGTGAATTAATACCGTTATCTTTTAATACTTTAAATATATCTGGTGGGTTTTCTATATTATCAAAAACAGTGGTTAATTTTTCTTCTGGTGACAAAAAAACAATAAAAAGTGCTAAAGCTAAAGGAGCACCAGAGAAGATAACAATAATTTTTAGAACTGAATATCTAACAACATCGGACAATTTTATAATAAAGTATGCTTGAAAAGGTGCAGCTAAAACAAAGCACAGCCTCATTATTCTAATCTGCCAAAATATCGCAAGAAATAAATTAAACATAAAGATGATGTAAAATATTATTGCATGGTGGTTTTTTAACTTAAATATTGGGGATAGAATTGCGGGAACCAATAGCAACGCATAGTTTTCAACAGAAAATAAACCATGGGTTGATATATAATTAGCAACAGATTTAGCTTCCGTCACTTGATCAAGCCAATACATCTTAAGTATTGGAGGGTAATCAATTAATAAAGCACTAGTAAGTGATGGGTAAACAATAAAAACAGGAAGTAAACACAACAAACCAAGAGTAATAAACAGGAAAGTCCTTTCAATTACACTCTTATCATTACTCGCCAACCTGTGATAAAAATGAACAAACAACCAACCACTAAAGAATAATATTATAATAATAAATGATACTTCATCATATTTTAAAACAAAAAACTCATCGTAAGGCCTATTCAATAAAACAGTAATAGATGACAAAAACGTACAAGTAGCGTATAGCTTGGAGATATAACTAAAGTATCCGTTATTAAAAAAACTGAAATAGACCGTATAAAGAAAAAAGAACGGAAAAAACAACAATAGATTATCCACACCCGTCCACAAAGATAAAGATAGGAAAGTGGATTGTATATAAACACGCCATGATTGATTGAGATTGCGAGTAGTAAGAGGTGTAACTGAAAGAAACAGTGCTGCTAATATAAGTTGAATATTATGGTGATCAATAGAACCTGGCAGGAAATGAATAATTGAAGGAGAGGAAATAGCAAACATCATACTTATGAAACGATATTTGCTCCCAAAGTATTGGTCACATAAATAGAAACATGATAATGCGTAAAGTAACAAGTAAAACAATGGCACAACAGAAATTGAGATTGAATAAGCAAGACTATCATCAATTATAAATAGCAATGGGAAAGCGACTATAGATAACATTAGATCAGGAAACCGAGACCAATGAATAATAATGCCATCGAGAGCATTGAAATTACTCATCGGTTCTAAGTACCAATGACCACTTTTCATCCACGCTTGGAACTGAACATAACGCATATAATCATCGTTATCATTTAGATTGAGTGCGGATACTGCTTCCCACTTGTAAAACAGTATCACTGATGCGCAGGCAAACCAAAAAATAGAGATTACAATGACATCTTTATTAAAACTTTCACGGTTAGGCAATATAAAGATCCTTTTCATTGCACTAAAACTGGCGCTAAGTAGTTATTGCTTCATCTCTCTTACCTCTGATAGCGCTCTATTCAGATTTTCATTGGCGATTTTGTAATAAGAGGGTTTCTTATCAATAGCTTGTTGAAGGTAAGGAACGGCTTCATCTGGTCGACCTTGAATAATTAAAAAATACCCTACATTGTTCAGAGCTTCAGGTGCATCCATATGACGCATAAACACATTTATCGCTTTTTTCACATCACCTGATGCCAAATAAATGAGCGCAAGGTTGTTTTGAGCCTTTTCATTGTTCGGTTCTATCTCTAAAGCCGAACGAGTATATTGATACGCTTCTTTGTAGTTACCGTACATGTAATGGGAATACCCCATATTCAGTAGAGCTTTCACTGATGTCTTATCGATAGTAAGCGATTTTTTAAAGTATTCTTGTGCGATTTGATGTTTTCCATCGACATCTTCCAGCACGCCAATACCCATAAAGGCTGATGCAGGAGACATACTGTCAACCTTCAAAGCGGCTACTTCACTTTGATTTAACGCTTGGTAGTTTTTAATCGTGCTACTACTTTTTAAACGAACTTGGTCTGCATTGATCGCTTTAAAGAAATAGCTTCTTCCCTCATCTGTACGACGCTGTTTGGTATATAACACGCCTAACTGCTCCAGCACTTCCGTATGCGCCGGGTTAAAATCTAATGCCGCCAGATACGCTTTTTCAGCCAGTGCATAGTTGCCTCTCGATAAATGAATCCTGCCGATAGTAAACAACGTTTTATCGTGAAACTCTTGCTCAGGAAAAGACAGAGAACGAATGTATTCGTAAAGAGCTAAATCGATATTGTTATCCCTTAAAGCTACATCACCGCGCATAATGGCTTCTTTTTCACTGACAGGGGGATCGTCACTGGTTAAGGTGTCAATTGGCTTCCCCGAATACAACTCGGCATCAAACTGATTGGTTGGTTCATCAGAAGAGGCACACCCTAAAATTAATAACGGCAGTAAAAGTAAAACCATTCTATTCATTAGCATCATAAACCGACTCCTGGCGCACTCAATGCGTCCATAACAATCATCATCCCTGGTCCTAGGGCAACAATAAAAAAACAAGGCCAAATAAATAACAACATAGGAAATAACATCTTAGTGGGTATTTTTGCTGCAATTTCTTCCGCAGCTTGTTGCCGCTTATCTCGAAAATCTTCGGTATAGTCTCGTAAAGTTTGCGCCAAGCTCCCCCCCATTCTTGAGGCATGAGACAGCAAGGATACGAGTCCGTCTAACTCATGAAGTCCCGTTCGTTCAACGAGCTGACTCAAAGCATCTGGCATGGTGACACCTGCTTGTATCTTGGCAAAAACAGTATCCAACTCATCGGCAAGTTCGGGCTGTGAAATGTATAGTTCGTTAGCAACTCGTCCTAGCGCAGCATTAAAACCAAGACCGGACTCTGTACAAACCACCAGCAGATCAAGAGCATCTGGTACACCATTCTTGATCTTTCTCTGTCTATCTTTTTGCATTTTACTCAATATAAAATTGGGTAAAAACGTACCGACAAAGATACAAGTCACGATCAATAAGTTGTTGTAACTGCCCCCTATCGCTAAATAAAACACCATAAATGCACAAACAAACCCGACAAGGGCTGAAAGTACTTTGAAAGCATAAAAGACAGAAAGCGCACTTTTTCCATGGTATCCGGCATGCATGAGTTTTTCTGAGTAAGTTTCGTTGTCTTTTTTATTCCCTCGTCCAATAAATGGCGTTAACGACTCTAACGTATTGGTAAAATCGTAAGGTTTTCGACTACTCGTATGACGACCACTGGATATCTGCTTTAGCTTTTTATCCAACGGGGAGCGAGTGCCTACAAAAAGAAAACCAAGCGTGAGGGTCAGTAACATAGTGGTCAGCAAGATCATCCCGTACAGTAAGGCTTGGCTACTGATCCCGAACTCAGAGAGTGCTTGCTTCCATACATCTAAATCAAAGAATTCCATAATCTATATCTCGATATTTATTATTTTTCTTATCCACAACGCCCCAATAGCCAACAAAATAACCCCAATACTGACCATCGATATTCCTCTAGGGTCGGTATACAAAGGTTCTATGTATTCTGGGTTTACGAATTTAAGGCCGAAAAACAGAACAAAGGGAGAAAGAGTCAGTATCCAGGCAGAAAGCCGACTCTCAGCAGAGAGAGTTTTGATTTTTCTTTCTAGTTTAAAACGCGCTCTCAGTACTTCAGATACTTTTTGCAGATTCTCAGAGAGATTCCCCCCAGTCTCTTTCTGCAGCATGACTGCACTAGAAAAAGCCAACATCGAAACCGTGGGTGCTCTTTCTGTCATTTGCATAATAGCGAGCCTCAAATCGTAACCGTAGTTCAACAAGTTGTAGGTGTTCTTAAATTCAACGCCAATAGGTTCAGGCATCTCCTCACCCACCTCATTGAAAGACTGAACCAATGGCTGACCTGCTTGTAAAGCTCTCCTGATAATATCCAAAGCTTCTGGTAACTGTTCTTCGAATCGTGCCATTCTGTATGTCACTCTGTTTTGAACAAACAAGTAAGCAACAACCCAAGCAAAGACAAAAGCCGCTACACAAATGAACCACACTTGATTTGATACTAAAGCAACCAAAGCCAACAAAGTGGCGCACAAGAACACAATCAATAAGAAGCGACTTAAAGTGATCTTCAGCCCCGCCAATTCCAGCATACGTTTTAGGTCTGCAAAGAAAGGAATGACAATCAACTTCCGGTCAAGTGGTGATAGTTCTTTGTTGTAGTGATCTTTTAAGAGCGACAAACTCTCTTCATCAATATTTCTTTGTGTCTCTTTTAAGCGACGAGTCAACTCTTTGTGCTTAGCTTTTTTTCCGGCAGCTGGCAATAATAAGGCTTGTGAAATAAACAACACCGCAACAAACAATAGAACCAATGAAACTGTTACGCTATCCATAATCCGCTCCTCAGCTATGTGATTCGGTAAAGAGCTCAAACGGCAAATCAAGACCACGCTTCACCAATTGGTCATGAGACTGAGGCACCACACCGGTTGCTGTGTAATAACCTAAAATATTGCCATGCTCATCGACACCTTGACGCTGAAAGTGGAAGATCTCAGACATCGTGATGACCTCTCCTTCCATACCATTTATCTCTTGAATGCTCACCATACGGCGCTTACCATCTTCCTGCCGCTCCATCTGCACAACTAAATGGATAGCAGAAGCAATCTGCGCTCTGAGGTTTTTGGTAGAAATGTTCCAACCAGCCATCGAAAACATATTCTCAACACGGCTTAGAGCATCACGGGGGGTATTGGCGTGAATAGTGGCAAGAGATCCATCATGACCAGTATTCATAGCCGCTAACATATCGACAGCTTCGCTACCACGCACCTCACCAACCACAATTCGATCCGGTCGCATACGTAAGGTGTTTTTTACCAATTCTCTTTGACTAATCTCCCCTTTCCCTTCTAAATTAGCAGGGCGGGTTTCTAGGCGAATAACATGGGGTTGTTGAAGTTGTAACTCGGCAGAGTCTTCTATAGTAATGATTCGTTGGTCTCGAGGAATGAAACCAGAAAAGATATTCAGTGTGGTTGTTTTCCCTGACCCCGTCCCTCCTGAAATCAAGATATTAAGCTCACCTTTCACTGCAGCCTCCACAAACTTAGCCATTTGTGGAGAGGCTGATTTATACTCCAGTAAATTATCCATAGTTAAGCTATCCACAGCGAAACGTCGTATGGATACCGATGGGCCATCTAAAGCAAGAGGTGGGATAATCGCATTCACACGAGAACCGTCGGCCAATCGAGCATCCACCATTGGAGAAGCCTCATCAATTCGACGCCCCACTTGGCTAACAATACGGTCAATGATGTTTCTAAGGTGTCGGTCATCTAAGAAAGTATAGGGTGTCTTTTCCAATTTCCCCCCTCGCTCAACGAACACACTCTTAGGTCCATTCACGAGAATATCGGATACCGTTTTATCTGCTAATAACGGTTCTAACGGCCCCAGTCCAAACACTTCATCCTCGATTTGCTTGATAACTCTTTTTCGACCTTCAGCACTCAGGGCATGACTTTGATCGTCAGCCATTAGCTGAACAATCGCTTCATGGAGGTCGACTTTAGCACGCTCCTTATCAAGGCTAGAAAGCAAACCAAGGTCGAGTGTTTCTAAGAGCTGCTTATGGAAATGGTGTTTAATTGATAATTCTTGTTCTAAGACTTTTTTTGCTTCATTAACCGATTTTTCTTGTTCTTCTCTGGCATCTAGCCCTTTTAAAGCAACTGAATCACTAGCATCACCTTGAGGAAAGGCAGCAACGTTTTCGCTCTCCTGCTGCGAAAATTGTTCTGCTTTTTTTTCAAACTCCGGATTTATATTTTTTCGTTTAAAGAACATAACGATCCCTCATCTATATGCTTAGAACAAACAATCTATGAAAATATCTTTTTGAGCCAACTCTTCTCTTCTTGTTCCGGAGGAGAGAGGATGTGAGATAAATCGATGATCGACCGTGTAATCGAACTCTTCTTTTTTGACTCAACCAAAGGCTGACCTAAATTGGCACTCTCTAGTGCCACTTTAAAATCGTTAGGCATTAAATGGATATCATGCTTTCCAACGGTCTGTTCTATATCCGATAATTTAATGGTTTGTCGTTTCTCATAACGATTTACGATGATCTCTATTGCATCTTGTTGTAATCCGTACTCAAACTTCAGCGTTCTTACCAAACGGTTACTGTTTTTAACAGACACTAAGGTTTGTTGAGCAACAAGTAGCACCTTAGTCGCAGGGGAGATAGCCGAAGCAAAGATATGATCCAAGCCTCGAGAGAAATCAATGATAATGTAGCGATAGAAACGGCGTAGTACAGGTAATAACTTTCCAATTTTCTGGGCGTGCTCATAATCATCCGCGTTGTTTTCATGCTTGAAACTTAAAACATGCAACCCAGATGTATGCTTGTTCACTAAACTTCCTAACGACATTTCATCCAAATCATTAGAACTGTCGATGGCATCCGAAATACTGTAGGACGGCGTGATATTCAAATATTCTGGAATAACACCAAACTGGAGATCAATATCAAGCAACAGCACCTCATTCGGGTGATAACTTGCTATTTCTACGGCTGTATTGAGCGCTAAGGTTGTCGCCCCCATACCACCTTTAGTATTGATAAATAAAAACACTTCACCATAACTAGAGTTTTCAATTTTCTCCGCTGCAGTTTTCTTAAGTAGCGGTAAAAGACCTGAAATTGAAATGTCATGAGATAGAAAATCAGAAGCACCAAGTCTTAGCGCTATTTTCAATGAGCCGTTATCACTCTCATCACCAAACACAACTAAAGATAAATCATGCTCTTCTAACTGTAGGTTGTAGCTTTGAAGATCCACCATTTTCTGAGCCCAACCACCACTTGCTTCAACAAAAATAAGATCGGGAGCATCTATATTTTTCACATACTCTTCAGTCATACCTAGCAAAGAAAAAGAGTCGATATGAACATTTCGACAGCGTTTTAATTGCTGTCTCATATGTGCATGAAATTTTTCGTTGCTATAGATAAGCCATACATTCAAGTTGGTTTTAAGGCGAATCGCATCGTCTTCACTTGGTAAAATATCAATTGCTTCGCCCATACTACCCACCCTGTACTGGTTCCGGACACCTTGTCCTAGTATTTGTTTCAGCCTTTATCACACCCAAATTCTCAGCTGGTAAAATTGTCTCAAACGCAGGGGCAGTAAGAAAACCATTGGCCCCTAAAAAGCTTAGGTTACTGATCAGTTGAATGCCATAACCTATAGCTCTTGCTCTAACAAACTTGATCGCACTCAGGTTCGCTTCGAAATCAGAAGTAATTTCAACGCCAGAAGCATCTAAGTACGCGACCTCCAAATTACTATCACTAAAGCCTAGTAGTGGTATGTCTTCTACGACAACCCCCGCAATGTTATCGCGATCTAGCACGTAACAAACGGTCGCTAACCTAGCTGCTTTTCTGGTCGCCTCATTAACAATCTGCAATGAAAATACGTAAGCCCCTAAAGCTAGAATCAGAAAAATCAGCAAAAACACCAACCAAGAAACAATCGTAAATTCGATGATGGCTAAACCGCTATGTTTCTTGATTGACTCCATCAAAAAACCCTCATCACGGACGACACACTCAAGGGAATTGATAAACTTTCAGATGAAAATGGGACAGATAAGAAATGAGGAACATACTCATAATTCACCGTTATTCTCACATAACTGTCCGCAGTGGGAGGAGTAACAACCACATCAGAAGTTGCAAGACTAGAAAGTATGGCTGTACCTACCGTGTTTTTCCCGTAAACCACGATGTTTTGAATTTCCGCAGTCGGCGCCAATGCTCCACCTTGTGTTCCATAAACTTCGCTAACTGCGTATCGAGCCCCATTTTGAACCGATTTAGATATCACATTGTAATGAATTAGAATGTTTCCCAACTCAAGAACCAACACTAAGAAAAACAATAAAACTGGTGTTGCAATCATCATTTCAATAGCTGCGAGACCTTGCTGCTTGTTTAATTTCCTATTCATAACTAAGAGCCTCCCCCATCAGGGTCTTTATACAAAACAATTTTGTATGGACCTTCAGTTGATGATTCAGAACCACCAGAGCCACCAGCGACACTACAAGAATGTATAAACTCACCAAATACTGCTGGGGTTCCTGAATTGTTACTTGGTGCCTTTTGCAATAAGAAGAAACACCCTATTTTCTGCACGGTAAAACTGGTTACTCCACCACTTTTACCCGAACAATCGACCATCGGAATTGGAAGAATGCGTCGCCATGCTGTACCACCAGAAACACAACCCGAACCATTGTTTGTAATACATGCGTTTGTGTCTGACTCATATTGAGCATAGGTATAAGAGCCATCAAAATTAATGTCGCCCGTTTTTTTATCTATCTTAATTTGGGAGTTAGGCTCGGTAGTGACATAATCAGAAGGATAAGCTGAACTTGATAAACCACCACCATAATCACCAAAGCGAGTGTTCAACCCATCAGCAGTGGGGCCGACAGTTCCCCCGGGCTTGGTAGTGACACTATCGCCAATAGCTACGGAGTAGTCGTAATAACCAGCCAACGCCTCTTTTACTGTTTTTCCCCCAGACCCAAAGTCCAGCAAGTGATAGTTACCATTCCCCATTTGTGACAGTTTTTTATCACCCACTTTTAGAGCATGAACGGTTCCTACTTCATAGCCAAATACATTGGTAATTGCTTCACCGGTCGCATCATCATAGCCGTCTTCATTGATGTCATTATCTGAAGTTCCATCACCAATACATACTCCAATAGGTACAATGTTGTTGACGACTTGCAGTCCAGAACTAGGCCCAGCAACCGCTGTTGCCGATACATCTTTAGCTAAACCAAACATCTGAATGAAAAATTCATCCATATCCAGTGAACTAACATTAACGCGAACATAAACATCATCATCAGCACCAAACGTAGTTGTCCCCGCAAAACTTTGAGGGTCATTGGAGTATTCAACACTTACCACTGCTGTAGAAAAATTAAATTCATGATTACCAGAAGCTCCCGCCATAGCATTCAATGTTGATGTAACTTCTGCAGATACCGCAGCCTGGTCTTTGCTGTTATCCAATATAGTGGCTGCAGCCAATGCAGCGGAGTCAACCGCATTCTGTAAGCGCGTTTTATTCACTAGCATATGGTTGATGTCCACCGCCAAAGCAGACACCGCAAGGAATACGAGTAACGCAATGGTCACAAAGATGACCACCAAACCTCCCTGCTTCTTGGGACTATTTGATACTTGATACGACATAAAGTACCTCCACGCTAATTAAAGCTTTGTAAAACCTGGCTATTATTTCCGGAAAGATCCTCATCACCTTTGCCCACATAGCTGTCATAACTAGCTTGCATACGCTCACCAGTCCCATCAGGTAAAACTTCCAAGTTCTCTTGAGTCGCGTTCGGGTTGTACGTTTGTTCCACTTTCAACTGAACAACCGACTGCCCTAAAGGCGCGTCATTCGCACAACCAACTAATACCAGTGCGAGAAAGACCATCATTGTTCTAATCATATCTATCTCCTTACAAATCATGACCGAATGAACCTTCACTACCACCATCAGTTGGTGTGATAGGTTTAGAAGAACTTACATTACTGTTGTCTTCAGAATCAGAAGGCTCAGCAATATAAGCGCTTCTACCTAACAAGTAATATTCCAGGTCATTCGGGTCAACAAAGGCATCAGTTGGCAGTGTGACTTTGCTTCTGTCTACGGGTTTAGCGAGCCTAGGCGTAACAAGAATGACAAGCTCTGTTTCGCCAGATACATACTCTTGACTATTGAAGAGCTGACCTAAAATTGGCACATCCCCAATACCTGGCATTTTGTTACTGACGTCCCGCACGTTTTCACTCAGAAGCCCCGCAATTCCAATAGTTTGTCCATCCGCAAGTTCAAGCGTAGAAGAGGCACTTCGACGTGTGATTGGAGGGATGAAATACGTCGCATTCGTCGAACCAGGGTCGATAGTCAATGAACTGCTGTTCGCAATTTCACTCACATCCACAGCCAAGTTTAGATTGATCTTTTTATCACTCAGAACCGTTGGGATAAATTTCAGACCGACCCCATACTCTTTATATTCAATCGTAATACCATCTTCATCTGGCACAGGGATAGGGAATTCACCACCCGCTAAAAACTCAGCCTTAGATCCACTTAATGCGGTTAAGTTAGGTTCAGCTAATACTTTCGCTACACCATTCTGTTTTGCTACATCCAGGGCGAATGTAAACAGGGTATTACTATCAATGAACGAGCCTAAAATCCCGTAATCAGTAGAGGTTGGAATATCAAAGACAGGCGTAGCCCCTAATACACCAGCAGGAACCGATGATGCACCCCATGAAAAGTTAGAGCCACTGGTCTGGAAGAAGTGGAAATTGGCATCGAACTTTCTCACTAAGCTTCGCTGAACCTCGGCGACCGTCACTTCTAACATGACTTGTTGAGCGCCACCAATCGACATTAAATTGATGACTCCGGTGGCAGCAACTTGCTCACTACCACTCTCTTTAGAGTCGTCTGCAGCTTGCCCTGCTGCGTAAGTTTCAGCAATTCGCATGGCAACATTCATCTTCTGTTGGTTGCTAATTTGCCCACTCAGTAACAAACGATTCTGCGCGCTGTGAACCTCTATAGTCTCATCAGGAAGAAACTCATACAGCTTGGACTTCAAACTATTTAAGTCATGAGTGACCTCGATATTAATCGACTCAATCAACTGTCCTCGTGAATCCCAAGCCATCAGATTTGTCGCACCTAACTTTTTACCAATCAAAAACACTTCGTTAGATTTTAAAATTACGATATCCAAAACATCAGGATCACCAAGTGAAACCTTGCTCGCTTTGCCTGATAACACCACATGTGTAGATTTATGGTGTGGAACCGTCACTGTTTTTCCCGTTTGCAATGCAGCAACACTTGCGGTCGAAAAACAAATCAGGCTCAAAAATAACGCTAATATAATTCTCATATCTCACCTCAATCCTTGACGCGCACACTGGATGTTTCCGTACCCTTGATAATGGTGACACTGGGTCTAGGCACGTATCGACGAACGACTTTTTTATCAACCTCATGAGGGTTTCTTAAGGTAAGCTGAATACTGCCTTTGCTCTTCGCCGTAAGAAGCTTCTCTGCATCTTTTGGGGTCACCTCAAGTGTTACCGCTCGAACTATGATAGGGCTGTTTTCTTTGGTTCTTGCTGTTTGGTCTACGGCTAACACTTTAATATCTTTCAACACTGTTCGAGTCGCCGCAGAGTTTTTGCCATAGGAAACGGTATTAAGAATATCGACCTTGTTTCCTGGTAATAGAAACCCTGCCACACCAATAACATCATCGACTCGAATAGTTACTGCTCGCTTATTTTCAGGAATCAACGCAGCGAGTGTTGAACCTTCACCAGGAACGGTAAAGCGCAACTTATGAAGCACCTCTCCTGCGTAGATAGTATTGGCGACAACTTTTCCAATTAGCTCGTTTTGATCTGAGTAATTATTTTCATTGATCCAATCCACTTCCATCAGCTTCGTCGTTAAGTACTGATCTTCAATTACGGTTCCAGCTTCAATTTCTTGAGATGCGACTACAACCGGGTGACGTTCAACCTCTTCAACTTCAATCGTCGGTTGAACTTGGTTATCCATCCATTGCTTAGCAAAAAATACAGCCGCTAAGCCGAATACTACGGACAGTAAAAACAATAGGAATACCTGACTCTTATTCATTATTTTCTTCCTCGTGTCCATCAGAGGTAAAGTAGACTTCCCATGCCATGGAAAGAATATCGAAAGTAATAACTGGCGGGAGTTGCTCAAATGAAAGAATATCTTTGCTAATACCAGCGAGATCTTTAGGTAAGCAAGGGAAAAGCGGCACTTTGTATAGCGTGTGCATTTGAGACAATCGCTCAAAAAAACCATCTTGAAGTTCTACCCCTTTATCAGAAACGACACTCATCCATAAAGCTTCATAGTCTCGTTGGCAAAGAGGTTTAAATTCAATTTTATAACCCAACCGACGCAAGAACGCTGGGTCACTGATCTTATCCGGGTTTAAGTTGGTAGAGAAAGCGAGTGTGAGCACAAATGGCATCGTAACTTGCTGTCCATTCGGTAACGATAAGTAATCGAAGTAGTGCTCCATAGGTACAATCCAGCGATTAAGGAGGTTGTCCACTGGCATTGGTTGACGCCCGAGGTCATCAATAACCAAAATCCCATTATTTGCCATCATTTGTAAAGGCGCTAGCCAAACTCGGCTGTTCTCAGAATGATTAACTTCGAGCATATCCATGGTCAACTCTCCACCCACCTGGATATTGGGTCTTTCACAATTGAGCCAACGCTTGTCGTACTGCTCCTTGAGAGAAACCAATGTTTCACTACCGTTACTGTCTAGCGGTTTATGATGTTGCGTAGAAAAAACTTTAATAATATTACCGAAGGCGTAAACGGCATAAGGGATAAACACCGAAGTATGCAAAGCATTGACGATACGTGTTGCTACAAACGTTTTACCTGTACCAGCATGCCCATAAAGAAGTAGAGCCCTGCCGGAATTAATTGCAGGTCCCAACACTGATATCATTCTGTCGACTCCGTAGACGTCACTAAGAGCCGCTTCAACATGCGATCGAGTCACTAATTCAGAACGTAAATCTTGTTGATTAACAATATTGCTATATTGAGAAAGAGATACGGGAACGGGTCCTAAGTAAGCATCTCGAGTGAAAGCTAAATCAGCTTCTTCTATGCCTTTTTCAGACAGTGAATAACGGACATGGCTGTGTGAAGATGAGTCTAACGTTAAAGCTGAAGTTGGTTGAAAAACTTCAATGAATGATTTTTGTCTAAGTACCGCAAGTCCATTTTCTACAATATGCGTAACCACACACAAATAGTTAGATAGATCCAAGACATCTGACTTAGGGTAAGCGGACAGGTGTTTGAGTAATAAATTTTCAATCACAACCTCAGGTACACCAAGCATTTCAATGGATGTAGGAACCACAGGTGCTGATATTTGAGGCTTTAAATTACTCGGGGACGGTATCCCACTAATATCCATATGCTCTCTCCAACACATCGAATAATAATTCAATTTAAATTACGTAAAATAGCTATACATCGCTAAGCCTATAACAACTGAAGGTGCGAAAGGCATCGTCACCTTATTTGAATACCTAGAATGAACCGTAGACAAATTCTTTGTTCTAGTTGACATTCCACTAACTAACATTAATTTCTCTTCAAAATAGTTTCTAACGGTCAGAGATTCACTGTTTGCATTATTATAGAGCAAGTAAAACGTAGCGATTATCCCTGAGGAAATGAGAATATAATAAGAAGTATCAAGTAGATTTCCCCATCCAACATATAGACCTATCACACCCAAAAACTTGACATCACCAGCAGACATTGCTTTTAATAAATATAAAAAAAGCCCTGAGAAGAAAAGAGTAATAGCCCCCATCAAAGAAATAACAAGTGAATCCCAAGAAAATCCGCCATTAATCAATAAAATAAAGTACAGCAATACGAATAAAATCAGCACCTTATTCGGTATCCGACTTTCTTTCACATCGAAGACTGAAACAATAATTAATAGCACCCAAAAAACTAGAGATTCACTTATCATTCATTTATATACCTGACACAATTAATATGAACTTACTGAATAAGGCTGTAGCTATACCAGAGAATATGGCCCAAGCAAAAATGACAAGTAAAGCAGCACCGATAACGTACTCGACAATAGTTAGTCCTTTCTGCTTTCTAATTCCCTTTTTATTCATAGTGTCTACGGGGCTGTTGTCGTACTAATAGCATTAACAATAGCACTGAGTTTCGCTGACAAGACATTACCAATTCCACTGAATATGGTTGTCAACCCTAACACGAGCATAGCAGCACCGATCACATATTCGATGACCGTTAAACCTTCTTCATCATTCATAAATTCTTTAATATTTTTCAATAGGTTATTCATAAGAATCTCTCCTTGATTTACGTATCAGGTTTTATTTACCTGTAAACTAAATCTAGAGCTGAACGATATATTAGGTTAGGATTATTTTGCCATTTACTTGCACTTTCTTGTGGTACTTCTAATCTAATTACTATTACTTGTTATTCGGTTGTTTTTAGACAAAAAAACCGATATGAAACGAAGATTATATTCATATAAAAATAGTAACTCCGTTATTGTCGGACAAAGATAGTGATTTCAACTCCGTTATTATTAATAAAATAGGCCACTATTTTTCTATTAAAAACTTCAAACAAGACATATCTATAATCAGTAACTTAGATGTAAGATTGGTATTTTTCATATTGAATAGCTCAGATAAAATCCAACTACTTACCATGGCTTTATCTATTTGCGAAAATTTGAACAAAAGAATTGTCATTATTTACTCTGACCCGTTACCTAATATCGTTCGAAATCATAAGAATATATTTTTTATCATAGAAACAAACAGTAATCATCTGACCAGTCAATTCGAAGAGCTTAAGGCTAAAACACAGCATATGTTCGAGTCCCACTTCGATATCGACAGAGACACAAACAACAACAACCAGCTTCCTGTAAAAGCCTTCACATCCGAAGTCGTTAACTTTGTGATGGACAACATCAACAAAGAAATCAGAGAAACAGAGATCGCCGAGAAATGTCACTGTTCAACCACCTATTTTTCTAAGAAGTTTCATCTACACTTTGGAGTAAGCTTTAGAGACTTCGTGTGCGATAAACGCATTCTACTTGCCAAAAAGTTAATCGAAGCAGATACCGAATCAAAAATTGCTGTCATTTCCTATCAATGTGGATACAAGGATGTGTCATATTTCTCGAGAATTTTTAAGAAACGGACTGGAGTAACGCCTGCAAGTTACAGGCGAGCCTGCACAGATAACGGAAAACAAAGAGCATAAACGCTAATTTTACTCCCTAAAAGAAAAAACCATGGTACATTTAACATGATTTTAACAAAAATAACTTAGCGAAAAACATGGAGTTAGACAATGATTCAGCCTAACGAGTTTAGCCAAGAACAAGCAACAGCTCTCCCTACACCCAATGACATGATTTTAAAATGGGCAGAAGAACGCCCAGATGAAGTCTACTTAAAGCAAATTATTAACCGCCAATTTGTTGAGTTTACTTATAAAGAAGTGGCCGACAAAGCACTGAAACTGGCGTCAGCATTAGAAGGACTCGGAGCCCAACCCGGTGATCGAGTCGCTCTCGTATCGAAAAACTGTGCAGAATGGTTTATCTGCGATCTTGCCATGATGTTAGGAGATTTTGTCAGCGTCCCAATCTTTCCAACAGCGGGTGCCGATACCATACAGTACTGTATTGAACACAGTGAAAGTAAAATTGTGATTGCGGGTAAACTCGACGATCCTAAGGCCACTCAAATAGTACTGGATGATAATCCAAACTTGGTGAGTATCTCACTTCCCTACGATAGCGCAGCGAAGTGCCAACATACTTTCGAACAACTCATCGATACCCATGAACCCTCAACCAAGCGTCCTCAGCATCACGATGATAAAGTAATGTCGCTTGTTTATACTTCGGGTACATCAGGGCTACCAAAAGGCGCGATGCTCACATACGGCGCCTTTACGTGGTCAGTTCAACGGTTGATCGATCATATTGGTATCCAACCCGGCGATCGCTTGTTCTCTTATCTACCGCTTGCCCATATTACAGAACGCGTTTACATCTTTGGCTCATCGGTAATGGGCGGTATAGTCACTGCTTTCCCGGAGTCTTTAGATACCTTTATTGATGATGTGAAAATGCATCGCCCTACTCTATTTATTTCAGTTCCTCGTTTATGGACTCTGTTCCAGCAACGAATCCAAGATAAGCTTCCGCAGAAGAAACTGAATTTCTTACTTAAGATTCCGTTTATCAACAACATCATTAAGAAGAAACTGGCTGATGGCCTAGGGTTAGATCAAGCCCGCGTTTTGGGATGTGGTTCAGCTCCGGTATCACCGGCTCTACTCGCATGGTATGAGAGTGTTGGTCTACACATTACCGAGGCTTGGGGAATGACAGAGTCTTTCGCCTACAGCACGATTAATCACCCGTTTAGAGCCGACAAAATTGGTACTGTGGGTAATGCTGGTCCGGGCATCGAACTCAAAATTGCAGAAGATGAAGAAATTTTGGTTCGAAGCAAAGGTATGTTCTCTGGCTATTACAAAAATGACATAGCCACCCAAGAGTCTTTTAACTCTGAGGGATGGCTTCATACTGGCGATATTGGTGATATCGACAGCGAGGGCTACCTAACGATCCGGGGACGTAAAAAAGACACCTTTAAAACTGCGAAAGGTAAGTTTGTGGCTCCAGTGCCAATCGAAAACAAACTGTTTGAATACAGCCGCGTAGAAATGATGTGTTTGATCGGCTTAGGCTTACCTGGTCCTATCCTACTCGTGGTACCACATGACTTCCCTAATTTTGATCGAGCTCGTTATGAAAGAACAAGTAAACGTGTCATTGAAAAAATGAACGAACAGTTAGCCTCGCATGAAAAAATCAAAGGCGTGCTGATGATCAAGGAACCGTGGAGCATCGACAACGGTGTACTTACCCCTACTCTCAAGATAAAGCGACATATCCTTGAGCAGAAATACCATGAAATCGGTCATAACTGGCCGAAAGATAAATTAGTGGTTTGGGAAGAGTAACCGTTACTGTTATTACTGCTAACGCTAACAAAGCTAAAAAGCAGTTAGCAGTTAGCAGTTAGCAGTATAACTATAAACGACAGCACTAAGAGGGAGCTGAACAGCTCCCTCTTTTTATTTTATCTAGTTCTGAATGATATGCTTATGTGAACAATATTTAGAAGAAATAAGTAGACTCTAGAATAACGCTATAATGTTAAACGAATAATCACATCCAACATTTTGTCAAAGCAAGGGCCTAACGCCTCCTCATCAATCGCATGGCAATACACCCCTTCAAGCTGAGCGGGATCATAGTCGGAACTCAGATCTGGATCATCTAAAAGCGCGCTAGAGTTTGCCATTCGTAACAATAAGTCCTCACCAAACTCACTATCAGGTCCAGTTGCCGATGTAAGTGATGAGCCTAAACCCAACGTAAATACATAAATATCTTCCGTTCTAGCCTTTTCCGCGATGTCTTCAACTAGATTACGAGCAACCCGATTCACTCTGGTATACAAATCATTTGCTGAATGGCTATTAGGGGCATATTGCGCCACTGGGCGCACCGCATGAGTCGGGTTTAAAATTTTGAATTCAGTGGCATTAGTATCATGGGCTGTGTAGTGCTCAGGAATTTCGCTGATATAGTCATCAATATCTCGCCCCTCGTAACCGCCTGGTAAAGTGGTAGCAATCGTATCATGCCTCCAAAGACCTCTAGGCCTACCACTACTACCGTCGCTCGATCTTATGGCTCCAGTGTGAGTTCCCCCCCCTTCGAAATCAAACGTCGTAGCAAAGGTATTTGGCGCTCCATCAGTAAAGAACACGATCACTTTCAAGTTGGCAGGATCAGTCACCGTTCTAAGTTCATTCAGAGCTCGATACATCCCTTCCGATGCATTGGTGTATTGGGCATTTGAGGTGCTACCAAAGTTAAAACTGTCAATTTCAGATTTGATGGTACTCCGACTATGTCCACGCGTCGCATTGAACCCCACAGGGACTTCAGCTCCAAAAGCGAACTTGACCAATGAAATTCGATCAAATCCTTCATGAAAATTTTCAACGAACGACTTAGACCGATCAATAACATCTTGTGTTACATCACCGATGCTCCCCAGTCTCAAGGAGGTTGTATTATCAATCACTAACACTAGATCTACAGGTCGACGAATGGATTGTGCGGAAACACCAGGGTTAAATGTATCTAACCCTATCAAGGGCAAAAAGATAGTGGGCACTTGCGCTGTGGCCGAAATATCTATGGAGATGTTACCAAAAGAATCATATGCGAAGTTCACTGCACCTAAGCTAGGCGTTGCTGAATAAAAGTCGGCGGGGATATTGGCTGAAAAATATTTTTGAGCTGCCGCACGGCCAGCATCTTCGCCATTAGCGACCGCTCTTGCGGCTGCTATGCTCGCGGCATCAACCGCCGCAAATAATTTAGACTTAACAATATAAGCACGTCCAGCATCCACTGAAAGTCCAACAACTAACAAAATAAAAGGCAGTGCGATGATTGACATCAAAGCCACTAACCCCCGACTATAACGATATTTGATTAGGGTTCCCTTATCCATTTTGACCTCCCTACATATATGTTGTGTCGCTCAGAATATATTCCTCGTCGAATACTCGACTAAAAATAGGTGAATAGTCATAGAATACCTCTACGCTGTAAACGATCTCCCCGTCATCAAGTGCAACGGCTAGATTGTTTATGAGCGGAGGATCATCTGAATCCACATCAGAACACTCCCCATCATTTGCCCAATTACTACAACTAGACCAAATAGCACTATTTTTACTTAATCCGTATTGGTTCCATCGATATTGACTTTTAATGTAGGGGGAAGCATCTTCTTGCCCAACCACCTCGGTAATGTAAATGACACCGTCTTGCGTTAAGTCCAATGTTCCCGATGTCGTCGCAATGATGTCCATCACTTCTTGGGGAGTGTCAGTATTACTCCGAGAAATAATGTTCCCACCTTCTCGACTGATACTGATAATGATGTGATTGGCTTGAATGAGGTGCGTGATATCGACAGCAGCAACAATAAGCAACATAAATAATGGTGCTATTAAGGTCATTTCGATTGCCGCAAACCCTTTCTCTGCGGATTTTTTTATCTGTAAAGGAAACATCCTTTTCCTCCTTAAAAAGCTTCGTTTTTCATCGCTGCGCTAACGGTAAATTTGAACTTTCCATCATCGAGCAAAACATACATATAGGGATTTACAGATGGCCACTCACAATCAAGGTGAATAGAAATAATGTCTCCTGAACCACCAAAGCCGGTGATTGCATTGCCATAGACATCCTCAACACGTATGTTTTGAACATCCATCACTTTGTCGAGTAAACCGCTCGACGATTGAGAAATTTTTTCTAAGATTGCCGCTTCGCGATCACTCGATGAGTCAGGATCCAAGTCAGAACGACCTGTGATGGCATATCTTGCGCCCTCTCTTGCCGAATGTTGCATGGTCAATTTAACAAACCCATATATACCAAGATCAACAACCGTCAAAAAAAGCGCAAAAAACAGGCTCACCACGATCGTAAACTCGATAATAGCGATGCCTTTTATTTTGGATTTTAGACCGCTTCGATAGCGGTTACGTTCTGAACCTCTTGAAATAGATCTCATACAGCCCCCACCCTTTCGCCTTTCTATTCCCCATATATAGCCCAATAGAAAACCTAGGAGATACAGAAAAGCTCAACATTACAGATATAGAATTGATAAATGAGTTGTTCAAGTTTTATACGCGAGGGGTATTTGAAGGTAATACGATTGCTACCGCTATCAATATCGATAGTAATTAAAATATATTATTTTCAGTTGGTTAAATACGAAAATAACGTCCAATATAAAATAGAATCTAACTCCCAATTTATTCAGCACCCAAATAACTGTCTGTTTTATATCCATTAGATAAAGTAAGGATATAAATCAGGCTGCTGTTGTTTCTATATAAATCACCACCACAGTCTCAAATATAAGACAACAAAAGTTCAAATTAAGCATTTAGTTTAGTAGCGAATAAAATAGAAATACTCTCAGTGTTTATTATGGAATAGTTAGATAGAGCTACCCCAAAGAGACCTTCCTCACAAAGAACCCTTGCGACTCCTTTAAGATAACAAAAGGTTATAAATATTTGGTGTAGTCTGAATCATTGTTGTTCTCGCTACTTAATCCTAAATCCTCTTTTACTCGATGACTTAACTGTTCTACACATAACACCTTATTAGATTTAGTCTCGTCAATCTTGACTCCCATTACCTTGTTTTTAAAGATTTTATAACCGAAAAAACTCTTCAAATTGATTAATAACTCCATAATTTCTCTCTTGTGCTCGCCATCGTTCTATCGCTATTATGAAAACAACCTGTTCGATAATCGAACAACCATTATTAACAAGAACTATAAGCTGAGATTATGGACAATAGACTGCGTCACCTTTCAGGTCTCCGTTACTTTGAAGTTGCGGCTCGCTTGAGCAATTACAGCAAAGCGGCTGAAGAGCTGTTCGTCACTCAAGCAGCCGTCAGCCAGAAGATTCGACAGTTAGAAGAACAGCTTGGATGTAAGCTCTTTATTCGTAAGGGGCGTGCAATGACTTTGACGCATGAAGGGCACACACTTTTTAGACATGTCTCTGATGGATTTCAAGAGGTTCTGCTGGGGTTAAACAAGATCCAATCAGAACCTATTCAAGGGCTGCTTGTTGTTAGAAGTCCCCCTTCTTTTGCTTCTCGTTGGTTACTACCTAGGCTGTGGAAGTTCTCGGTAAAGCACCCAGAGATCCCAATTAAGATACTAACAGGGTGTGATACCCCAAATTTAAAACATGGCGAGATTGATGTTGCTATTCGACAAGGCGAAGATCTATGCGTTGAAGAAGGCTTGACTCTTGAGATGCTAATCAACGAACCGGTTTACCCTTTTTGTTCCCCTGAACTCGCAAACTCTTTGAACTTCACATCACCTGAACAACTCCTCAAATGTTGGCTGATTCAGTTTGATAGCGGTTGTTTCCCGTGGGAGGAATGGTTTAGGCAAGCAAACATATCGACTCAAAGCAGCACCATTCAGTGGATGGAAGTCGGTACCTTTGATATGGGGTTAACGACTGTCATGGCGGGACATGGGGTTTGCTTGGCAACAGACAGCTTAGCTGGTGACTTCATCGAACGCGGCTTGCTAGTGAAGCCCTTTGATATAGGCATGACACCTGGGGTTCAAGTCAACCTATGCTTTGACCCTAACTCCCCGAGAGAAGAGCGTATTACCGCGTTCACCAATTGGTTGCACGAAGAAGTAAACGAGCTATTGGAGAGTTAAATCTCATCTCCCACTTCTTTATATAAACCATAAACCTAACTCAACATAGAACGGTAACGTAAACCTCCCGACACCGACAAAACTATGTTGAGTTAAAGCAACGTCGAGTTAAAAGCTACGTTGCCTCGAATCACTCCCAAAATGACTTCTTCAGTTCTTTCTCGACTTGTTCCGACGTAATCCCGACATCTCTCAGTAAATAATCGGGTAGCTCAGACAGCTGCTTTCTAGTTCTACGATTTTGAAAGTACAGGCCTAATTTAGAATAGAATTTCTTAATTGATAATGATGAAAAAAATGAATGGTTGGTATTTGCTGTTGCTGTGATCGTATTCATAGCCTTTCTCCTGTTGATCTTTTGTTTTGTTATGGTCGATAATTAATCAACAGAGCAACATCGACAAACGATAGATACTGGCATTCAGTTAAGGAAAACTAATGTGAGAGAACGAGCCCCACCATTCCAAGGGATCTACTATTTTTACACGGCGGCTGAAACTGGCAGTTTTAAAGTCGCCGCACAGAAACTATTTGTCACGGCAGCTGCCGTCAGCCAACAGATTCGCCAACTTGAAGAGTGGTTAGGTGCAGATCTGTTTATTCGCCAACACCGAAAAATAGTACTCACTCATGAAGGTGAAGTGCTTTACCTGCAAGCGAAGAAAGGCTTTGCTCATATTCAAGATGGGGTGAGACGAATCAACCAAGATCCTAACCCTACTCAACTGTCGATCTCTACCGTGCCTTCCTTTGCTCAGCATTGGCTCGTACCAAGAATTGGCGACTTTCGCGGTCGCCACCCTGATCTATCCATGCTAATTGAGCCGACCAATAAGCTAGTCACATTTGAAGATTCTAATGTCGATATCTGCGTTAGATACGGTCATGGAGACTACCCAAACATCGAATCACGTTGGTTGATGGACGAGGTCATTTACCCGGTTTGCCACCCTATTTATCAAGAGAAACATGGTATCTATGACATCGACGATCTGCATAAAGCGGAACTCATTGAAGACCGTTGGCCTGATATGGATTGGAATCTCTGGTTACAAGTCGCAGGAGTAAAAGCTGGCCGCACATCATTGCAATTTGATGGCTCTCATTTTGTGTTAGAAGGTGCACTATCCGTTCAAGGTGTCGCGCTTGTTAAGCACAGCTTGGTGTATCGCTATTTACAGGAAAAGAAATTGGTGCGAATCGGAAACATCGCGCTGAAGCCTAAATACAATTACTTTTTATGCGCGCCTCCAGGTTACTTCCATCGAGAAAAGATAAAACGTTTCGAAGAATGGATGCAGAATCAGGTTAAATTATTTGGTAATACAGGTAGAGAAGAGCTTTCGATTATCCACACCGACTACGAACTCAAATGGTCGGATAATTCATAAGGCGAAACTGGTATACTTAACTCAAATAAATGGCGAGAACATCTCATGACACAAGACAACAACCCACTTCACGGTATCACTCTACAGAAGCTGCTGACTGAATTGGTTGAACATTACGGTTGGGAAGAGTTGAGTTACATGGTAAATATCAACTGCTTCAAAAAAGATCCAAGCATTAAATCAAGTTTAAAATTTTTGCGTAAAACAGATTGGGCTCGTACCAAAGTAGAGCAAATCTATATCGATTTGAAACGCTAGTCCCTTCCTTTAACAAACGCACCATTTACGGTACTAAAGTATGAAACCATTGGTGCGCATTTTATTTTATCCCCTTATATTACTCGTAAAATCAATGATTAAAACGAATATCACATCAATTGCATTGAATAATACTTAATCAATACTAATATTATTTAACTAGACTCTGTGGGATAACTCCTCATTAACCTACCGATTATTAAAGATTTTTTGTATGAGTAAATAGAGAGGTCAATCATGGAAGTTGATTCTGAACTCGCGTTAGACATTCATGTTCTTACCCGCAATAATTCATACTATAGGGTGATAAAAGACCTACTTGCGGTATCTATTCCTAGTGCGCAAATCTCTCACTCCCAATGCTTTATGCAAGTACCGAAACTCGAACCTGAAACGGTTGTTTTATTTGATATTCAAACAATGCCATGCCCCAAAAGATACGGATTTATCCTACATGAAAGAAATGAATTTTGGTTAGCTGTCAATGTGAATGACAATACATCTACAGTATGGCTAGAAAAAGGTTTTTCGGGGCAAGTAGATCAGCACTTTGAGTTTATATCGAAAGCAATTTTATCTGTTTATCAAGAAGAGATATGGTTTCCAAGGTCAGTGTTAAATAAACTGGTTTCTTCTTATCAAAGCAATGAAACCAACTATGAATCAGCCTGTGAAAATATAGTTAATTATAAAGAGTTAACAAAAAAAGAAAGGGATACTTGCTCATTGATACTAAAAGGGCTGTCGAACTCTCAGATAGCATCTCAGCAACACGTCAGTATCAACACAGTGAAGACTCACTCATCAAACTTACTTCGTAAATTAAACTTACGATCCAGGTATGAACTTCTTGCTCAGGTAAAAAGCTTTAATTAGATTCGATATATAGCAAGATCACAAGAAAATAGTAAGATCACAAGAAAATTGGAATATAACAAAACTCATTCTAAACTCACCCTATGTAAGCGATATTTTTCACTCTATGTGATGAGGTTTGGCACTTTGTTCCCTCGTAACCTTTAAAAGTGATGCACGGGTATGCATCTTAACTAACGAGGGATTGAACGATGAAAAAGTTACTTCTTGCTACCGCTGTAGCAGCCGCTTCACTTTCTTTTGGCGCTTCTGCGGTTCAGTTTAATAATGCTGTGGACTTTACAACACTGAGCAAAACGGACCAAAAGACGATTCGAATCGAAGGTCGAGTTCCAAAACGCTGTCTATTGCGAATCGGTAAAAAAGACGTGAAGAATAACGTTCTACGTAAAGCGAACAAAGTTCATACTGATTCGTGGAGCAATGGCTTCAACAACAAGAAAGTTTTAGTAGGTAACTTACGTGCTTGGTGTAATTACGGTGCTGATTTGGAATTTTCAGTTACAGCTTACCAACTAAACGGTGTAACCAAGCACAATATGGGTGAAAAAATTAACTATAAAGTAAGAATTGGTTCAGACATGGTGGCGAACACTGAAAACGACCATGCCATAGAAGTAACGGCACCACCAATTCCATCATTGGGCGAACACTTGGTGAACAAAATCAACAAGCATCCCATTTATGTGAAACCTGAAGATTCAGGATTTGCACGAGCAGGTAAATATAAAGGTAAAATCAAAGTGAGTCTTGCAGCAGCAGGTCCAGCAAGCTAATCACCGAACAACACTTTATGGACATTGTCTTATAGACAAACAAAACTTGGCTCGGTTATCGAGCCAAGTTATTTTATGGAGAAATATCTATGGTTAGGATTACCACTCTTCTATCTTCTTTGTTGTTTAGTTCTATTCTTTTCGCATACGAGGTAAGCCCCATCTATTTAGAACTTGATGATGTGGGCCGGAATTCTCAAGGTTTGTATAAAGTGACTAATGTTGAAGAAGAGCCGATTCTCCTAGAAGTAAACGTCTATCAAACTGATTTTTCTACTGGTGAAGAAATCTTAACCCCGTCAGAAGATGAATTTCTCATCCTACCACCTCAAGCAAAAATTGACGGCCAAAAGTCTCAGACTTTCCGCGTACGTTACATGCCAACAGGGCCAATAAAACAAACCGACACCTACCGTATTGTCTTTACGCAAATTGAGCTAGAAAATCAGATTGAGGAAAATGACGACAGTTCTATTTCCATGTTACTAGAGTTTGCAACTTTGGTTTTTGTATCTCCCACATCCAGTAAATCAATTCCAACCACTACACTTCAAAACCGCCAAATTACTATCCGAAACGATGGTAAGCGAGTACTGAACATGAATGGTATGGAGTTTAATTTCTCTGGCGATAAAGCAAACAAAACGGTCGATTGGGAAGTCCTAAGCAAAAAAACAAGCGCTTACTTGATGCCAGGAACGACCGTCAAATACACCTTACCAAGTGAACTGGGACAGCCAGAGAAAGTTTCTGTTAAAACAATAGACTAATGATGCTTTCATGAAGAGTCTCATTTTATACCTCACTCTAATAATGACTATACCAGCCGCGTTCGCTCAACGTTGGTTATTCCCATTTCCTGTCACTTGGGGTGAAAACACAATCGGTGAAGTAAATGCATACTCTGACGGTATAAGTGTTGGATCTGTCAACGTAGATCAGATAGCTCAGTCGACTAAAAAATTGATTAACCCTGATACATTGGCTGCACTACGAGATTTTTCCGAAGAGTACATCACAGTCGAACAGTTGGATCGTATGGGTATCAATGCAACTTTTAACTCCTCCGAACAAAGCATAAATTTAGTGATTGATGAAACGGCTGCAGCTGAATTTTTGCTTTCGTTTGGTAGCAAATATGAACCCGCCCAATATTCAGAAAGCGCGTTTTGGACAGTTCAAAATACACTGAATGCCAGTACGGATTACTCCTTATTCAACGACTCTAATGCAGAAGACACCCAAACTTGGCTTGGTGAATGGTTATTGAAATCCAATATTGGTGGCGTCCGAGGCGCTAATGTTGAAATATCTGGCTTTGTAACTGGTGGTAGCGATCTCAATTCCGACGTGTATCGAGGTGAAGCTCGCCTGTTCTTCGATGAACCAAATACCCCTTTTCGTCTAACCTTTGGTGATGTCACCCAAGCAAGTGCAGGGCACCTTCCTAGTACACCTCTCGGTGGCCTTGCTTTTGAACGTTTGTATCAAGACTTACAACCTACCCGAAACATCCAGAACGGAGGAACTCAACCGCTGGTATTGAATAAGAGTGCCGATGTGGAAATCTATATCAACGATGTTTTTCTCACCGAGATTCGATTACCCCCAGGTCGATATACACTTGATGATTTGCCTCTCGTTTCTGGTACCAATGACGTTCAGTTAGACATTAGTTATCAATCAGGCAGAACCGATACCATCGTTTATAGCCAGTTCTTTAACTCACGCTTATTAAGAGAAGGCATTTCTGATTTTGGCTTTTACTCTGGTTTAACGTCGACAATTGAAGATAACAACTTTAAGTATGACAACGAGCAATGGGTAACTTCTGGATATTACGACTATGGCATCAGCGATACCTTAACAGTCGGTGTAAATGGTTTGTACCACCCAGAAGGACAACAACTCGGTATGATTGCTACCGTTGGTTCCGATTGGGGTAATTTGGGGATTCGAGCCTCGGCACAAAACAACAAGCCCAATAATGAGACAGGTAGTATCTACAGCTTAGATTACTCTCATCAATTATGGGGAACTGACAGTTACGGCTCCCCAAACTTCCGTCTTGGTAGTGAATATCAAGAGAATTATTTCGCATTACCTTGGCAGATTACGGATGCGAATACTGGCCTCCGCGTCTTTTCAAACTACGTTTTCAGTATTACGGATAACCTGAGCTTAATCCTGAGCGGTGACTATCGTGATTTTGAAGAGGCAGAAGTACAATGGCAGGCCTCGACTGAAATTGCTTGGCAATTTTATAACGTGTCACTCTCTGCAGGTATCGAAAAAGAAGAAAACCCAAACGAAAACATTGACGAAACTCGCTTCACCTTTTCTGCTGATTGGGATTGGAACTCTGACGACGGCAAATACAATGCAAATGTATCTTACTCCAACGAACCAGACACCTATCGAGCTCAATTCCAACGTCCATCGGAGGATTATACTGGCAGCTATGGTTATGCGATGACGGCTGAAGGCGAGAGTGACTCTCAAACTTATTCAATCGAAGGTAATTATGTAGCAAACCGATTTATCACCGACGCTAAAGTTTCTCACCTAGCATTTGATAACTCAGCAAACTACCAAACCGCTTCTTTACGAGCGAGTACTGCGTTTACTTTGGCTGACGGTAACTTGGCTTGGTCACGTCCAATCAATGGCCCTGTAGCAATCATCGCTGTCCATGACTCGTTAGATGCTGATGTAGAAATAAATGCGGTTGCAGACGATCCTGCAGAAGCAATATCTACCTATACTATAAGTAATGCAGTTCAGTTATCTGGAGGGCACCAATTATCCAGTATCTACATTGATGTACCGGATGCGCCAATAGGTTATAACTTCGGTGACCACGAATACAACATTACACCAGGTTCACAAACAGGCCATCTAATAAAAATTGGCTCGGCAGCATCGAAAACCATTATAGGTAAGATTGAGATCGGGCCAAAAACACCACTAAAACTTTTCCAAGGTCAGTTAGTTGGACAACAGAAAACATATGAATTTTTCACTAATCGATCAGGTAGGTTCGTTGTGGAAGGCGTTGCGCCAGGTGACTACACCATCGTCATAGATGGCTTTAGCCCAACAAAATTGAGCGTCCCAGAAATCAATGACAATCTGATTTATCTACCAACTTTACTTATTAAAGAGGGATAAACCATGAAACACTTACTTAAGTTCTCAGTGTTCGGTTTAGCCATGTTATCTCAACCGGTTTTGGCCGAATGCAGTGGCAAGTGGATACTTAACGTCGACAGAAGCAATGTTGAATTTAAGCGAGATTTAGCCGCTTATATTCCCGTTTATTTGGAGTTGTCGCGTGATATTCAGACCTGTCGATTCCCGACGGCCATAGTATCGGTCAACAATAAACAATCTAGCTATTTGAGTTCAATTGGAACAAATTTACCTCTGACTATTCTGGACAAAAACTTCCGCCAATTGAGCCACTTTCCTAGTAAAGGCTTTCAACTACCTCTGGATAACAGCCAAAGAACAAAGTTTTGGATAAAAGTGCCAGAGGCTAAAGTGGCCGCATCTGGTCATTATAACGGACTTCTTGAAGCCTCTATTTCCCTAGATAGAAAACAAGAGACAAAAAATGCCAAAGTGAAACTCAACGTACCAGCGTTTGTGGCTTTCAACTCAGTGCCTAACGCACCAAACCTTCAACGCTCAGGGAGCTCAGGTTATCGCTTCCAGCTTGGTGACCTTGAATCTAACCGAACCTATCGATCCGATTTTGATCTTCTTTCGAACTCGAATGTAAGATTAGTTGTAAAGCAGAGATATGGTGAGTTAAAACAGAAGTCGGAATCCAACGTCACGATCCCATATACATTGCGCTTTAATAACGCCTTAGTAAACCAGAAGTCGGTCTATACCTTCTCAAACAATGAGGATACTAAGCGCTGGGGAGTTCCCCTTGAGGTGACGTTAGGTAACATCGAATTTGCGCGTGCTGGAAAATATCAAGATACGATCACGGTTGAAGTTAAAGCTATGCCTTAGAAATACGTACTTGAAAAGTCTGCCATTTATTTTTCGTTGGCCTTTTTAATTTCTTCTCTATGTTCTTCAATCAAAACCAAGATCATCCCATAAGCTCTTAAATATAGGCTTAAGATAATAGAACGACGCTCGCTGGTATCATTGATAATAAAAAGCCCCGCAAGCTTTCACTTGCGGGGCTTTTTTAGCTAATTTAGAAAAGGGCTAATTACTTACCAGCTTCTTTTTCTGCTTTAACTTTTGCAATCACTTCGTCAGCAACGTTAGTTGGACATGGTGCGTATTGTGCGAATTCCATAGAGAATTGGCCACGACCAGAAGTGATAGTACGTAGGTGACCGATGTAGCCGAACATCTCAGAAAGAGGTACGTCAGCTTTAATACGAACACCAGTAACGCCAGCTTGTTGATCTTTGATCATGCCACGACGACGGTTAAGGTCACCGATAACATCACCAACGTGATCGTCTGGAGTGAACACGTCAACGTTCATGATAGGCTCAAGAAGTTGCGCGCCAGCTTTAGGCATAGATTGACGGAATGCGCCTTTCGCTGCGATTTCAAATGCGATAGCAGATGAATCGACTGCGTGGAAACCACCATCGAAAAGTTCAACTTCAACGTCTAGCGTAGGGAAGCCAGCTAGTACGCCGTTATCCATCATGCCAGCAAAGCCTTTCTCAACTGCAGGCCAGAATTCTTTAGGAACGTTACCGCCCACAACTACTGAGTTGAACTTGAAGCCAGAACCTGCTTCACCTGGTTTGATACGGTAATCGATCTTACCGAATTGACCAGAACCACCAGACTGTTTCTTATGCGTGTAGCTATCTTCAATTGCTTGAGTGATAGTTTCACGGTAAGCAACTTGAGGAGCACCAACTGTTAGGTCAACGCCGTAAGTACGCTTAAGGATATCTACCTTGATGTCTAGGTGAAGCTCACCCATACCTTTAAGGATAGTTTCGCCAGTTTCTTCGTCAGTCTCAACTTGGAAAGATGGATCTTCAGCAACCATTTTACCGATCGCGATACCCATTTTCTCAGAACCGCCTTTATCTTTTGGAGATACAGCGATAGAGATTACTGGAGTTGGGAAAACCATTGGCTCAAGCGTTACTTGGTCTTTTGGATCACATAGAGTGTGACCAGTTTGAACGTTCTTCATACCAACGATCGCAATGATGTCACCAGCTTGTGCGCTAGTTAGTTCGTTACGGTCATCAGCTTGCATCTCAACCATACGGCCAACACGCTCAGTTTTACCTGTGAATGAGTTAAGGATCGTGTCACCTTTGTTCAATTTACCAGAGTAAATACGAACGAAAGTTAGAGCACCGAAACGGTCATCCATGATTTTGAACGCAAGCGCTTTGAAAGTTTCTTCAGTAGAAACGATAGCGTGGTTGCCTGTTTCTTCGCCGTTCTCATCCATTAGAGGTTGAGGATCAACTTCAGTTGGAGAAGGTAGGTAATCTACTACAGCATCAAGGATAACTTGCATGCCTTTGTTCTTGAACGCAGAACCACAGAACGTAGGGAAGAATGCGATATCACGAGTACCTTTACGGATACAACGTTTGATGTCTTCGATAGAAGGCTCTTCACCTTCCATGTAAGCTTCCATTAGGTCATCGTCTTGCTCTACAGCAGTTTCGATTAGCTCTTCACGGTATTGCTCAACGTCATCAACCATGTCCGCAGGAACATCAGTGATTTCGTAGTTTTCAGGAAGACCAGTGTCATCCCAAACGTATGCTTTACGGCTTAGAAGGTCTACAACACCCACGAATTCATCTTCGCGGCCGATTGGTAGAACCATAACTAGAGGAGTTGCACCTAGAACGTTTTTAACTTGGTCAACAACGTTGTAGAAATCTGCACCCATACGGTCTAGTTTGTTAACGAAGATCAGACGAGATACTTCTGATTCGTTAGCGTAGCGCCAGTTAGTTTCTGATTGTGGTTCAACACCACCAGAACCACAGAATACACCGATACCGCCATCAAGTACTTTAAGAGAACGGTATACTTCAACTGTGAAGTCAACGTGTCCAGGAGTATCGATAACGTTTAGACGGTGACCGTTCCAGAAACAGCTTACAGCTGCTGATTGGATAGTAATTCCGCGCTCAGCTTCCTGTTCCATGAAGTCAGTAGTTGATTCGCCATCATGTACTTCACCAGTCTTGTGGATCTGACCAGTTAGCTTAAGGATACGCTCAGTGGTAGTTGTTTTACCCGCATCAACGTGCGCGAAAATACCAATGTTTCTGTATTTCGATAAATCTGCCATTGTCTTACTCTGTTAATAGGATATAAAATGCGCGCAGAGTATATCACAATCTGTGAGGACTGATAGCTTTGCATGCATTTGGGACTAAAAAACTTTGCCTTTTTCTAACATATAGAAAAAGGCAATCTGAAGAAACAATCTAAATGATTGTTAAGTTTAGTGCTAACTTAAAGCGAAAATAGCGTTTAAGTTAGACTGAATTTCTGCTGTATAGAGTAGCTGAAGTGAGCTCAATTACAACTCATCAAAAGCATTAATTGCTTCCGATAATTTTTTCACACCGTGGATCTGCATTCCTGGAATGCCACCTTTAGGCATGTTAGCCGCTGGTACAATGGCTCTCTTGAAGCCGTGTTTAAACGCCTCATTTAAGCGCTCTTGACCGCTCGGTACAGGTCGAATCTCACCAGCAAGGCCTACTTCGCCAAAAACCACCACATCTTTTGGCAATGCGCGGTCTCTGAAACTCGAAAGTAATGCCATTACCAATGCAAGATCAGCACTGGTTTCGGTTACTTTAACACCACCAACGACATTCACAAACACATCTTGGTCAGCCATTTGTAAGCCGCCGTGTTTATGCAGCACGGCTAATAACAATGACAGTCGATTTTGCTCGAGACCAACAGCGACGCGACGCGGGTTAGCCAGCTGCGAATAATCCACCAGCGCTTGAATTTCGACAAGAAGTGGACGCGTCCCTTCCCAAACCACCATCACTGAACTGCCTGAGGTTTCTTCTTCACCACGAGACAGGAAAATAGCCGATGGATTGCTAACTTCTTTTAGCCCTTGCCCTGTCATGGCAAACACACCTAGCTCATTCACTGCACCAAAACGGTTCTTGTGGCTGCGCAAGGTTCTAAAACGACTGTCCGTTCCGCCATCTAACAGCACCGAGCAGTCAATAATGTGTTCAAGTACTTTTGGTCCAGCTAAGGTACCGTCTTTAGTTACGTGCCCGACTAGGAATACGGCAACGTTGTTCTGTTTCGCATAACGCGTTAATGCGGTTGCCGATTCGCGCACCTGAGCAACACTGCCTGGAGACGATTGAACATCAGCGACATGCATAACTTGGATTGAATCGATAACCATGATCTTAGGCTGCTCTCTTTCTGCAACCTGACAGATTTTATCAACATTGGTTTCAGAGAGCATTTTGAGATGCTCTTTTGGTAACCCTAATCGAGATGCTCGCATCGCAACTTGTTGAAGAGATTCTTCGCCAGTGACATAAAGTGTCGGTAACTGGGAAGAAAGCTGACACATAGTCTGCAATAACAGCGTTGATTTACCGGCTCCAGGGTTACCACCAATAAGAATCGCAGCGCCAGGTACAACACCACCACCAAGTACACGATCAAGCTCTTTGAAGCCACTACTAAAGCGCGGGACCTCTTGCAAGTCTATTTCCGATAGCGTTTGAACCGAAGATTCAGTTGCACCACCAGCGTAACCACTTAGTCGTTCATTGCGCGCGACCTGAGGTGAAGCGGCTAACCTAACTTCTGTAATCGTGTTCCAAGCACCACATGCATTGCACTGCCCTTGCCAACGTGGAAAGTCAGCACCACAGTCATTACACACATAAGCTCGCTTTGCCTTAGCCATAAAACCTCAATAATTTGCTTGGTAACGGGTAAATGTTGCTATTTTGTGACCCCGTTGACCGTACAGGTGAAAATAAAAGTTGCAGTAGGGCCACGAATACCTAAAGATCAAATACAACTCGTCGATAACAATAACGCACCATCCATTCTAACAAGAAAAGTATGCAGCAATCTGAAATTCTATCTGTAGCAGAACGACTTATTCCGGCCTACCATGCCGAAGATTTCGAATTCCTTCTTTCTCAAATGACAGAAGGCGAATCGCCGTCTCTAAAACTGCTCGTTAAAATGGAACTGAATCGTATCATGGCTCCGTGCACAAAGAGCATTGATTTACGCGGGCGTATTGATAATGAATGTCATCAATTCACGCTAGACGAGCGTAAACATTGGCTTGATGACATAGCTTTGAACGCGTATCAACGTGGTACTAAAAAATTTAAAGGTTATACCGAGGGCGTGTGGGAGTTAGTGATGACACCTCGCATTCAACCTCTTCGTAATATTGTTAAAACATCCTCTCAAGATGACCACGATATCACTAACGCTGATAGCCCCTATGAAGCAGAAGCCATTAACCTCGGTTACGATTTAAAACGCAAAGAAAATAGGCTCAAGATTAGCTCACAGGTTGAAATCACCACGCCTAAAGGACAAAGCCTACATGGTGTGACGGTTGATATTTCTCCGTCGGGTGCAAAGTTCAAGGTACCAAGGGCATTTAAATATAACCTAGGGGAAATCATCAGTGTTAAATTCACTGAGCTTGTTGAGAAGTCACTAGAAGCCGATGTTAATGAGGCGGTTGAATTTCGTATTCTGGGTATTGATGAATCCTACGAGAACAATGCAGTTAAATTTTTAAGATGCATGAGAATCAGCGATACAACGAGTGTGGCTCGTTTACTCGATGAATCTCTAAATAGTGTCAGCAAGAAAACCAGCCATGAGAATCAAGATAGGCTCATTCGAACGCGAACTCGCGGTATTGAACACACCTATCTAAAGTACACCTGTAATCTCCCTCTATTCTTCAGTGGTAGTGAGTTGAAGCTCGCCCTACTCACGGATAACAATCATCCCCAATGGCAATATTGGCATGATGAGCGTAACCAACAGGCTCTGGGCACTTTGTTCAACGAACAACGTATGAACTTACTCGCTAAGCCTGGCGTGAAGGGAACCAGTAACGTTATCTACTCTTTTACCCATGAACATAAAAATAAGACCTTGTTCTACTCGATGATGCTGCCTGAAGCTTCTCGTGAAGAGAGGCAACTGTTCTGGCACATCGGCGGTAAACGTAAAAGTTGGAAGGCGTTCAAATTCTCGGTTTTCGAATTATCCGACGCTGAGCGACAAGCCTTAGCTGAGCATTCAGATACGCTTGCTCAAAGCTCTGCGCAACTGACTCATTGCGGTATCTTGCAAGAGATCGGTGATCACGAAAGTGCTGCCGATTACCTATTAAGTGAAAAACCACGCATTCCAAGCAGTGACCTTAATCGCTTTCGCCATCCTCGAACGGTGGTGGGGAACATTCAAAGTATCTACTTTGATTCCCAAAGTCGTCGTAAAGAACCGAGATATAGCTTTAAATCGCCAATTCAACTCACATCACAAGATAGCCCAACAATAAATGGACACACTGTAGACATATCAAAACGTGGCCTAAGCATTACCCTTGAACACCCAATGGTACTCAAGATTGATGATCCGGTTGTGGTGAATTTTAATGAACTGCAACTCTATGATAAAAACTTGCCATTAAGCACAGTGCCTTACCATGTAATTCGTGTAAGCCCGAACGGTTGCAATGTTCAATTGGTTATCACCGAGAATGCAAAAACAATGCGTACCATCGCCTTCCTCAATGGGCTTATCGATCAGAACCAAAGTAAGCTAAATAAGAAGCAAGAAATACTGCCCACCGATTCACTGCTTAAATCACTGCACACTGTTTTGCTTAACAAAATGGTCAGTAATCCAATTTTCATTGATAAGCCGGGCTCAACGTTGCGTTGTAAGCTCATTGGTGTGAACTTCCCGCTGAACAAGCATCTAGCGTTACTCGCTAAACTTGGGCACAACCAAAAGTTTTCACTGGAACCGATTTTCAAAGGTCACTCTAATTCACTATTAGCTGAGCCACTGAAAAGAATTGAAGGTGCAGAGCCAAAACATCATGACGTATACATTGCTGCGATAAAGTTTGGTAACAAGATTCAATCTGTACATACGAAGTTGGTGAAAGACTTTGCATCTACGAAAGAACGTATCTCGTTCATTAAGAAGGCACAAGATCTGGGTGATGTGTATGTACTGCGAGTCACTACCGCCCCTATCTTTAATCCATTAACAAGTTTGTTCCAATCAGACTTAGCCGAGCTTTCGCGCATCAGTATGCACCAAGCGAAGAAGTTAGAGAGTGAGGTCACCGCTTTTATTGGTTATGGTGAGATAGAAGACATTACCGATGAAGTATTGATTCGATTAGAACTCTCGCACTAAATAACCAGATCAACTTACCGGTTTGTCGACTTATCGGATTTAAAAATAGAAAAAGCAGGCTCATCACCTGCTTTTTGTATCCGTTATACCGCCCTAAATATGACTAAGGCTTCGCTTGCCAGCTAATTTTTTGCTGCTTAGCTAATACACCTGACAAGATACAAAGCACCCCACCTAAGCCAGCATAACGCACAGCAGTTTGAGCTTGTTGTTCAACTTTCGGTTTTGCATGGTAAGCAATCCCTAAACCGGCAGAACCCATCATAACCAAGTCATTGGCACCATCACCCACGGCAACGGTGTTATGCAGTTCCAGTTCATACTCTTCAGCAAGTTCTACCAAGATATCCGCTTTGGTCTGTGCGGAAACAACATCGCCTAATACTTCACCCGTCAATTTACCATTGACGATCTCTAGCGTGTTTGACTGAGCGTGGTCAAGATCAAGCGTATCTTTCAGGTAGTCTGAGAAATAAGTAAAACCACCCGATGCAATCGCCGTCTTCCAGCCAAGTTTATTCAGAGTATTCACTAGCTCAACCAAGTCTGGCATGAATGGTAATGACTGGCGCACTTGCTCCAGTATCGACTCATCCGCACCTTTCAGTGCCCCAACGCGTTGGCGTAGGCTCTGTTCAAAGTCGAGCTCGCCTTGCATCGCACGCTCTGTGATTTCAGAAACTAACTCTCCGACTCCTGCGAGCTTTGCTATCTCATCGATGCATTCAATTTGAATTGCTGTGGAGTCCATATCCATCACGATCAAACCTGGCTTAGATAAGTCTGGGACCTCGCTAAGGCAAGCATAATCAAGCTTCAGTGCTTGTAAAATTTCTTCGTGTGCCGGGGTTAAGTTCCCTGACATCAGTGCCACTTCGTAATGTCCCACCTTCCACGTATTGAGGATGGTGTTGTAGGTACCAGTGAAAAAGTCGATGTCATCAAATGATTGTGGAGATAAGTACTCACCGAACACAATCCAATTGGCTTTAGATTTTGCGAGTTGAGAAGCGAAACGTGTCTCGGGGAGTCGGGTTAATAATGTCGTATGCCTTTTAATCGGCAGATATTTCTGAGCGTCCATGTGTATGATTCCTAATTAACTATGCTAAACGTTAACCTATTGCAATTTGAAAACGCAAGTCTCAATATGTCTTAATCATAACATTTGTTTATTTCAGGCTTCGTGAAACATGAATGAATCATTGTTCTCAATACGTAACGCTTTACGAGTACTAGCCCTAATTCTGTTGGCTGCTATGTTCGTGGTAACCATTAAAAACACAGTAGTGATCAGTAAAGGTAATGAGAAGATCCAAGCAAAACAGTTGGAAACGCTGACCAAACTACTGATCTCACAGGCATCACTTTCAGCCAGTAAGATGATCACTCAGCAAGACCAAGAGCGCCTACTAGAGCTCACTAACCAACTGTCTCAGGATCGATTGGTATTTGATACCACCATCTACGATGCAGAAGGGATCCGACTGGCTTCGAGTGAAAAAGCGCTCTCGGTACGCGAGGTTCTTGGCTTAGACACACCTCTTTCAACGGCAAGTATCGGCAGGCAGCAACTCGTTGAACCTATTTACTCTCCAGAGAGTATGATCATTGGCTTTATCCGCGTGACTTTTGAGACAGGAAAAATGACAGCTATTTCTGATCATCACTACCGTAAGAGCGATCGCTACATGATCGGCATGGTCTTAATGGGATTTGTCAGTGGCGTGTTGTTCATCATGCTTATTCGTAAAAGAAAGGCTAAGTCTGGGGAAAACTGGCTGCTTAAAAATGTCAGTTCTTAACGGCTTAGTTTAACAAATTCAATAAAAAGCCCCGAAGCTCAGGCAGCAACGGGGCTTTTGTTATCTATTAAACTTTGCGGTATCTATTAGCTGATTAGTCTTGGTCACCAAGCAGCACAGAGTCGAGTGCGATAACCATCATGTCGTTGAAAGTCGTTTGACGTTCATCTGATGTGGTTTGCTCACCAGTTTTGATGTGATCAGAAACAGTACAAATAGTCAGAGCTTTTGCGCCGTATTCAGCACATACACCATAGATACCCGCCGCTTCCATCTCTACGCCGACAATGCCGTACTTGTCCATGACTTCGAACATTTCAGGATCTGGCGTGTAGAACAACTCAGCCGAGAATAGGTTGCCAACCTTTACGTCTACACCACGCGCTTTGGCTGCATCTTCTGCCGCACGCACCATTTTGTAATCCGCAATAGCCGCGAAGTCATGACCTTTAAAGCGAATACGATTCACTTTTGAGTCGGTACACGCACCCATGCCGATAACCACATCGCGTACTTTGATATCTTCGCTCACTGCACCACAACTGCCGACACGAATGATCTTTTTCACACCAAAGTCTTTGATCAGCTCAGTCGCGTAAATAGAACAAGATGGAATGCCCATACCATGTCCCATTACCGAAACCTTACGGCCTTTGTAAGTACCCGTGTAACCAAACATGTTACGAACATCGCACACTTGAACCACTTCTTCTAGGAAGGTTTCAGCGATGTATTTTGCACGTAGCGGATCGCCGGGCATTAGAACTACGTCAGCGAAATCACCCATTTCAGCATTAATATGTGGAGTAGCCATTGAAAATATCCTTAATCTCAAAACAAAAAAAAGAGAGAGGTTTCCCTCTCTCTTCGTTAACTATTATAGAAAGCTTGTACCGTGTCCCATTGGCGATGTGCCAAAGTAAGACGCTAAGCTTTGACCAATATCAGCGAAGGTATCGCGACGGCCTAGAGAGCCAGCAGGAACCTTGTTTCCGTAAACAATCACAGGGATGTGTTCACGAGTATGGTCAGTACCTGGCCATGTCGGATCACAACCGTGGTCTGCAGTTAGGATAAGCACGTCATCTTCTTTCATCATATCGATGATTTCATTGATACGGCCATCGAAGTACTCTAGCGCCGCTGCGTAACCTGCAACATCACGGCGGTGACCGTAAGCTGAGTCGAAATCAACGAAGTTAGTGAACACGATAGTGTTGTCACCCGCTTCATTGATCGCTTCTTTAGTCGCTTCAAATAACGCAGGGATACCTGTTGCTTTGGTTTTCTGAGTAATACCACAACCCGCATAGATATCAGAGATCTTACCGATTGAGTGAACATTACCGCCCTTCTCATCAACCAATTTCTGAAGAACTGTCGCCGCTGGCGGCTCAACAGAAAGGTCACGACGGTTACCAGTACGTTCGAACTGACCTTTACCTGGGCCAATGAATGGACGCGCAATAACACGGCCGATGTTGTAGTCTTCTAGCTCTTCACGAGCAATCTGACAAAGGTCTAATAAGTTCTGTAGACCGAATGTCTCTTCATGACATGCGATTTGGAAAACAGAGTCTGCTGAAGTATAGAAGATTGGCAAGCCACTCTTCATGTGTTCTTCACCTAGGTTATCTAGGATTTCTGTACCCGATGAGTGACAGTTACCTAAGAAGTCAGATAAACCTGCACGCTCAAGGATGCGGTCAGTCAGTTCTTTTGGAAAACTGTTTTCTTTGTCGGTGAAGTAGCCCCAGTCAAACAGTACCGGTACACCTGCGATTTCCCAGTGACCTGATGGCGTGTCTTTACCAGAAGACAGCTCAGCAGCGTGACCGTACGCTCCAATGATCTCAGCGTCTGCGTCCATACCAGGAGCAAAGCGACCTGTAGACTCTTTGTGAGCCATAGCTAAACCTAGCTTAGACAGGTTTGGCAGCGTTAGTGGACCTTTACGATCCGCATTGTCTGCAAGACCTTGATCACAATGGTCAGCAATGTGACCCATAGTGTCTGAACCTACATCACCGAATGTGTTCGCATCTGCGGTTTCGCCGATACCGAATGAATCTAAAACTAAAATAAATGCTCTTTTCATTTTCTTCACCAACTTATTGCTCTTTGCACCAGAACTCTGTTTATCGGCATACACAAGGTATGCCGATACCTGTTATTTACACGTCTTCAGAACGAATCTGACGGTAAACGTCTGGCGTTGCTGTATATTCTCCGCCCACAGTGATTGCATTTTGTAATGCTTTTGCAGCTTCTTGCCACTGTTGTTCATTGCGAGCATGAATCATTGCTAATGGTTTATCGTCACTTGCTACTTCGCCAAGGCGAATGAAGCTATCAAAACCGACTGCGTAATCAATGCTGTCTGTTGCTACGCGGCGACCACCGCCCATACCAACGACAGCCATACCAATTGCACGCGTATCCATCGCTGATACTACACCGCTTTCTAGCGCGTACACTGGTTTAACAATTTCTGCTTTTTCTAGGTAGTTATCGTAGTTCGTTACGAAATCAGTTGGACCACCAAGGCCCGCTACCATTTTACCGAAGCACTCTGCTGCTTTACCGTTATCCAGTACTGCCATCAGTTTTTCACGCGCTTCGTCTGAATCTTTTGCAAGGTTACCTAGAACCAGCATTTCAGCACACGATGCCATCGTAATTTCTAGCAAACGAGGGTTACGATATTCGCCGGTTAGAAATTGAACCGCTTCACGTACTTCTACTGCGTTGCCCGCTGAAGAAGCCAGAACTTGGTTCATGTCCGTTAGGATTGCCGTTGTTTTAGTACCTGCGCCGTTTGCTACTGCAACGATAGATTTTGCTAACTCTTCAGACGCTTCATAAGTCGGCATGAATGCGCCTGAACCTACTTTTACGTCCATCACTAAAGAATCAAGACCAGCAGCCAATTTCTTAGACAAAATTGAAGCTGTGATCAACGAGATGTTGTCGACTGTTGCCGTGATATCTCGAGTCGCGTAAACGCGCTTATCAGCCGGTGCTAAATCACCAGTTTGGCCGATGATCGCTACGCCAGCTTCTTTGGTTACAGCACCAAACACATCGTTGGTGGGTGTAATATTGTAACCAGGGATAGATTCAAGTTTGTCTAGCGTACCGCCAGTGTGGCCTAAACCACGACCAGAGATCATTGGAACGAAACCACCACATGCTGCCACCATAGGGCCAAGCATCAGAGAAGTTACGTCACCAACACCACCAGTAGAGTGCTTATCAACGATTGGGCCATCAAAGTTCATGTGGCTCCAGTCAATCACCATGCCCGAATCACGCATTGCACACGTCAGTGCGATACGTTCTGGCATCGTCATTTCATTAAAAAAGATAGCCATTGCGAATGCTGCAATTTGGCCTTCAGAAACGGTATTTTTAGCCACGCCTTGAATGAAGAAGTTAATTTCTTCAGTCGTTAGGACTTCACCATCACGTTTTCTGCGAATAATTTCTTGAGGTAGATACATTAGTGCCTCCCAAACTCTAGTGAGTATGGTTTGTAGGGAAAGAGGTAATATGGAGTGACTTAACGCCACTCCATCAAACAGACTTGTTATTATCAATACTCTAAATATTTGGCGTTGCAGCTAGGCGACTATTCTCTTGAAAGAAAATCGAAGTTCATTCCTATGAACATAGAAGCTCTATGTGATTAGGACGGCCGGCGAACCGGTGAACTTACGCAGTCAACAACGCTGCGGCGTCAAATATGACGAGTAAATTAGTATGCTGCTGGATCAGCAGTTTGGTCTGTCACTTCTAATGTATTAAGAAGGTTAGTCAGTAGGCTTGAAGCACCAAAACGGTAGTGCATGTTGTCTGCCCAGTCAGCGCCTAGTAGCTCATCAGCCATTGCTAGGTAAGCTTGAGCATCTTCAGCTGTACGTACGCCACCAGCTGGTTTGAAACCCACTGTTTTAGCTACGCCCATGTCACGAATAACTTCAAGCATCATGCGCGCGTACTCTGGAGTCGCGTTTACTGGCACTTTACCTGTTGAAGTTTTGATGAAGTCTGCACCTGCTTCGATACAGATCTGAGAAGCTTTCTTAATCAGTGCTTCTTCTTTTAGCTCACCAGTTTCGATGATCACTTTAAGCGTGATGTCACCACAAGCGGCTTTACATTGTTTAACTAGCTCAAAACCCACTTCTTCGTTGCCAGCAATAAGAGCACGGTATGGGAATACTACGTCAACTTCGTCTGCGCCGTACGCTACCGCTGCTTTTGTTTCAGCAACAGCAATTTCGATGTCGTCATTACCATGAGGGAAGTTAGTTACAGTCGCGATGCGTACTTCTGGAGTACCTTGCTCACGCAACGCTTTCTTAGCGGCTGGGATAAAGCGAGGGTAAATACAGATTGCAGCGGTGTTGCCAACTGCAGTCTTCGCGTCATGACAAAGTGCCACTACTTTTTCAGTAGTATCGTCGTCATTTAGCGTAGTTAGGTCCATAAGTTTAAGTGCACGTAGAGCTGCTGCTTTTAAATCGCTCATTTCTATCTCCGATCAATATATTCAAATAGTTAACTACTTCACCATCCATCCAGTATAGATGGATATTTTAGTAATGCTCAGTAGTCACAAATGAACGGACTTGGTTCCCTGAAGACTTGATAACTTTCGCTACCAATTGCAATCCTTGTCACCGCACAGTACCAGTTTGGTCTATGGCACAACAAATCAGTCATGTTGTGTCTAACATCTATAGCGTATTGCTAAGTTTGGCTTAATCCCAGAAGAATAACGTTCGAGCTAATCTCAATGTTACTTTCTTGCCAGCAGAGACATCCTATCCCTTTAGCTAATACATTATAGGTATCCATCAATAAATTGTAGTGCTCCTTAGAACGCAAACGGTTTGTATCTCAAAAAAACATTCTAGACCCATTTTCGACTCCAAGCATTCACTCATGCAAATGCTCAAAATCACTAGGCCCAAAAACAAAAAAGCCCCGCAGCAATTTCTTGCTACGGGGCGATATTATTATGGCGTCTATATATCGATTTCTAACTGATTAGAAAGACAGGAAGAAGCCAGCAATTGTTGCTGCCATCAGGTTAGATAGAGTACCAGCTACAACCGCTTTAACACCCATACGTGCGATGTCGTGACGACGGTTTGGAGCAATACCACCTAGACCACCTAGAAGAATCGCAATTGAAGAAAGGTTTGCGAAACCACATAGAGCGAACGAGATAATTGCTTGAGTCTTAACAGACATTACTTGACCAGTCGCTTCAACGATTTGAGCATTTTCACCGATGTATGGTACGAAGTTTAGGTATGCAACGAATTCGTTAACAACTGTCTTCTGACCAATGAAAGAACCAGCAATAGTTGCTTCTTCCCATGGAACACCAATGATGAATGCTAACGGTGCGAAGATCCAACCTAGAAGAAGTTCTAGAGTTAGGTTTTCCATACCGAACCAACCACCGATGCCACCTAGGATACCGTTGATAAGAGCGATTAGACCGATGAATGCTAGTAGCATTGCACCAACGTTAAGTGCTAGTTGTAGACCAACTGACGCACCGCCAGCAGCTGCATCGATAACGTTAGCAGGCTTGTCGTCGCCACCGTCGATGTCTGAACCTAGGTTCTCGTCAACTTCATCAGTTTCAGGCTTGATGATTTTAGCGAATAGTAGACCACCAGGTGCTGCCATGAATGACGCTGCTACTAGGTACTCTAGAGGTACACCCATAGATGCGTAACCCGCTAGTACACCACCAGCAACAGACGCTAAACCACCACACATTACTGCGAATAGTTCAGAGTTAGTCATTTTAGGAACAAATGGACGAACAACTAGAGGCGCTTCCGTTTGACCAACGAAGATGTTTGCAGCTGCAGACATAGACTCGGCGCGAGAAGTACCTAGAGCTTTCTGAAGACCACCACCAAGAACCTTGATTACAACTTGCATCGCACCAATGTAGTAAAGTACAGAGATAAGAGCAGAGAAGAAGATTAGTGTTGGTAGAACTTGGAATGCAAAGATGAATCCGATACCGTCAACTGAGAAGTTAACAAGGCTACCAAATAGGAAGCCAGTACCATCTTTACCGTAGTCGATCACGTTTGCTACACCGGCAGAGAAACCTGCAAGTAGATCACGACCCCAAGGGATGTAAAGTACGAATGCACCAAGTGCGAATTGGATAGCGAAAGCGCCACCCACTGTTCTTAGATTAATTGCTTTGCGGTTGTCGGATAGTAGTACTGCGATTGCAATCAGTGCAACCATTCCGACGAGGCTCATAAACAGGCTCATAGTTTATGACTTCCTTATTAGTTATTTATTGGCGTGTTACAAAATGGGGCTATAAAGCGGAGGCAATTATACTCATGCGACCACTAATAAAGTAATGCCGTCCTCACACTTTCGTAGAAGATTCATGTACCATTCACACGTAAATGTGAGCCGAATCACAAGCCAAGTGCAATTTACGCAAACGATAAACAAAAACCTTCGATTTTATTCACATATACCGAATGCGCGATGGCTATTTTGCCAAACTTGCGCTGCAACCGATTGCTTCGGTTCTTTTCTAAGCAAAAACAGTTCATTTAAGATCGTAACTAAATACTTGGAATGATTAACATTTCCTTGTTTTCCATGCATGGGCATATCCGGGGCATCCGTTTCTAATACCAGGCACTCAAGAGGCAGTTTTGAGATAGTGGTGCGTGTTTTTTGTGCTCTTGGGTAAGTAATCGTTCCACCGACACCAATATAGAAACCAAGCTGAATCCACGCCAAAGCCTGCTGTTCGCTCCCTGAAAATCCATGAATCACGCCACCCAAAGTAAATTTATACTGCTTTATTAGCTCAATAAGTCGGTTAAAAGACTTCCTTTCATGGATGATTAAAGGCAGCTTAAACGCCTTAGCTAGCTCTATTTGTTGAATGAAAAAACGCTCTTGTTTCTCCCGTGCAACATCGACAAAAAAGTCGAGACCACACTCTCCTATCGCAACACATTGACTGGTTTTTGATGAGAGTAATCGGCGAAGCTCTGAGAATTGCTCGTCATTGGCTTGCTCTAAAAAATAAGGATGGAAACCTAAAGCGTAGTAAACATTAGGGTAAGATTGAGCGATCTCACCAAGCTTCCTCCAGTTACTTTGGCCAATAGAAGGGATGATTAACTTCTCGACTTGCGCCTGTTTCGCCTCTTTAACGTAACCTTCAATACCTTTATCAAGTGAAAAACCTTGCTCAAAGATGTCAAAGTCCGCATGGCAATGGGTGTCAAACAGCGGAAATTCACTTAATTCTGGTGTCATCTTCCCTACTCTCTGTTTGTTGTCCTTGAGGATCACGGCGATAAGCCACGCAGCTGCGCTTATTTTCAGGCGTTAAGCCAAGCTCTTCGCACCACTTATCGTATTTATTAATCCAAGCTTTTATCCAACTGAACATACTTACCTTAAGCCTCTAACCTCAAATGACACGAATAAAAAAACGCCTATTGCAGAACAATAGACGTTTTTGTTTAACTCGAATAGAGCGCAGAGTGATTAGTGCTCGCGCGTCGCTCGGAACTGAACTTCTGGGAAACGTTCAGAAGCTAGGTTCAAATTCACCATAGTCGGTGCGATGTAAGATAGGTTATCACCACCATCTAACGCTAGGTTAGCTTGGCTCTTACGTTTGAACTCTTCTAGTTTCTTAGCGTCATCACACTCAACCCAACGTGCAGTTGCAACGTTCACACCTTCGTAAATCGCTTCAACGTTGTATTCCGCTTTCAAGCGCGCTACAACCACATCAAACTGAAGTACACCAACTGCACCAACGATCAGATCGTTATTTTGCAAAGGACGGAATACTTGAACCGCGCCCTCTTCAGAAAGCTGAACCAAGCCTTTTAGAAGTTGCTTCTGCTTCAATGGATCGCGCAGACGAATACGACGGAATAGCTCAGGCGCAAAGTTAGGAATACCTGCGAACTTCAAGCTTTCGCCTTGAGTAAAGGTATCGCCAATCTGAATTGTGCCGTGGTTATGCAGACCAATTATGTCACCCGCGTATGCTTTTTCAGCACGAGCACGGTCACCCGCCATGAAGGTTACTGCATCAGAGATACTGACGTTCTTACCAGTACGAACATGGTTCATCTTCATACCTTGGTCGTAAGTACCCGATACGATACGCATGAATGCGATACGGTCACGGTGTTTTGGATCCATGTTTGCTTGGATCTTAAATACGAAACCAGAGAACTTCTCTTCAGTCGCTTCAACATCACGCTCATTTGCTTGACGTGTTTGAGGCGCAGGAGCCCATCGAGTTAGGCCATCAAGCATATGGTCAACACCGAAGTTACCCAATGCAGTACCGAAGTAAACCGGAGTCAACTCGCCAGCAAGGAACAGTTCGTGATCAAACTCAGGACATGCGCCAATAACCAATTCAAGCTCTTCACGAACGCTGCTCGCCAGATCTTCGCCAACAGCTTCGTCTAGTTCAGGGTTATCTAGACCTTTGATGATGCGAACTTCTTGGATCTCATGGCCGTGGCCAGATTCATACAAGATCGTTTCATCACGGTGAATGTGGTAAACGCCTTTAAACTCTTTACCACAACCGATAGGCCAAGAGATTGGAGCACAAGCCATACCTAGCTCGCTTTCCACTTCATCTAGCACTTCCATTGGGTCACGAACATCACGGTCAAGTTTGTTCATAAACGTTACGATTGGTGTATCACGTAAACGCGTTACTTCCATCAGTTTACGAGTACGATCCTCGACACCTTTTGCAGCATCGATAACCATCAAACAAGAGTCAACCGCGGTTAGTGTACGGTACGTATCTTCCGAGAAATCTTCGTGTCCAGGAGTATCGAGTAGGTTGACTAGACAATCGTTGTATGGGAATTGCATTACAGACGTAGTTACCGAGATACCACGTTCTTTTTCCATCTCCATCCAGTCAGATTTAGCGTGCTGGTTAGAGCCACGGCCTTTTACGGTACCCGCTTTTTGAATCGCGTTTCCGAATAAAAGAACTTTTTCAGTAATCGTGGTTTTACCCGCATCCGGGTGAGAGATAATCGCAAACGTTCTACGTTTGCTCACTTCTTGTTGGAAAGACATAGTCGCCCTTTGCTGATCTAAAGCGTAAAAAGGGCAAGTAGATAATACTTGCCCTTGAATTCTGTGTGCGGATTATACAGAAAGCGTGTCACTTTCTAAAGGGTCAGTTTACACCCTATTTTGTGGCTAATTCCGGAGCTAGCGGTCTAGTTCGCGAAAAGACGTAACATGACTAGCTAAAAGACATAAAAAGATAGCTCATAATGATGGCATCTTCATTGCCTTGCTTGGTTGGATAATAGTTACGACGGCGATCAACTTCATTGAAGCCGGCCTTTTCGTAAAGATTAAACGCATTTACATTACTTTCGCGAACTTCCAGCCAAGCACTTTCCGCGTCAGCTTGTTCACACATATCGAGAAAGTGCTCAACCAAAGCCTTACCGTAACCTTTGCCTTGCTGCTTAGGGTCAACCGCTATCGTCAGCAAAGTAACCTCACCGACAATGTTCTGAGCATAGAAATAGCCGACAACCTTTCCATCGACTTCTAAAACACGGTGGCTGCCTCCACGACTATTAAGATCACGGATCATATTTTCAGACCATGGATGAGAATGCGCGGCCTGCTCAATTTGCCAAATTGCGTCTAGGTGTTGTTCTGAAGTGGGTAAAAGTTGATTAGTCATAAGCACAAATTTGTTGCCATAAGTCGCGGCGATGTTGGTTATTACCGTTAATGTCAGACAGTAATGGAGATTGAAGTGTTTTTGCCTTCAGTTCATGGGCAGATTCGCAACCAGCAAACCATACCCATTCAACCGAACTTAAATCCACAGCAGACAAGTGTTGCGGTTGAAGGTGTAAAGCTTGAGATAAGTCGAGCTTGATACTTTTGAGTACTCGCTCAAACATCACGGCGAGATCATCCTGAGGTTTTTCTGGTGAAACCAACAGTAACTTGCAATCATTCGATAACAGAGTCAATTCAGATTCATAACCAGCCAAACGCTCTGGGTGACTTAACTCCCATTGGCTAATGCCCATCTCTTGTAGATATTGCGCGTGTGTTTGTGACATATCTAGCGGTCGTAACCTTTGGTTTGTTGGTATTAATATTCTTCGAGTGAACTTAAACGGTGCTCATTGGGGCTGATACTAACAAAAAATAAAGGAGCATCAAGCTCCTTTATTTAGACTAAATCAGTTTGTATCTTATTGAGTGGTAAATCAGCTTATAAGTCGTTGAACTCTGGGCTGTAAGCAATTTCACCAGAATGCCCAGCAAACGCCCCTTCTACCAACTCAATCGCTTGAAAAGCGCCTTCAGGCACATCCCAAACACAACTCAGGCCAAATTCGCTCGCCGCCTTGAAACCAAAACGACCGTAGTAAGCAGGATCACCGAGTACAACACAGGCTGGGTAACCAAAATCTACCAAAGTAGAAAATGCGTCTTCAACCAGTGATTTGGCAATGCCTTGATTGCGGAACTCTTCTTTCACGGCGAGAGGTGCGAGCCCCTGCCAGTTATGATCGTCACCATCAAGAGTAAGAGGGCTAAACATCAGGTGACCAACCACCTCCCCTTCATCAGAACAAGCCACCAGCGATAGCGTTAAATGGCTATTCTCACGCAAGCTCATAACCAAATTAGCTTCTGCATCCGTTTCAAAAACAGATTTCAATAAACGATCGATGACAAGTATATCTGCCGGTGCTTCAGTTCGAATAAGCATTCATTACCTCACTTTGTGTATCTGGGGATTGTACTCCCTTCTGCACAAAATCAGCTAATTGATTTAACAAAGTTTTCATAGGAGTCGGCAATAAGTCTAAATCGACGCTATCCATCAAATTTTTCACTTCCAAGCCTAGCTCGGTATCGCCCTCAATAGACAGTCGACGTTGGAAGAAAAGCGTATCTGGGTCTTCTTTTCGCCCAGCAATCAACACGAGATCATTTAGATTGCCACTAAAACTCACGTCTTCATTGACCTCTTTATCAGCGACAACTAGTTGCTCATTTTTGTAGCTAATACACCAACTTAACCCCATATCTTTTATTGAAACTTTAAGCCACTTGTCTTCTAAGAACTCAAAATCACCATCCTCTAAAGCCTCCTTGAATACATTTTTCAATGCTTCTAATAAGGCTTTTTTTTGTACTGATTTTGGTAATAACTGGACTGGAGATCGCAAAATTGATGCGGCATTTTGAACTAGTTGAGTGCGTATCTTGTTTATCACGTGACTTATCCGTAACTTTGTCAATAATATAGAAAGCATCATAGATGATGTTGAGATCTCAGTTACTGTTATGTATCAAATTAATTCAGTTTGATGCTCGACCTTTAATATATTGATAATCACAGTTATAGTAACTCTGGTCATGAAAATCACAGCGAATCGCTGCACTCACAAGTAAACATCGATAGCTGAACAAAAAGCAATCAATGTTTATCGATAGTGAATATTCAAGCTCTTGGAGAATTGGTAGTACTTTGATGCCTCCCCAGCAACTACAACATTGGTTTACACAGCTTACTGCAAACAGCCCGTTCTTTTTTGCGGTACTTGATGCTCAACATAACTATTTTATGGTGAATGAGCGTTACTGTGATATTGCTGGTTTAAGTAAAACAGAGCTTGTAGGCATGAATGACCGCCAAACCTTGGGCGAGCAATTCTACCAACACCTTAAGCCTTACTATGAGCGTGCATTCAATGGCGAAACAATTGAGGCGGAAATCACCCTAAACGAAACGGCTTTAGACACTAGCCTTCATTTCAGCCTATCTCCGCTTACCAATGGTAAAAAGACTGAATACATCATCTTTCACGCCTTCGATACATCTGAAAACCAAGTACTTGTCCGTTCTTTAGAAGAGTCTGAAGCGAAATTCCACAAGCTATCTCACCTGCTCCCAGACGGATTGCTATTAGTTGAAAACGACTACATTCTGTCTTCGAACCCTGCAGCTGCACGCTTACTTGGTTTTAACTCCACCACAGAATTGATTGGCGAAGAGTTAGGCCGATTATTTATCGATGAACAAACCAAAACAGTCTTTAATAATGACCTCAGCTCCATTATTTCTGAGTCTGGCTTGGTTTGTTTAACGGGTGCTCGATGTGGCTTTGAACGTAAAGTTCAGTTAAATATCGACTCGACGGTCATTCTTGGAAGCAGTACCCAACTCGTACTTATTCAAGACGCTCAAGAAACAACAAAACAATACACACCCGCTAACAGTGAAGATGCCTACATCGATACACTGACTAAGCTCTACAACCGACTTGGGTTTACCAAAAGCCTTGAGCAGTTCATTCACAACAAGACCCCTGTTGTGATGCTCTACTTAGACATCGATAACTTCAAAAATATCAATGACTCACTTGGCCACCACATCGGTGATAAAGTGATTAAAGAGGTCGCATCTCGCTTAAAACGACAACTGCCTCGTCAAGCTATTATTGGCCATTTAGGCGGTGATGAATTTGGTATTATTCTGCCTGAGCCTGAACACCCACGAACCCCTGAAATACTCTCTGAAAAGATCATATCTCTGATCAACCAACCCTTCGATCTCCACCATTTTAGCAAGCGTTTAGCCTGCTCGATTGGTAGTGTGAGCTTTCCTCACGATGGCAGTGACGCACGTATCTTGCTACAGAATGCTGACACCGCAATGTATGAAGCTAAGGATCGTGGACGCAACCGCCTGATCAAGTTCAACGAACAGATGAACAAAGAAGCGCGAATGCGACTGTGGCTTGAGATAGAACTGCAAAAAGCACTGCAACAGAACGGGCTTGAGGTTTGGTACCAACCAAAAGTAAATGCGCGTGACTTCACCATTAACGGAGCAGAAGCTCTGGTACGTTGGAAACACCCCGTAGAAGGTTATATTAGCCCTGCCGCATTTATTCCTGTAGCGGAACGAGCTGGCCTTATTGAACAACTTGGTCGTGTGGTAATGCGCGAAGTATTTGCCACGGTGAAACGTTGGAAGATGCAAGGTATTTTACCTGGTCGCGTCGCGATCAACCTTTCACCAGAGCAGTTTGGTAATCCAAAATTGATTGATTTCATGGAGAAGTTGCTGCGCTCTACTGAGCTAGATCCAAGTGCGATTACCTTTGAGCTTACAGAAAGTGCCGTAATGAGTGATAGTGAGCACACGCTTCAAATGCTGAACGCGATTAAGAGACTTGGCTTTGCGTTATCCATTGATGACTTTGGTACGGGTTACTCTTCTCTATCTTACCTTGCTCGCTTTCCGATTGATGAGCTTAAAATTGACCGAGCTTTTATCTCAGATATCGATACCTTACCAAAGCAAATTACCGTAATTGAAAACATCATCAACCTTGGGAAATCTCTCGATTTAACCGTGGTTGCAGAGGGTGTCGAAACCAGTGAACAAGCAACCCTGCTGTCTAACCTCAACTGTGGTTCAATTCAAGGTTTCCACTTCTATCGCCCTCAACCAAAACAAGAGGTTGAAGAACTGTTCGCCCAAAACCGTCGTCACAAGAATTAATTAAACACGCCTTCCAACACCAAGCTAAAGCGTAAATTCGCCATTCGTCAGTACCTCAAATGGGGTAAAAGCAGATTTATCCATCTAAACCTGCCTTACATCAATTCCGTCATTCATAATTCTTCATAAAATACTCGCTTCAATTTTATTCTATTGGTAGTGAGCAAATGGAACTCTTATGCCCAGCGGGTAACTTACCTGCTTTGAAAACCGCTATTGATTGCGGTGCGGATGCTGTCTATATCGGATTCAAAGACGATACGAATGCCCGACACTTCGCAGGCCTTAACTTTGCGGGTAAAAAGCTCGATCGTGCTGTGCAGTATGTGCATGACCGCAACAAGAAAATTCACGTTGCCTTAAATACTTTTGCTCACCCAAACGGCTTCGAACGCTGGACTAACGCTGTAGATAACGCCGCCGCACTAGGCGTTGATGCGCTGATCATCGCTGACATTGCGGTGCTCGAGTACGCTGCAAATAAATATCCAGAACTAGAGCTGCACTTATCAGTACAAGCATCTGCGACCAATGCAGCCGCTATCGACTTCTATCATAAAAATTTCAACGTTAAGCGTGTGGTATTGCCGCGCGTATTGTCGATCCATCAGGTCAAACAGCTTTCTCGTAACATCACTTCTGACGTTGACCTCGAAGTATTCGCTTTTGGTAGCTTATGTATCATGGCAGAAGGCCGTTGCTACCTCTCTTCATACATGACGGGTGAATCGCCAAATACGGTTGGGGCATGTTCTCCAGCAAAATACGTTCGCTGGCAAGAAACGGATGGCGGACTTGAATCTCGCTTGAACGAAATCCTTATCGACAAGTATGAAGCAGGTGAGAACGCAGGTTACCCAACGCTATGTAAAGGCCGATTTGAAGCAGAAGTAGATGGTGAGCGAAAGCGTTATCACGCACTTGAAGAGCCAACTAGCCTTAACACACTATCTATGTTGCCTGAGCTTTTCGCCGCGAATGTTGCTTCTGTGAAGATTGAAGGTCGCCAACGTAGCCCTGCTTATGTCGAGCAAGTCACTCGCACTTGGCGCGCAGCCATCGATCGCTACTTAGCGAACCCTGAACAATACCAAGTGGAACAAGCTTGGAATGCGACACTGGCGAATGTATCTGAAGGTACACAAACCACGCTTGGCGCTTACCACCGTAAATGGCAATAGAGCCAAATGGAGAACTCAATGAAATACGCATTAGGCCCTCTACTTTATTTTTGGCCAAAACAAGATGTTGAAAGCTTCTATGAGCAAGCAAAATCAAGCTCTGCCGACATCATCTACCTCGGTGAAGCGGTGTGCTCAAAGCGCCGTGAGATGAAAGCAAAACACTGGATGGACATAGCAAAAGAGCTGTCTGATTCAGGTAAGCAAGTGGTACTTTCAACCATGGCATTGCTAGAAGCCCCAAGCGAAGTCAACATCATGAAGAAGTACATTGATAACGGTGACTTCGCCATTGAAGCCAATGATGTATCTGCGATTCAACTGGCAAGTGAAAGTAAGGTGCCTTTTGTTGTTGGCCCTGCGGTGAACACCTACAATGCACGCACTCTGAACCTGTTCTTGAAACAAGGTATGACGCGTTGGTGTATGCCCGTTGAGCTTTCTCGCGAGTGGCTAAGCAACGTAATGACACAGTGCGAAGAGCTTAATATTCGTAATAAGTTCGAAGTAGAAGTGTTTAGCCATGGCTACTTACCTCTTGCTTACTCTGCACGTTGCTTTACAGCCCGAGCAGAGAACAAAGCCAAAGACGATTGCGAAACCTGCTGCATCAAATACCCAACAGGTCTACAGGTCGAAAGCCAAGAAGGCCAATCGGTATTTAACCTTAATGGTATCCAGACGCAATCAGGTTACTGCTACAACCTAGTCAATGATCTACCGAGCATGCATGACTTGGTCGATGTCGTTCGCCTGAGTCCATTGGGTATCGACACTTTCTCTGAAATCAATAACTTCAGAGCGAACGAGCAAGGTCAAAAACCAATGAAGATTGAAAGCCGCCAGTGCAATGGCTACTGGCATCAGCTTGCGGGTTTAGACGTTAAAAACATCTAGTTTCTAGAGTTAAACCCATCAGCCACAGAGACAAAAAGGTCTAGCATTCGCTAGACCTTTTTAATTCTACTTAAGAAATACGACCTATGCCGCCGCTGTATTCATCGGTGAGACATCGAGCTTCTTTACATCTTTGTAGAGCATCACCATCACCACCACGCTTAGCGCAATATTAGACAGTGGGTACGCAACCCAGATCCCCGGCACACCGTACAACTTAGGCATAATGTACAAGAAAGGTAACTGGATAAGCATATTACCTAGCATGACAAACATCGCTTTACTGCCTTTGTTGACCGCCTGATAGTAAGCACCCGCTACCACTAAGAAACCATCAAGCGCCAGTGCAAACATGTGTAATCGAATACCCAACACGGTGTACTCGACTAGCTGAGGTTCATCTGAGTTAAAGACTGACACAAACTCACGTGGGAACGCGTTCAGAAGCAGCACGAACGCCACACCAATCAATACCGAACTCATCATCGCAATCTTAAGTAGCTTACGGATATTCGCTTGGTTACGCGCACCATGGTTATAACTCACCAATGGTTGCATGCCGTTGGCGATGCCTTCAGCTGTGAGATAATAAACCGTCACTATGTAGCCCAAAATCGCGTAAGCACCAATCATCAACTGGTCGCCATATTGAGAGAACAACGCATTGTGCAGCGCAACCATCATCGAACCATACGCATACATAAAGAAGCTTGATGTACCGATAGCGAAGATTTCAGGAATTACCGATAACTTCAGTCTCAGTTCATTCCAACGCAAGCGCAGGTTTGCTCGACGTGAGAAGAAGTAAGCCAGACCCAGACCGGTTACTACAAACTGAGCAATCGCGGTTGCCAGTGCTGCACCTTTCAACTCCCAACCAAACTGAGCAATAAACAGATAATCCAGAGCTATATTGATCACCGCACCGACAATCATCAGTATGGTGGCTAAGTTAGGGCTGTCATCGTTACGCAGTAAAAACGGCATAGCGATCGAACCTAGCGTGAAGACACTCGCGCCAATCAGAATGTGTAAGTATTGCAGGCCAAGTTCATACACTCTCCCTTCTGCGCCCTGCCAAAGCAAGAAGTTATCAGCAAACAAAAACAGCAATGCAGAAACAATAGGTGTTATCGCCAACAACAAGGTTAAACCTGTTGCTAAGATCTCCTTAGCGCCTTGAGTATCTTTTTCACCTTGGCGAATCGAGACAAGCGCACCTGTACCTACACCCACCAACATACCAATACCGAGAATCGAACCAATCACAGGCCACGCAACATTGATACCTGCAAGTCCATCAGCCCCCACATAGCGGCCAATGAAGATGCCATCCACCACTTGGTAAAGGCCATTAACCAACATGGCAGCCACAGTAGGGATTGTGTATCGCCAAAACTGACGACTAATTGAGTTACTCATTTCTTACTCTACTTTCATCTGTGAGTCGCATATCAACAAGATATGACTCGAAAAATTAGTTAACAAGGCTAACTAAATATCTAAATTATTTACTTCAAAGCTTTATTTAATAACAGGTTTAGCTGCTGAGACTCTTGCTCAGACAAACGACTTTCCAATATCTGTGCCATGACCTGATAGATCTTACTTTCTTCTTCTAAGCCGACTTCAGCTTTGCTGGTCAATACGACCAACTTAGACCTCGCATCTTCGAGCGAAACTTTACGCTCAACAAGCCCCTTTCTCTCTAGTCTCTGAACCATAGTGGTTGCTGAAGGCTTTGTAACCTGCATCTCAATCGCAAGATCAGTCAATCGGATCGGTTCAGGAGAAGATTGAATGACCTTCAAATAGTCATACTCATTGAAGCTCAATTGGCAAATAGGATCTTCATTTACCTGAGTTCGCCATATCTTAGAGGCGAAGCGCTCAATCTTTTCTAAATTCTGGTTCAGCATACTCACCTAATCAAGAATGGCATTTAGTTAGCAAGGCTAACTATTTTAGTGTTGTTTAAATAAAAAGCAATCAAAAACGAGCCCCCCCCACCTGTTTATAAAAAAGGAGCATAAAAAAACCGCTGACAGGCAGCGGTTGTTCGGAATCAAAATATATCGTTTACTTTGTGTCGGCTTTTTCTTCGGCCTCAGCCAACTTAACTTTTGCTAAGTGCTCGGCTTTAAGAGTAGTAAATATACGGCTTAGCTCTAAGAAAGAGTAACGATGCTCTACATATTCATACACATTGAAAGACACTGACAACTTGTACAGAGAGATCGCATTCGCGTAGTCCCCATTCATGTGGTAACGCTTAGCAAGGTAGAAATATGTCTCAGTTAGACGCTGCGCAAGTAGCGTGTTGTCACGAGTACCGGTCAATATCGCCTTAAAAGCCTGCTCTTCAGTAATGTCATCAAGCATAATCGCGACTAATACCCAACCCCACTGCTCATCGCGGCTCTCGTAACGTTTTTGCAAATCAAGCTTGGCTTGCTCTGGCGTGAGTTCGTGCTGAATGATATATAACCAAAGCGCACGGAATGGATCACTTGGGTCATCGGTATAATGCTTCATCATCTCTTCATTGGCTAAATCATAACGTTCGCCGTAGTAGAGTGCGATAGAGCGATTTCTTTCAGCGTAAGAGTTTGCAGGATCAAGCTCTAACGTAGAATCAAAAGATTCATAAGCGGCATCAAACTCCCCTACTTGCGTAAAGTAAACACCCAAAAGGTTGAAGATATCAGGTTGAGCGGGGTTCAATGAAAGAGACTGATTGAAATCAAGGCGTGCTAAATCACGCAGGCCAACACTATCGTAGTAGTTACCACGTTCAAACAGCATCTTAGATCGAACTTCATCATTCAAGTCCGGGCGCTGTAATAATTGACTAAGACGTGCAATTTGAACCTCTTGCTGAACGCTTGGTTGCAGCGGCACAGCCATTGGTGGATAAACCCAACGTGAGGTGTTATCTGATGTTGTCGCACAACCTGTCAGTACAAGCAGTAAACACATACTCGCGGTTTGAAACCATTTCACAAATAATTACTCCTGTTATGACCGCAATAAAAAAGGGGAGCGATATGCTCCCCTTTATAACATGCTTTTTTACCAATGGGTTAGAAATCACTAAAAAGCGATAGTCCCATTAATAGGCTAAGAATTACTCAGCAGCAGGTGCTTCGCCTTCAGCTGGCGTTTCAACTGCTTCTTTCATGCTTAGACGTACACGGCCTTGACGGTCAATTTCAAGAACCTTAACTGGTACTTCTTGACCTTCAGTTAGGTAGTCAGACACTTTCTCAACGCGCTTATCAGCGATTTGAGAGATGTGTACTAGACCATCTTTACCTGGAAGGATAGTAACGAATGCACCGAAGTCAGCTAGACGAGCAACTTTACCTTGGTAAATGCGGCCAACTTCAACTTCAGCAGTGATCTCTTCGATACGACGGATAGCTTCTTTAGCAGCTGCGCCTTCAGTAGCAGCAATCTTGATTGTGCCATCGTCTTCGATTTCGATTGTAGTACCTGTTTCTTCACAAAGAGCACGGATAACTGCGCCGCCTTTACCGATAACATCTTTGATCTTATCAGAGCTGATTTTCATTGTGTGGATACGTGGAGCGAATTCAGAGATATCTTCACGAGCACCTGAGATAGCTTCATCCATTACAGAAAGGATGTGCTTACGTGCACCTTGCGCTTGGTTAAGAGCAATTTGCATGATCTCTTTAGTGATACCTTCGATCTTGATGTCCATTTGAAGTGCAGTGATACCAGCGTTAGTACCTGCTACTTTAAAGTCCATATCACCTAGGTGATCTTCGTCGCCAAGGATGTCAGAAAGAACAACGAAATCGTCGCCTTCTTTAACAAGACCCATTGCGATACCCGCAACAGAAGCCTTGATTGGAACACCAGCATCCATAAGTGCTAGAGATGTACCACATACAGAAGCCATTGAAGAAGAACCGTTAGATTCTGTGATTTCCGATACAACACGAACTGTGTATGGGAATTCGTCAACAGAAGGCATTACTGCTTGGATACCACGTTTAGCAAGCTTACCGTGACCAATTTCACGACGCTTAGGAGAACCAACGAAACCAGTCTCACCTACACAATATGGAGGGAAGTTGTAGTGTAGAAGGAAGTTGTCTTTCTTCTCACCCATTAGGCTGTCGATGATTTGTGCATCACGTTGTGTACCAAGCGTTGCAGTAACAAGTGCTTGAGTTTCACCACGAGTGAATAGAGAAGAACCGTGTGTACGTGGAAGAACACCAGTACGTACGTCTAGCGCACGAACCATGTCTTTTTCACGGCCATCGATACGTGGGTTGCCAGCAATAATGCGGCTACGTACTACGTTTTTCTCTAGAGAACCAAGCATGCCGCGGATTTCGCGCTCATCTAGGTTTTCGTCTTGTGCAATTAGAGCTTCAACAGTGTCGTTCTTGATTGCGCCAACTTGCTCGTAACGCGCCATTTTCTCAGTGATCTGGTACGCGTCAGATAGACGAGTTTCAGCAAGTTCAGCAACTTGAGCTTTAAGCTCAGTGTTAACTGCTGCCGCTTCCCAGTTCCAAGATGGAGTTGCAACTTCAGCAGCAAACTCGTTGATTGCTTTGATTACAACTTGTTGTTGGTCGTGACCGTAAACAACAGCTGAAAGCATTTCTTCTTCAGATAGGTTATCTGCTTCAGATTCAACCATAAGTACTGCGCCTTCTGTACCAGACACAACTAGGTCTAGTTTAGAGTTTTCAAGCTCAGTATTTGATGGGTTAAGAACAAGTTCGCCGTCGATGTGACCAACACGTGCAGCACCGATAGGACCATTGAATGGAGCACCAGAGATAGCAAGTGCAGCAGACGTTGCGATCATAGTGATCATGTCTGGGTTTACGTCAGGGTTGATAGAAACAACCGTAGCGATAACTTGAACTTCGTTTTTAAACGCACTTGGGAAAAGTGGACGAATTGGACGGTCAATCAGACGAGCTGTTAGTGTTTCGCCTTCAGATGGACGACCTTCGCGCTTGAAGAAACCACCAGGGATTTTACCCGCAGCGTATGTACGCTCTTGGTAGTTAACTGTTAGAGGGAAGAAATCTTGACCCGCAACAGCTTCTTTTTTAGCAACAACAGAAACGAATACTGATGTATCGTCCATAGTCGCCATTACAGCAGCAGTAGCTTGACGTGCCATTACGCCCGTTTCTAGAGTAACGGTGTGGTTACCGTACTGGAATGACTTTACAACTGGTTTTTCAAACATTGTATATCCTTCATCTGAAAATCTCTTTTCAGAATAAGTGAATGAATGCTCAGCAATAACTAATCGCGACTAGTAAAAAAAGACGAGAAGTTCAATCAGACTAAACATCTGCTTTTAATAGTCGCGACCTATTGGCCGACATCTGTGACTGTTATTGTTGAGCTAATTAGGGTGCGAAATAATCAAACAATTATTCGCGTGCGAGAGTATAAACTATTTTCTTGGTAAGAGACATTTTCACGATTAAAAATCAGGTTAACCGCACAGAGAACCTTCATTTTTAACATTAAAAATATAACAGGCACAAAAAAAGGAGCATAAATGCTCCTTTTCTTCAAACTGTCTTTGCAGACATCGCTATTAGCGACGTAGGCCTAGACGCTTGATTAGGTCTTGGTAACGAGTAAGGTTTTTGCCTTTCAAGTAATCAAGAAGCTTACGACGGCTAGAAACCATACGTAATAGACCACGACGGCTGTGGTGATCGTGTTTGTGCGCTTTGAAGTGACCTTGTAGGTGGTTGATAGAAGCAGTAAGTAGTGCTACTTGTACTTCTGGTGAACCTGTGTCGCCTTCAGATTGTGCGTATTCTGCAACGATTGCTGCTTTAGTTTCTGCATTCAGAGACATAAATCTCTCCTGATAAGAGTAAGTTTATATTTGTAGCAGCCAATCTCTGATTCAGCCGCTACGCGAGCCGAGGATTATAGGGAAGTTTACGAGTTGGTGCAATAACAATCGAACTGATGAAAAACGAAAAAAGCGAACCATTAAAATTAAGGGCTCGCTTTCTATATTATTGATTCGCTTTTCCAGGCTAAGCGCCAATACCTAACTAGGTTTCAGCGTTATGCTTGTGGCTCTTCATCTCTGAAAACAACCAAACGCTTCGGTGCAACTCGGCCATCTTCAGCAATCTGAGCAACACCAACAAACAGTTTCTCTTCACCACTTGTCATGCGAACCGTACCTTCAGTTGGCGCACCAGAAACCTGAACGGGCATACCGTGCTGAACTAGGTCAGTCAGTTCCGCGTTTAAGTTAACTTCTGGTAAGTCTTCAACGGCTGTGTCCATTGGCATTAATAGTGGATCAAGCAGCTCTTTGGGTGCAATTTCTTGCGCCTGCGCTTGCTCTAGGATCTCGTTCAACTGCTCCAAAGTCACCATACGATCGTACGGATACTTAGCGACACCAGTACGGCGAAGCATGGTCACGTGGGCACCACAACCTAGCATTTCACCAAGATCGTCGGTAATTGTGCGGATGTAAGTGCCTTTTGAACAATGCACTTCCATCTCAACTTCATCACCTTCAAAGCGAAGCAGTTCAATAGAGTAAACAGTGATCTTACGAGATTCACGAGGCACCTCGATACCTGCACGTGCGTATTCATACAAAGGCTTACCTTGATACTTCAATGCTGAGAACATTGATGGAATCTGGTCGGTTTCCCCTTTGAAGCTTGCAATGCAGCGTTCAAGTTGCTCTTGAGTCACGTTAACATCTCGTGTCTCTACCACTTCACCATCAGAGTCAGAGGTATTGGTACGCTCACCAAGCTTAGCGATTACTACGTAGCGCTTGTCAGAATCTAATAGAAACTGAGAAAACTTCGTTGCTTCACCAAGACAAATTGGCAGCATGCCAGTCGCAAGAGGATCAAGAGCACCGGTGTGCCCTGCCTTCTCTGCAAAGTAAATACGTTTTACTTTTTGCAGTGCATCATTAGACGAAATGCCCGTTGGCTTATCTAACAGAATTACCCCGTTGATAGGGCGACCTTTACGACGGCGAGCCATTACTCTTCGCCCTTAGACTGAGCTTCGTCAGTGCGGCCAGACTCTTCTTGCTTACGCTTATCGTCGTTTAAAACTTCACTTACTAAGTTAGACATACGCATGCCTTCTACTAGTGTGTTGTCGTAAGTAAAACGCACTTCAGGCGTTAGACGGTGACGAATACGCTTACCAAGAGCCATACGAACTGGCACTTCATGCTCTTTAAGAGCAGCAAGACATGATTCAGGTGTTTGCTCACCGATACATAGGAAAGTAACGAACACTTTTGCGTAAGCAAGGTCACGAGACACTTCTACGTCTGAGATAGTTACCATACCGATACGTGAGTCACGAACTTCACGTTGTAGGATAAGCGCAAGCTCTTTTTGAAGCTGCTGAGACACACGTTGTGTGCGGCTAAATTCTTTTGACATTTTCTTTTCTCACTTAGAAAGATGGGGGGCTTGGTAATTACCAGCCCCCCATGGTGTATTCAACAACCGATTACCTTATTACCTTTATTAGTAATGTTAGTAACCTTAGTCAATATGTCGAGTCGTACAGACTGATTAGTCTAGAGTACGTTTAACCTCAACGATTTCGAATACTTCAATCTGGTCACCAACGCGAACGTCGTTGTAGTTCTTAACGCCAACACCACACTCGTAACCATTCTTAACTTCTTGAACGTCATCTTTAAAGCGACGAAGTGACTCTAGTTCACCTTCGTAGATAACAACGTTTTCACGAAGTACACGGATTGGGTTGCTACGCTTAATCGTACCTTCAGTAACGATACAACCAGCGATTGCACCAAGTTTAGGCGACTTAAATACGTCACGAACTTGTGCAAGACCAATGATTTCTTGACGGAATTCAGGAGCAAGCATACCGCCCATTGCCTGTTTAACTTCGTCAATCAGTTGGTAGATGATTGAGTAGTAACGTAGATCTAAGTTTTCGTTCTGAACTGTATTACGCGCAGTTGCGTCAGCACGAACGTTGAAACCAAGGATGATAGCGTTAGAAGCTGCAGCAAGCGTTGCGTCAGTTTCAGTAATACCACCAACACCAGAACCTACGATGTTCACTTTAACTTCGTCAGTTGACAGTTTCAGTAGAGAGTCAGCAATCGCTTCTACAGAACCTTGAACGTCAGCTTTAAGTACAACGTTAAGTTCAGCAACTTCGCCTGCCGTCATGTTCGCGAACATGTTCTCTAGTTTCGCTTTTTGTTGGCGAGCTAGTTTAACATCACGGAATTTACCTTGACGGTAGTTTGCAACTTCACGAGCTTTACGCTCATCACGTACAACAGTCGCTTCATCACCTGAAGCAGGAACGCCAGAAAGACCTAGAATTTCTACAGGGATAGATGGACCTGCAGTTTCGATGTCTTTACCGTTTTCATCACGCATTGCACGAACACGGCCGTACTCTTGACCACAAAGAACGATATCGCCTTTGTTTAGAGTACCAGACTGTACTAGCACTGTTGCAACTGGACCGCGACCTTTATCAAGACGAGATTCAACAACAACACCAGATGCCATGCCTTCTTTAACCGCTGTAAGCTCAAGAACTTCAGACTGAAGAAGGATAGACTCTAGAAGACCATCAATGTTTGTACCCTGTTTTGCAGAGATGTGAACGAAGATGTTCTCACCGCCCCATTCTTCAGGGATAACGTCGTATTGAGCTAGCTCATTCTTAACGTTGTCTGGGTTTGCACCCTCTTTGTCGATCTTGTTCACAGCAACAATCAGAGGAACGCCTGCCGCTTTCGCGTGCTGGATTGCTTCGATTGTTTGTGGCATTACGCCATCGTCTGCAGCAACAACAAGTACAACGATATCTGTCGCTTGAGCACCACGAGCACGCATAGCAGTAAAGGCCGCGTGTCCAGGAGTATCAAGGAACGTGATCATGCCGTTGTCAGTATCTACGTGGTAAGCACCAATGTGCTGCGTGATACCGCCAGCTTCGCCAGAAGCAACGTGTGCTTTACGAATGTAGTCAAGTGTTGAAGTTTTACCGTGGTCGACGTGACCCATGATAGTAACAACAGGAGCACGACCTTCAGCGATAGCATCGCTATCACGGTCAGCTAGTACTGCTTCTTCAAGTTCGTTTTCTTTACGTAGGATTACCTTGTGACCCATTTCTTCAGCAACAAGTTGTGCTGTTTCTTGGTCGATCACTTGGTTGATAGTCGCCATAGCGCCCATCTTCATCATTACTTTGATAACTTCAGTTGCTTTAACTGACATTTTGCTAGCCAGTTCAGAAACAACGATAGTTTCGCCGATAGCAACGTCAGATTTTGCAACAGTCGCTGACTTATCGAAGCCTTGCTGCATTGAAGTTGGTTTAGCAAGCTTACCTTTACCGCCACGACCACGTTGGTTACGACCACCACGGTTATTGCCAGGTTGAGTTGCTGGAGCTGGTTTCTTCTTGCGACGACGAGGTGCTTTCTCATCTTTTTTGTCTGCCGCATCTTCAGCTTCACGAGCGTAAGTAGAAGTCGTCACATGGTAATCCGCAGATTTCTCTTGCTCTTTCTTCTTCTTCTCTTCTTCAGACCAACGTTCTTGGTTCTCTTCTGCTAACTTACGAGCTTCTTCAACAAGCTTAGCTGCTTCAGCTTCGGCTTTACGAGTTGCTTCTTGCTCTTGACGAGCTTTAAGTTCATCCGCTTCTTTTTTCGCTTGTGCGTTAGCGTCTGCATTTTTTGAATTCATGTCTTTTTTAGCCTTTTCAGCTTGTGCGCGTTGAGCCTTATCTTCAGCTTCACGTTTTGCATCCGCTTCACGTGTTACTTTTGCTTCGGCTTCGCGCTGTGCTTTCTCTGCAGCATCACGTTTCGCTTGCTCTTCAGCATCGCGTTGTGCTTTCTCTTCCGCTTCACGATTAGCTACTTCCTCAGCTTCACGTTTCGCTTCATCTTCAATAGTGCTGCGCTTCACGTAAGTACGCTTTTTACGTACCTCAACTTGAACATCCTTACTCTTACCGCCTCCAGCGGCAACACTTAGCGTGCTGCGGGTCTTGCGTTGAAGAGTTAAACGAGTCGGTTCTGTTTCACCAGAAGTATCGCCGTGCTCCTTTTTAAGGTGCGTTAGCAATGTTTGCTTCTCTGAATCAGTCACTTGGTCCGACCCTGCTTTCTTCATGCCTGCATCAGCAAGTTGTTCAATTAAGCGGTCAACTGGCGTACCAATCTCTTCACTCAGTGCTTTAACTGTTAATTGTGTCATACCGCTCTCTCTCCTTGCTGAATTATTCTTCGTCGCCGAACCAACAGATGTTACGCGCAGCCATAATTAGCTCGCCTGCACGCTCTGCAGTTAGGTCTTCGATGCCTTCTAGTTCATCAACGCCTTGGTCAGCTAGGTCTTCCAATGTCGCAACGCCTTTTGCTGCTAGCTTGTAAGCCATTTCACGCTCAAGACCTTCAAGTGCAAGTAGGTCTTCAGCTGGCTCAACACCATCGAAAGTTTCTTCTTTCGCTAGCGCTAGAGTTGTCAGTGCGTCTTTCGCGCGGTTACGCAATTCTTCAACGATACCTTCATCTAGACCATCTACTTCAAGAAGCTCGTTCACAGGAACGTAGGCTACTTCTTCAAGCGTAGAGAAGCCTTCTTCAACAAGCATTTGAGCAAAGTCTTCTTCGATATCTAGGTGCTTCATGAAGTTTTCAATAGAAGCAACTGCTTCTTCTTGGTGCTTCTTCTCTAGATCAGCAACAGTCATTACGTTCAGTTCCCAACCAGTAAGTTGAGACGCTAGACGTACGTTTTGACCGCTACGACCGATAGCTTGCGCTAGGTTGTCAGCTTCAACCGCGATGTCCATTGAGTGCGTATCTTCATCAACGATGATAGAAGCAACATCAGCAGGAGCCATTGCATTGATAACGAATTGCGCCGGGTTATCATCCCAAAGCACGATATCGATACGCTCACCGCCAAGGTCGTTAGATACAGCTTGTACACGTGCGCCACGCATACCAACACACGCACCAACAGGGTCAATACGTTTGTCGTTTGTTTTAACGGCGATTTTAGCACGAGAACCAGCGTCACGTGCAGCACCTTTAAGTTCAATTAGCTCTTCACCAATCTCAGGCACTTCAACACGGAATAGTTCAGCTAGCATTTCTGGCTTAGAACGAGTAACAAACAGCTGGAAGCCGCGAGCTTCTGGCTTAACTGCGTATAGAAGACCACGAACACGGTCACCTGGACGGAAGTTTTCACGAGGAAGTTGGTCATCACGAAGGATTACCGCTTCAGCGTTGTTACCTAGATCTAGAATCACTGTGTCACGGTTAACTTTCTTAACTGCGCCAGTGACTAGCTCGCCTTCGTTATCAATAAACTGTTCAACGATTTGAGCGCGTTCAGCTTCACGTACTTTCTGTACGATAACTTGCTTAGCTGTTTGAGTCGTAATACGGTCAAACGTTACTGATTCGATATCATCTTCAATGAAACCGCCAAGTTCGATCTCTGGATCATCGTACTTTGCAGCTTCAATAGAGATTTCTTTTGTTGGGAATTCAACTTCCTCAACAGCTTCCCAACGGCGGAAAGTTTCGAAATTACCCGTTTTACGGTCAATCTCAACACGAACTTCGATTTCTAGTTCGCTTTTCTTTTTTGTTGCCGTTGCAAGCGCGATTTCAAGCGCTTCAAAAATACGCTCACGAGGAACTGCTTTCTCATTAGAAACAGCTTCTACTACCGCCAAAATTTCTTTGTTCATTAATCTAGCCTCTTAAGCTCTTCTCTCTAGGAGAACTAAAATTTAGGGATCAGGTTAGCTTTCGCAATATTGCTCAGGACGAATTCTTCTTCTTGTCCTTCAACCAATACTTTCACTGTCTCGCCTTCGATAGATTGGATATCACCTTTCCATTTACGACGGTTGCCGACAGCCATTTTCAAAACGATGCTTACCTCGTGACCAATAAATTGTTGGTAATGCTCAGCTTTGAACAGTGGTCTCTCTAAACCTGGTGAAGACACTTCAAGGTTATAAGCCACTGAAATTGGATCTTCAACGTCCATTACGGCACTTACTTGGTGACTAACTTCAGAGCAATCATCTACATTGATACCATTTGGTGAATCGATGTAAATGCGTAGCGTTGAGTGCTCACCAGCACGAATAAATTCTAATCCAACTAACTCATAACCTGATGCTGCTACTGGAGCGTCAAGCATTTCAGTAAGTTGTCTTTCTAAACCAGTCATTTAACCACTCCAGAAACAAAAAAAGGGCTCAAAGCCCAATTTAAATTCCAAGCAAACATTATCATCTAAATGCATTTACAAATGCTTAGATAACAAAAAACCCCGTATAAGCCGGGGTTTTTGTTGCTGGACCCTTATATGTTAAGTGCCATCATATTTGATATCACACTTAACTCACAGTGAGGTTCACACTGTGCAAACTTGCTACCAATACAAGCTATATAATAGCATTGAAATTGGTTGCGGGAGCCGGATTTGAACCGACGACCTTCGGGTTATGAGCCCGACGAGCTACCAAACTGCTCCATCCCGCGTCCGACTTGTGAGCATTATACGCCCAACAAGATGTTTTACAAGTTTGTAAACATGGTGCCGAGAGAGGGACTCGAACCCTCACACCCTAAGGCACTAGCACCTCATGCTAGCGTGTCTACCAATTTCACCATCTCGGCATCAAATCTTTACAGATTATTGCGGAATTTCGTCGCCTTGCGCCGGAACTTCACTCACTGCATCTTCAGCTTGTTGAATCACCTGACCTTGGGTCGGGTCAATCCATTGTGACTCAGTTTTATGTGTAGACATATTACCAAGCACTAAGCTAAGGATAAAAAATGTAGTTGCAAAAATTGCAGTCATTCGGGTAAGGAAATTTCCTGAGCCACCAGCACCAAACACAGTGTTTGAAGCGCCAGCACCGAAAGAGGCTCCCATATCTGCGCCTTTACCTTGTTGAATCAACACTAGGCCAATTACACCAAGCGCTGCCAACAGGTAAATCACAAGTAGAACTGTAAACATTTTTCCACCTATGTTCCTAATTGTTGAGCCAGCGCCGTTCAAAAAACTATTTTCAAGAACAAGGCTAGCGACCTCCTAACTGAAGGCCGAGCAATACTAGCGAATGCGACGATGACTGACAAGGGGAATTTACTAAAAAATAAGCCTTTACCAAGCAAGTGGTCAAAAAAAGGGCAAAAGGGACACAAAACTCATTTGCGTCCCTTTTTAATCATCACATAACTAAAACCCGGCCGCCACAAGTGAGACCGACTTCGCCTGTTACGGCAAACGTTTTATTAGCAATTCGCTTTTACTGCATCAGCAATTTTCAGTGCAGAACTCTGAACGAGTTCAGCATCTTCACCTTCGACCATTACGCGCAGTAGTGGCTCAGTACCCGATTTGCGTAATAGCACACGACCTTTCTCACCGAGTTCCGTCTCCACTTCAATAACAGCCGCTTTCACAGCCTCTGCTTCTAGTGGGTTTGAATCACCGCTGAAACGAACGTTTTCTAGAACCTGAGGGTATAACGTCATACCTTGAGAAAGTTCATTCAGTGTCATTTCGCTATCAACCACTGAAGCCAACACTTGCAGTGCAGCAACGATGGCATCACCCGTCGTTACTTTATCTAATAGGATAACGTGCCCCGAGTTCTCAGCACCGATCTTCCAGCCTTTAGCTAGAAGCTGCTCCATGACATAACGGTCACCTACAGCAGCACGTACAAATGGAATACCTAATTGCTTAAGTCCATTTTCCATGCCTAGGTTCGTCATCAATGTACCAACAACACCGCCTTTTAGTTCACCACGACGTAGCGCATCACGAGCAATGATGTAAGCGATTTGGTCGCCATCAACCTTGTTGCCTAGCTCATCAACCATAATGATGCGGTCACCGTCGCCATCAAAGCCAAGGCCTAGTGCAGCTTTCTCTTCAACCACTTTAGTTTGTAGAGCACGCACATCCGTCGCACCGACTTCGTGGTTGATGTTAGTGCCATTTGGCTCCACACCAATCGCAACAACCTCAGCACCCAGCTCTTTAAATACAGCCGGCGCAATGTGGTAAGTCGCACCATGCGCGCAATCCACCACAATTTTCATACCCGCTAGCGTCATTTTGTGTGGGAATGTACTTTTACAAAATTCAATATAACGGCCTGCTGCATCATTTAGGCGTACCGCTTTACCTAATTCGGAAGATTCCACGCACTCGATATCTTTGTCTAGCTCAGCTTCGATGGCGAGTTCAATGTCATCCGACAATTTAGTACCTTCAGACGAGAAGAACTTGATGCCGTTGTCATAGAAGGGGTTGTGCGATGCAGAGATAACAATCCCCGCTTCAGCACGGAAAGTTTGTGTTAGGTAAGCAACCGCAGGTGTTGGCATTGGCCCCGTAAACGTAGCTTGAAGACCAGCAGCAGCTAAACCAGCTTCTAAAGCAGACTCAAGCATGTAGCCAGAGATACGAGTATCTTTACCAATGATGACTTTCTTTGTGCCCTGCTTTGCAAGAACACGACCAGCAGCCCAGCCAAGCTTCAAAACAAAATCAGGTGTGATTGGGTACTGGCCCACTTTTCCACGTACACCATCTGTGCCGAAGTAACGTCTTTTATCAGACATATTGATTTTCCTTAATTATTATTTAGTGATTGTTGTTCATCACTTCAATTATCTTCATCGCTTCCAATGTATCTTCTACATCGTGAACGCGAATAATTTGAGCACCTTTCATCGCAGCAATGGTGGCGCAAGTAACACTTCCTACCATGCAATCTGCTGGTGCTTTGTCTAGTAGCTTAAAGATCATCGATTTTCTCGACATTCCCGCCAAGACCGGCAAACCAAGCGTATGAAACTTTTCAAAGTGCGCTAATAGGTGGTAATTGTGTTCGATGGTTTTACCAAAACCAAAACCAGGGTCAAGAATCAGCTGCTCTTTTGAGATACCGGCCGCCTCACAAGCTTCGACCCTTTCTTGTAAAAAGGCTTCGACATCAGTTAGGACATCTTCGTAGCTTGGATTGGCTTGCATAGTTCTTGGCTGACCTTTCATGTGCATCAAGCAAATAGGTACATTAACCTCTGCGGCCACTTCTAGAGCTCCGGGCTCTTGCAGTGCGCGTACATCATTGATCAAATCTGCCCCTGCATCAACAGCCTGGCGCATCACCTCAGCTTTGCTGGTATCAATCGAGATCCAAACATCAAACTTGGCGCGAATCGCTTTAATCGCCGGGATAACTCGAGCTAACTCTTCCTCTAAGGACACCTCTGGAGCTCCCGGACGAGTCGACTCACCACCAATATCAATAATGCTAACGCCAGCCTGAATCATTCGCTCTGCTTGCAGTAAAGCATTATCTAATGAATTGAATTTTCCGCCATCAGAGAAAGAGTCAGGCGTAACATTGAGGATACCCATCACATGTGGGCGGTCTAAAACGAGCGTTTTATTGTGTGCTTTTAATATCATGGAAGGTGGGTCTTAAAGGTAAAAAACATCTTGGGCTAGAAACAGAAAAACCCTGAGCGTACTCAGGGTTTTAATTTAAAGCTTAGCAATTAAGAATCTTTGTTTTGAGCATCATCTGATTCAGATTTAACTTCTTCAACTGTCGACTCTTCAGCTTCTGCTTGCTCTTCTGATTTAGCTTCAGGTTTAGCTTCTTCCTTTGCTGGTTCTGCTTTCGCCTGATCACCCCAACCAGCGGGCTCACGAATATCAGTCTTACGTTCCATGAGGTCATCAATCTGACCCGCATCGATCGTTTCGTACTTCATAAGCGCATCTTTCATCGAGTGCATCAAATCCATATTATCTTCTAGGATTTGCTTAGCTCGAGCGTAGTTGCGGTCGATAAGAATACGAATTTCTTCATCGATAAGTCGAGTTGTATCGTCAGAAACATGCTTTGCTTGGCTCATGCCGCGACCTAGGAAAACTTCGCCTTCTTCTTCAGCATAAAGAAGAGGACCCAATTTCTCAGAGAAGCCCCACTGCGTAACCATCTTACGAGCAATATCTGTTGCACGTTCGATATCGTTAGACGCACCAGTCGAAACATTATCTTTACCGTAGATAAGTTCTTCAGCAAGACGACCACCGTATAAGCTAGAAATCATTGACTCTAGATGTTGGCGAGACATGCTTACGCGATCTTGTTCTGGTAGATACATCGTCACACCAAGTGCACGACCACGTGGGATGATTGATACTTTGTACACTGGATCGTGTTCAGGTACCAAACGACCAACAATTGCGTGACCTGCTTCGTGGTAAGCCGTTGACTCTTTCACTTCCTCAGACATCACCATTGAACGGCGCTCTGCACCCATCATGATTTTGTCTTTCGCAAGTTCAAACTCAACCATAGATACATTGCGTTTGTTACCACGAGCAGCAAATAGAGCCGCTTCGTTAACAAGGTTCGCAAGGTCTGCACCAGAGAAACCTGGAGTACCACGAGCAATCAGAGATGGTTCAACATCACCTGATAGTGGCACTTTACGCATGTGTACTTTAAGAATCTGTTCACGACCACGTACATCAGGTAGACCAACCACAACTTGGCGGTCAAAACGACCAGGACGAAGTAATGCAGGGTCTAGTACGTCTGGACGGTTAGTCGCAGCGATAACAATAATACCTTCGTTACCTTCGAAACCATCCATCTCAACCAGCATTTGGTTAAGTGTTTGCTCACGTTCATCGTGACCACCACCAACACCAGCGCCACGTTGACGACCTACCGCATCGATTTCATCGATAAAGATGATACAAGGCGCTGCTTTCTTCGCTTGTTCGAACATGTCACGCACACGAGATGCACCAACACCAACAAACATTTCAACGAAGTCAGAACCAGAGATAGTAAAGAACGGTACTTTCGCTTCACCAGCAATCGCTTTTGCAAGCAATGTCTTACCCGTACCAGGAGGACCGACCAACAGGATACCTGTCGGGATCTTACCACCAAGCTTTTGGAAGCGACTTGGGTCACGAAGGTAATCCACAAGCTCTTTCACGTCTTCTTTTGCTTCGTCACAACCAGCAACATCAGCAAACATCGTTTTGATTTGTTCTTCGCTCATCATTCGAGCTTTGCTCTTACCAAAAGACATTGCGCCTTTACCGCCGCCGCCGCCTTGCATTTGACGCATGAAGAAAACCCACACACCAATCAGTAAGATCATTGGGAACCATGAAATGAAGATAGTGCCAAGCAGGCTCTGCTCTTCAGGTGGTGTACCCTGAACTTTTACGTTTTGATTAATTAAGTCATCAAGTAGCTTTTGATCATAAACAGGCATGTAAGTTACATACTTAGAGCCACCACCACGACGTGTGAAGGTGATTTCGCTGTTATTGAACTGTGCGTCTTGAATCTGGCCTTGGCCAACTTCCTGTACAAACGTGGTGTAATCTACTGCTCTGCCGTTACTTTCCCCAGGGCCGAAGCTCTGGAATACCGACATCAACACTACCGCGATAACAAGCCACAGAATTAAATTTTTTGCCATGTCACTCAAGGTGTAAGCCTCTCGATAACTAATTGTAATTAAAGGTAGGGTACTACAGTTTGTAACCTGTAGCCATGTTGTTAACTCTCACTCTTGGAAGAGAATCGTTAACCTTTGTAACCAGTTGCTACGATAAACACTTCACGAGAGCGAGCTCGAGAAGAGTCGGGTTTTCTAACTTTGACTGTTTTAAACATCTCACGGACGTCCTTAACATATTGGTCAAACCCTTCGCCTTGGAATACTTTTACAACAAAACTACCATTGGTAGCTAGAACTTGTCGACACATATCCAAAGCTAATTCAACTAAATACATAGCTCTTGGCTGATCCACAGAATTGTTGCCTGCTATATTAGGTGCCATATCAGACATCACGACATCAACCATGTTTGGTTGTATACGTTCCAGCAACGCATCTAGCACAGCTTCTTCGCGGAAATCGCCTTGTAAAAAGCTCACTCCAGCAATCGGATCCATTGGTAACAAGTCACACGCAATGATTTGACCGTTGTCTCCGATAATCTTAGCAGCATATTGAGACCAACCGCCAGGCGCTGCACCCAAATCCACAATGGTCATCCCTGGAGTCAGCAATTTATCTTTCGTTTGAATCTCTTCCATTTTGAAATAAGCACGCGAACGATAGCCTTTTTTTCTGGCTTCATTTGCGTACTTGTCGTCGAAGTGTTCCTTCAACCAACGGCCTGAACTGGCCGAGTGTTTCTGTTTGCTCATTGGATACCTAAATTGGAGGAAAGTACTAATTGCTGAATAAATTATAGTCTTCAGCTTTAGATGGCGTTAAAATAGGTTTTTTCAACCCTAATACTAAATAAAATTGGCCGCGTAATGAACCTAAGTACCAAACAAAAGCAGCATCTAAAGGGCCTAGCTCACAGTTTAAAACCTGTTGTGCTAATGGGCGCAAATGGACTTACTGAAGCTGTTCTAGCGGAAATCGAATTAGCTCTAGACCACCACGAACTGATCAAGATTAAAGTTGCATCAGAAGACCGTGAGACTAAGCAACTGATTATCGATGCAATTGTACGTGAATCTAAAGCTGAGAAAGTACAGACTATCGGTAAAGTTCTAGTACTGTTCCGTCAGTCAGAAGCACGTAAAATCGAGATTCCACGCAAGTAAGCGAGCTTAATATAAGCTAACTTCATTAAAAGAAAGCCACTGCGCTTAGCTTTTAGTGTAGCGTGAGAAACGAAAAAGGTCGCATTAGCGACCTTTTTACTTATCAAAAACAAAGAAAATTCAATTAGATGTATTCTACTTTGTCGATTTCGAAGTCTTTATCACCACCAGGGGTAGAGATCAGTACTTCATCGCCTTCCATCTTACCGATAAGGCCACGTGCAATTGGGGATTTCACAGAAATGCGACCCGTTTTGATATCGGCTTCATCTTCAGAAACGATTTGGTAGCGGAATTCTTCATCCGTATCTACGTCAATCAAAGTCACTGTCGTGCCAAAGATAATCTTACCTGTGTTATCCATCTGCGTTACATCGATGATCTGAGCCAGTGATAGCTTATATTCAATATCTCGAATTTGAGCTTCACAGATACCCTGCTCTTCACGAGCGGCGTGGTATTCAGCATTCTCTTTCAAGTCACCGAGTTCACGAGCTTCACCAATAGCTGCTGAAATAATAGGACGTAGCTTAAGTAGGCGATCTAATTCGTCACGTAGCTGCTGAGCGCCACGTACTGTCATTGGAACCTTTTCCATTTTTTACCTCTATGCCAAAGCTTTCTTTGGCCAACATAAATCCACCCAACATACTTATTGGGTGATAGAAACAAAACGATTTGGCTTAGTGTAAACAAACTTTATGGCTAAATCACCTTTATTCCACTTTGCGTTATAAAAGCTTTATCTAGGTCTAAATTACAGACATCACAAAAATGAATAATAACCTCACCATCAATAAGTTAGTGATAAAATATCTAAAAAAAACAAAAATAAACCAAATAAACACAGATCACACTTTTATGAAAACCACATAAAATCAACAACTTAAATATAGTCAAACTCAATAAAACAGTGTACATAATTTTTATTGATATCATTTTACTACCTGATGGTGGAACTTTAGGGTTAAAAAGTACCCCACGGATTGTTCTGGCAAGTTTCACGCTTTTGTTCTAAGCATGATTATGAAGCTTGATTAATACGAGCAATACACAAAAAGGATTCAAATCCTTGATAAATACCTTTATGGACAGTAATTAGGAATTAATAACATGAACAAGACTATGATCGCGCTTGCTGTATCTGCTGCAGCTCTTGCTACTGGTGCTAACGCTTCAGAACTATACAACCAAGACGGTACTTCTCTAGAAATGGGTGGCCGTGCGGAAGCTCGTCTATCTATGAAAGATGGTAACGCTCAAGACAATTCTCGAATCCGTCTTAACTTTCTAGGTCAAGTTGAAATCCAAGATGGCCTATACGGTGTTGGTTTCTACGAAGGCGAATTCACAACTGCTGAAAACGGCAAAGGCACTGACAAAAACAGCGACAGCCTAACTAACCGTTACGCTTACGCTGGACTTGGCGGTACATTCGGTGAAGTGACTTACGGTAAAAACGACGGCGCTCTAGGCGTAATCACTGACTTTACCGATATCATGGCTTACCACGGTAACTCTGCAGCAATGAAAATCAATGCTGCTGACCGTGCTGACAACATGCTTTCTTACAAAGGTCAATTCCAAGACCTAAGCGTTAAAGCAAGCTACCGTTTTGCTGACCGTACAGAACTAAAAGCTGACGGTACTCCTGCAGGCGAAGGCGATGCTGTTGCTTCTTACAGCGACAACAGCGCTGATGGTTACTCTCTATCTGGTATCTACGCAATCGGTGAAACTGGCGTTAAACTAGGTGCTGGTTACGCAAGCCAATACTCTGGTGATGCAGCTCAAGACGAGTACATGCTTTCTGGTTCTTACACTATGGGCGACCTATACTTCGCTGGTGTATTTACAGATGGTCAAGTTGCTAAGAACGACGGTGATTACACTGGTTACGAAGTAGCAGCGGCTTACACTCTAGGTCAAACAGTATTCTCATCTACATACAACAACGCTGAAACTAACGGTGAAACGTCTGCTGACAATATCGCTGTTGATGCAACGTACTACTTCAAGCCTAACTTCCGTGGCTACGTATCGTACAACTTCAACCTAATCTCAGCGGGTGACCAGTTCGGTACTGCTGGCGGCAACCTTGCTGCAACTTCAGCACAAGCTGAAGACGAGCTAGCTCTAGGTCTACGTTACGACTTCTAATTCTGATTATCTAATTGATTAATTAGTTAATTGAGAATCAAAACGCCCGCTCTATAGCGGGCGTTTTTTATATCTGTATACTGAAAACATCAGTCATCCAAGAAAATCTTCTATGCGCCTTCTATCCAGTTTACTCCTATGTGGTTTGTCACTGTGTAGCTATTCAATTAGTGCTTTCGAATACCTCCCTCTAGATAAACTGCCCGATGGCAGTAGCACAAGCTTGATACTGAAGTCATTGAGTGATGATTCGAGTGAGTTGAACACCAATAGCGATGGCTTTTACCCACCCGCCAGTACGTTAAAGCTAGTCACCGCTTTGGCAGCCAAATTGGAGTTAGGAGATAATTTTAACTACACGACCAGCATTGCGCGTTCTAATAAAGATGTCGTGATCGCATTCAGTGGTGACCCAACACTACAAAGAGAGCATCTAAAAAACCTTTTAGATCAATATGCTAAATCACAATCTAAAACCATCAAAGGCAACTTATACCTCGATAACTCAGCTTTTACTGGCTATCAACGAGCGGTTGGTTGGCCTTGGGACATTTTAGGCGTTTGTTACAGCGCTCCCTCTAGTGCAATGACCTTAGACAGTAACTGCGCACAAGCCTCTATTTATACAAAAGATAACGGCACAACACGCGTATATATCCCAGCTCATTACCCAATAGACGTGACAACTACTGCCGCCACGGTAACTCGCCCAGGGCAGAAGGCAACACAGTGCGACTTGGAGCTCATAACGACACCAGACAACACTTACAAGCTCTCTGGTTGCTTAGTTGAACGTAAAAAACCGTTGCCACTCAAGTTCGCAATTCAAAGTCCAGAACTTTACACCTATCAAGTCGTTACATCGATTCTTAAAGAACTGAGAATCGATGTAAAAGGCAATGTGGTCGTTGGTAAAAAAGATAAATCAGGCAAAAGCACGTTAATCGCAAGTCACAGCTCAGAGAAACTTCCCGAACTGATCAATACCATGCTCAAGAAATCAGACAATCTAATAGCAGACAACCTAACCAAAACACTGGGTGCGACATTTTATGTTCAACCGGGCAGCTTTAATAACGGCACTGAAGCGATAAAGCAGATATTACTGACCAAAGCCGATATTGACCTCAGCAAAGCACAGTTGGTCGATGGTTCAGGGCTATCCAGAAATAACCGCATGACCTCGCAAACCATGGCTCAGGTGCTTCGTTATATCTGGGAGAACGATAAACAGCTCAACCTGATTGAGGCTATGCCTACATCTGGCACTGATGGCACGCTCAAATACCGTCAAAGCATGAGAAAAACACCAATCCAAGGCAACATTATTGCCAAAAGTGGTTCTTTGTATGGGAGCTACAACATGGCAGGCTTTGGTTTAGATAAAGCGGGAAAACCAAACTCTCTATTTGTACAGTTTGTCCGTGATTACTTTCCTGACACACCAGATCCAGAAAAACCAGTAGAAGCACCCATCACCCAGTTTGAACGAGCTTTCTACACAGATGTAGTTGAATTCAGTCAAACACAGAGCAAATCTAAGTAATGTTCAACTCTGTTTAAGCTTCTACTTAAGCAATAAAATGGCGCTGAAGATCTTGAATCTTCAGCGCCATTTTTTTCTCTAAGGTGTTTTTAGCTATTTTTATAAACGCTAAGCGATCCCTAAGAATGAATTAACCACAGTGAAGTAGATCCACATTCCAGAGATATCCACTATCGAAGCCAGTACAGGGCTCACTAACACAGCAGGATCAAGTTTGAAGAATCGAGCGACTATCGGTAACCCGCCGCCGAGTACAGTTGATATGGTCACTTGAATAAACAGAGCAACAGCAATCGCGTAAGCAATCATATTAATGTCGTAACCACCCGTTGACTGGTTGTCACTGAATAATAAGATTCGGCCAATCATCACTAAGGCGATCGCAAGAGCTAAACAGATAGCAACTCTAAGCTCTTTCCATAGAACGTTGGCCCACTGGCGTTTCTTCAATTCCCCTGTAGCTAAGGCCCTAATGACCAAAGTCGCAGCTTGTGTTCCTGTGTTGCCACCCGCGGCAGCGATTACCGGCATATAGATCGCCAGAAGTACTAGCTGGCTAAGAATGTCTTCATACTGAGCAATGATAAGCCCAGAGACAATGCCCAGCAGTGCTAAGGCAATAATCCAACCGATACGCTGCCTAACATGGCTAAGCACTCCAGTTGAAAGGTAACCTTGTTGAGGTTCAACTTCTGAGTAGATCAGCCCTAGTTGGTGAGCTAGATGTCGAGAGCGCTTCTCAAAGCCCTGCTCTTCTAGCTCACTAAGTAAAGTCTGAATCGTACTCAGAGAGCATTGCCCAAGCACTAGCACCGCATCTTCAAGTGGCATACGGTTCAAAAGGTTAATTTGTTGCTCACGTCCGTACTGTTGAAAGGCATTCGATACAGCTTGGATGTCTTGCTCTGAATACAGAGCTTCAATAGATAAAAAAGTGTTGTTCATTACCGTCATGGCGAATCTCCCGATTGGCAAAGGTAACGACCATCAAAACAAGTAGCCTATAGAGAGTACCCCGAGAGTATAAAGCGGTGTACTCCAAGAGCGTATAGCTATATACATCAAGAATATACAACTAAGCGCACCAAGAGCTTAAAGCACTGACGTGTCTACTTGTTAGAATCTAGAGTGTGGAAAAGAATGAAGGGAAAACAGATACCCTACCCGAACGGCAGGACAATAGATCAATACCGAGACGAGTTATTCTTCTCCATTCAAACTAGGAGGATGGTCGGTATTGTTCATAAAAATCTCCAAAATTACTGTCAGCTCGACAGCGCGCATAGTGTAGCAATCCTGTAAAAAATTCTTCGTCAACTTTCTGTCAATAAAAAAGGCATCCGAAGATGCCTTTTTTATAAATCATTGAGATTTAATATTACTTAATAGTAATACGAGCAAACTTACGCTTACCTACTTGGTAGACCGCAGTACCTGCTTCAGGTACGAATTTGCTGTCTTCAATCTTCTCGCCTTCAAGCTTAGCTGCGCCTTGCTTGATCATACGCATCGCATCAGAAGTCGAGTTTACAAGACCTGCTTCCTTTAGAACGTTCGCAATTGGTAGGCCTGCTTCGAATTCAAATTCAGGCATTTCATCAGGAACTTGGTTCTTAGCAAAACGGTTAACGAACTCTTGCTCAGCCGCTTCAGCATCTGCTTCGCTGTGGAAACGAGCAATGATCTCTTTAGCAAGAAGTACTTTCACGTCACGAGGGTTTTTGCCCGCCTCAACGCCAGCTTTCAGTTCCGCAACTTCTTCAAGAGGACGGAAAGACAGTAGCTCGTAGTAGCTCCACATTAGATCGTCAGAGATAGACATGATCTTACCAAACATCTCGCTTGGTGCTTCGCTGATACCGATGTAGTTGTGCGCAGACTTAGACATCTTCTTAACGCCGTCTAGACCAACAAGTAGTGGCATCATCAGTACCGCTTGTGGTTTTTGACCTGCTGCTTTTTGCAGTTCACGACCCATAAGAAGGTTAAACTTCTGGTCAGTACCGCCAAGCTCAACATCGCTCTCTAGTGCAACAGAGTCGTGACCTTGAAGAAGTGGGTACATGAATTCGTGGATTGCGATCGGTTGACCACCAGCGTAACGCTTTTTAAAGTCATCACGCTCAAGCATACGAGCAACAGTTTGGTTAGAAGCAAGACGAATCATGCCTTCTGCACCAAGCTCAGATAACCACTCAGAGTTGAAACGAATTTGCGTTTTCGCAGGATCTAGAATCTTGAATACTTGCTCTTTGTAAGTTTCAGCATTCTTCAACACGTCTTCACGGCTTAGCGGTGGACGTGTTGAGTTCTTACCTGATGGATCACCAACCATTGCTGTGAAATCACCGATAAGGAACGTCACTTCATGACCAAGCTCTTGGAAAGCACGAAGCTTGTTAAAGATAACCGTATGGCCTAGGTGGATATCTGGAGCGGTTGGATCGGCACCCAGTTTAATGCGTAAAGGACGACCTTCTTTTAGTTTCGCAATCAGTTCGTCTTCTGGAATCAGTTCTTCTACGCCACGTTTGATCTCGGCTAGTGCAGCTTCAATACTCGCCATTCTTGTTCACTCCCACAGATTTGGCAAAAATATAATAATTAGACATCTTACTTGAATAGCGATGTATTTTGAAACCAGTTACACTATTCCGTCGTCTATTTTCATAATATTTACAGAACGAACCGGAACATGTTGTCTATTTTTGCACGCCTTCCCATTTTGCACCGGGCATTTATCGCATTTTTTAGTGCCGTAATTTTTATCGCTATTTTCTTACTCCCCGACGTCAACAGCTTACGTGACGATACGGGAGCTTTAGTCGTTGGAAAACACTACCCACTGACGATCAGTGCATCAGCACTTGTTAGCTCAAGTGACGCACCACCGACGGCAGTACTCAAATGGGAGAAATACACCGTTCGCTCTGGCGAAAGCACCTCTGTTTTATTTGAACGTATTGGCCTTTCATACCGTTTGCTGATCACTCTACTCAATACCAACAACGATATTAAAAAGCAGCTGTCCAACCTAAGACCTGGCGACGTATTACAATTCGGCTTTGATGAAAACAACGACCTTATTCAGTTGAAGCGACAACTTAGTGCGTTTGAAAGCTTCAAGATCACTAAGTCTGGCGATTCATTCTCCTCTAGCTTCGACAAAAAGGAAGTGGCCTACCAATACAACTATGCCGAAGCCAACATCACGTCTAACTTCTGGAACGCCGGCGTCAATGCAGGCCTAACTGCAAACCAAATTATGGAACTGGCGGGCATCTTCGGTTGGGATATCGACTTTGCGTTGGATATTCGCAACAACGACAGCTTTAAGATTTTGTACCAAGAGAAAGTCGTTGAAGGCGAAGTGATTGGTCGCGGCAAGATCATGGCGGCAGTATTCAAAAACCAAGGTGATTCATTTACCGCGGTATTAGATGATAGAAGCGGCAACTACTTCGATGAAAATGGTCGTGCCATGAAGAAAGCCTTCTTGCGCTCACCGATTGATTTTCGCCGTGTAACATCGAACTTTAACCCTCGTAGAAAACACCCAGTAACCGGTAAGGTTCGAGCTCACCGAGGCACCGACTACGCAGCCCCTGTTGGCACACCTATCTGGGCAGCCGGTGACGGTATCGTTCAGAAGTCAGGTTACAACCAATTCAATGGTAATTACGTGTTCATTCGCCATAGCAACACCTATATCACTAAATACTTGCATATGAAGCGACGCATGGTGAAAACAGGTCAGCGCGTAAAACAAGGCCAAACCATTGGTACTTTGGGCGGTACAGGCCGAGTGACTGGCCCGCACTTACACTATGAATTCTTGGTTAATGGCGTACATAAAAATGCGCGTACCGTGAAATTGCCTCAATCTAAGTCGTTAACCGGTAAAGCAAAAGCAACCTTTATTGCCAACTCAGAGATTCGACTGAATAACCTTGAGCGATACGGCCAGTTACTAGCGACTAATTAGGTTTTTCGCGACCAATTAGATTGAAAGCCTAATCACTATAAAGACCAAAAAAGAGCACCCACCAAGGCGCTCTTTTTTATGTTCATCGAACCACTGTATCTACTATTTTTCAGGCTTCTTATCTCGCCCTAGCATTAATAGACAAGGCGTCAGCACCAAGGTTAGTACCGTTGCAAATGCCAACCCTCCCGCAATCGCCGTAGCGAGTTGCGACCACCATTGGGTACTCGGCGCGCCAAACTCTATTTTTTGGTTAATCAGGTCAATGTTCATCTCTAATACCATCGGCATCAAGCCTAAGATCGTAGTCACGGTCGTCAGCATCACTGGCCTTAAACGCTGGACACCAGTTCTTAGAATTGCGTCGCGCTTATCTAAGCCTCTTTTGATTAGTTGATTATAGGTATCAATCAGCACGATATTGTTGTTCACGACTATACCTGCCAGTGCAATCACCCCAATACCGGACATCACGATACCAAACGGACGTTGGAAGATAAGCAGACCAACAAACACACCAACCGTAGAGAACAGCACCGCACTCAGAATCAGGAATGCTTGATAGAAACTATTAAACTGAGTAATCAAAATCAACGCCATTACCGCCAGTGCAACCATGAATGCACTTTGTAAGAAGGCAGAAGAGTTTTCTTGCTCTTCATTTTGACCACGGATACGAAATTCTACGCTACTAGGTAGCCCCAATTCACTTAACGCTTGCTCAATCTTTGGCAGTTCGAGGGCAAGGTTATAGCCCTCTTCCATATCCGCCATGATGTTCACTACGCGCTTACCATCGAGGCGTTTAATCGTATCTTGCTTGTGGTCGGGAACAATCTGAGCAAAGTTGGTGATCGGCACCAAGCCAGCAGGTGTTTTGACTCTCAACTGGTCAAAGCGTCCGATATCTCTTTTATCATTAGGGTAACGCACCAAGATATCGACCTCTTCTGATGAGTCATCAGGCAGGTAATCACCAATCTTGAGACCATTGGTAACGAATTGAACGGTATTACCCACCAAGGTCGCATCAGCGGAAAAACGTGCGGCATCGTCTCGGCGAATATCCACTTTCCAATCAATGCCATCTTTGCTTGCTGTATCACTGATGTTAGTCAGAGCTTGATTACCATCCGCCCAGTTTCTTACAATTTTTGCAGCCTGATTCAGCTGTTCTGGTGTTGTTGCTGACAGCTCAATCACTAAATCATTTTCAACCGGAGGCCCTGCATCTGGAAACTTATATTCAATCTCAACACCAGCGTATTGATCGGTTTGCACCTTTAATTCATCAATAATCGCTTTAACACTACGACGATATTGCCAATCAACAGGAGTAATCGAGATCAAGCCAATCTGGTCGTCCCCCCCCGTGCGTGTGTAAACAGTATCGAACTCATCATGATTAAGCATCATTTGCTCAATATCGCGCATGATGTCATCTTTTTCTTGAATAGAAAGATCACCATGTGAGCGAACTTTGACATTAAAGAATGGTGGATCAACCTCAGGGAAGAACTCTGCACCTAGGCCCGCTTTGGAGTAAGTAAAACCAACTGAAACCGCGAGCAATATCGCACTGAACAGAATCTTAAAGGGATGCTTAATCGCAATCGAAAGCGTGTGGTAATACGCCTTGGTTAAGCCCGTTGCTTGTGAAAAATCACCATTATGCAGTGCCACCATTCGAGCTTGGCTCTTGGGCGATACGTATTGAGGTTTGCCAATCAAGCCACCTAATACCGGTACAAACAACAACGCCATAATCAATGAAGCGGTTAGCGTTGCAATCAGTGTTAGTGGCAAAAACTTCATGAATTCGCCTGTCACATCCGGCCAAAACAGTAACGGAGCAAATGCAGCTAAGGTTGTCGCTGTCGATGCGGTTATCGGCCATGCCATCCGTTTCGCTGCGTCTCGGTAAGCTTCTTTTCTACCTTCACCTTCTTGCATTCGCCTATCGGCAAACTCGGTAACAACAATCGCGCCGTCGACCAACATACCAACGGCCATGATCAAAGAGAACAGAACCACAATGTTGACGGTTAGACCAAACACAGACAACACCAACAATCCCGTGAGGAATGATCCAGGTATTGAAATTCCAACCAATAACGCGGTTCGAACACCAAGAATGGCGATGATAACGATCACCACTAAAATGATGGCGGACAAGATATTGTTTTGAAGATCGTTGAGCATGATCTTCACATCTTTAGATTCATCCCAGGTGTATTTAACCAATAAGTTATTGGGCCATTCCGCTTGTTGTTGAGCACCAGCCATAACCGCTTTAACTAACTCTACGGTTTCGATGATATTTTCACCCGCACGCTTCTTGATATCCAAGACCACCGCAGATTTACCATCTAAACGGGCAAAGCTTTCAGGATCTCGAAACGCTCGACGAACCGTGGCCACATCACCAAAGGTTACAACCTGTTTACCATCCACTTTGATAGGCAACTCAAGTACGTCTTTTAAAGAGTTAAACACCGAAGGAACTTTGACTGAGAAACGTCCGTAGCCAGTGTCAACAAAACCAGCGGCGACCACTCGATTGTTCAGAGCGATCAGGTTATAGATATCCGCTTGATCTAAGCTGTAGCTCTCCATCAACAGCGGATCGACAATGATCTCGACGATGTCATCGCGATCGCCTGCAATATCGACCTCTAGAATTTGGCGATAGCTTTCGAGCTTATCCCCAAGCTCTCGAGCAATTTGCACTATGGTGCGCTCAGGAACGGTACCAAACAGAACAACTGACAACACTGGCTGCTCAGACGCGAGCGTCACCTCATTCACGGTCGGCTCATCACTGTCTTCTGGTAATTTTGGTTTGGCTAAATCGACAGCATCACGCACATCAGCCATCGCTTTGGTGAGATCAACGCCAACATTAAACTCCAACACAACTGAGGCGTGGCCTTCTGCTGCGGTTGCGGTCATCTCTTTTACGCCTTCAATCGACCTCAGCTCTTGTTCTATCGGTCTAACCAATAAGCGTTCTGCATCGGTTGGCGAAATACCTTGGTGCCCAACAGAAACGTAGATAATCGGGATGGTAATGTCGGGGCTCGATTCTTTGGGGATCGTGATATAGGTAACGACACCTGCGACCAATATGAGTGCCAAAAGAGAGAGCATTGTTCGAGCGCGAGACAAGGCTGCATCAATAATTGAATACATCGGTTATCTCCTACTCTGCAGTTACGTTAGAGAGTTCAACACCTTGCTCAACAGCAATCACCGAATCACCATCACGCACAAACCCTTGGCCTACAGTTATAATATCAACTCGCTGACCTAACCCTGTGAGCCAAACTCCATCTTGTTCTGCCTTTACTAGCTGAATACCTATAAATTTCACGGTTGGTGAGTCATCGGCTGAAACCAAAGTTTTGACCCCAAGATTACCGGCCTCATCCAGTGCCAGCATCGCAGGTGTTATCTTGATAGCATCACTTGTTTCTAGGTTGAGTGTTACTTCAGCACTGACACCGGCAGGTAACAGGCCATCGGAATTATCGATTTCAATCTCTATTGGGAAGGTATTAGTAGAAGCAGAAGAGATTCGAGAAACATAGCGCAGACGACCTTCCGCTTCTTCTCGCCCTAACAGACGAACCAAAGCAGATTGATTGACTAACAAATGCTGGATATGACGTTCACTGACATCGGCTTCGATGACCAGAGGGTCAAGATCAATCACACCCGCAACCGGATCGCCGACGCCTACGAAATCGCCAAGCTCAACCATCAAGTCTTGAACCACACCGGAGAAAGGCGATGTGATGACTGTATTTTTTAGAGCCAGTTCAGCATTACGCTTCATAGCCTTCGCTTCAGTTAACGAAGCCTCAGCTGTGGTGTAGGCTATCTCGCCTTGCAGCCCTCTTTTTTTCAGCGACTGCGCCGCTTTGAATTCCTTCTGCTTCAAGCGATATAAAGCCGAAGCTCGCTCTAGCTGAATCTCTAAGTCACCTTTATCTATCTGAGCAATGGCTTGCCCTACTTTAACCGTATCGCCTTTCACAACGTTCAACCTAACAATCTTGCCCGCGACTTCCGCTCCCAATCGAGCATGCCTATCGGGTGCTGTGCGACCATAAAGATCTATGGTTTTAAAGGTGGGGGATGAAGTGAATGTTTGAAAGGAAACCTTAGCCAACGGAATTTCTGTCGCTTTTTTTTCTGGCGACTCTTCCGCTTGCCCCACTCCTAAACCAAGCCAAATCGACAACAGTACAACTAGAACCAGAGAAACCAACCACGGCTGCTTCAGTTTCTGAAAAAATGGAGAGTTAGAAAATAGAGTGGGCATAGCAAATCCTTTTGTCCAATGTGATTAAGGCGCGCTAATTAGCTTAACACCGTCATATGCAACATCCTGATGCACAGAGGTAACTTTAACAGACCCACACCCAACGAAGTTGGACGCTATCGACAGTTTAAAAAATATGGCGTTTACTATAAAGCAAATGAATGAAGTGGAGCTTAAGCATAACCATCCAAAATAACCTTGGCGTACATGCCTAGAATAAGTCGACTTACTGTCTGTTTTGTATGGTGTATTTTTTACAAACAAAAACACCGAGCATTGGCTCGGCGTTTAAAATATTTCTAATGTAGCTTTCCGTTCAAGCTACCTTTCGTGCACGCTAAACGCTAAATGATGCGCCACAACCACATGTTGTTGTCGCGTTCGGGTTGTTCACAAAGAAACGTGCGCCTTCTAGGCCTTCAGTGTAATCAACCATGCCGCCCATTAAGTACTGTAGGCTCATTGGGTCAACAACCAGCGTCACACCGCTATTTACAATGGTAGTGTCGCCATCATTTACTTTTTCATCAAATGTGAAGCCGTACTGGAAGCCACTACAACCGCCGCCTGTAATGTATACACGCAGTTTTAGCTCTGGGTTTTCTTCTTCAGCAATTAGCGTTTGTACGCGGGTAGCTGCTGCATCAGAAAAGGACAATGGGATATTTACTTCGCTCACGACAACCTCTCTTACCTGTGTCAAAAACAACATGATACAAATCTAAATCGAGACCATAGTTGTTGAGTATTTTCTTATATTCTGGTGATTATCTAATACCTGACTGAAACGTTCAAGTATTCACCACAGGATCGTTCCTTTTACTGCTGTAAACTCGCTAATATCTGACAATTAAAACGCGTAACCACACAAAACAACCAGATTCGGGTGATTATATCAGCGAAGGCATTCCTAGTTGGATTCCGGATAGGTACAATGCGTGCCAATTGGTCCGACAGTCAAAAGAGGATATATCAATGACCAAATCAGCAGAGCTGTACGAAAAAGCACAGCAAACTATTCCTGGTGGCGTAAACTCTCCAGTTCGTGCATTCAATGGCGTAGGTGGTTCTCCTATCTTCGTTGAACGCGCTGATGGCCCACTTATTTTTGATGCTGATGGTAAAGCATATATCGATTACGTTGGCTCTTGGGGTCCAATGATCCTTGGTCACAACCACGTTGTTATTCGTGACGCTGTTATTGCAGCAGCTCAACGCGGCCTTAGCTTTGGTGCTCCAACCGAAACTGAAATCAAGATGGCTGAACTTGTATCTGAGATGGTTCCATCAATGGAACAGCTGCGTATGGTGAGCTCAGGTACAGAAGCAACAATGAGTGCGATTCGTCTCGCTCGTGGCTTTACTGGTCGTGACAAAATCCTTAAGTTTGAAGGTTGTTACCACGGTCACGCAGACAGCCTACTTGTAAAAGCAGGTTCTGGCGCACTGACTTTAGGTCAACCAAGCTCTCCAGGCGTACCGGCTGATTTTGCGAAACTAACGCTAACTGCAACGTTCAATAATCTAGATTCAGTACGTGAAATCTTCGCAGCAAACAAAGGTGAGATCGCGTGTATCATCGTTGAGCCTGTCGCGGGCAACATGAACTGTATCCCACCAGTAGAAGGCTTCCACGAAGGTCTACGTGAGATCTGTGATCAAGAAGGTGCATTGCTAATCTTTGATGAAGTAATGACAGGTTTCCGCGTTGCTGAAGGTTGTGCTCAGGCTTACTACAACATCAAGCCAGACTTAACGTGTCTTGGTAAAGTGATTGGCGGCGGCATGCCAGTGGGTGCTTTTGGTGGTCGTAAAGACGTGATGCAATACATCGCACCAACGGGGCCTGTTTACCAAGCAGGTACGCTTTCAGGTAACCCTGTTGCAATGGCTGCTGGCTACGCATGTTTGAATCTTCTAAGAGAAGAAGGCAACGAAAAGCGTCTAGCGTCTAAAACTAAGCAGTTGGCAAATGGCTTCAAGCAACTTGCTGACAAGCACGGCATCCCTATGCTAGTTCACCAAGTTGGCGGTATGTTTGGTTTCTTCTTCACAGACCAAGAAACTGTGACGTGCTACGAAGATGTAACTAAGTGTGATGTAGAACGCTTCAAGCGCTTCTTCCATCTAATGTTAGATCACGGTGTTTACCTTGCACCTTCAGCATTCGAAGCAAGCTTTACTTCTCTTGCTCATGGTTCAAAAGAACTGGATGCAACACTAGAAGCTGCTGACCGCTCTCTTGCGATCATTGCTGCTGAAAGCAAATAATCGAAAGCACTTTATAAGTAGCTAACCGATTGAATTTAGGGCTGCATTAACGCAGCCCTTTTTAATGCATCGACTAAATTAAACTCGAGTATTTCCGCTTAATTACCCGTCAATTTATTCGAAAACCTAACGAAAAACGTCTAACGTTCCCAGAAAAGAAAAACCAACAACATCAGCGTACCTAGGAACATTCTGAACCAAGGGATCTCTTTTTTTATTTGCTGTTCTTCGTCTTGGCATTTCTTATCTTTATTACAGCATCCCATTATCAAAACTCCTCATTGCTAACTCTCTGTTTTGCAGCCATTATAAACTCAGAACGCAAATATAGAGACCATTAACGTGTCAGAAAAACTCAAAATCAACACCAGCCACTGGGTGATCATCATTGCCCTACTTGCGGCGGCTTATGCTTGTTACTTGCTTATCGAGCCTTATGTAAATTCCATAGTAATGGCATTCATCATCTCGTTGCTGATGTTTCCAATTCACGAATGGCTTGAAAAGAAGATACCGAATAAAGAGAACGTAGTCTCTCTACTTTCTTGTGTGATCCTGACTTTCATTATTGTTATCCCTTTATTGGCAGTATTTGCAGCAATTGTTCAGCAAGGCTCTCTGTTCTCTCAGAACACGTACCAATGGGTGACACACGGCGGTATTCAGACTCTGTTTGCACACCCACTTGTGGTCAAAGCGCTGTCGTTTGTGAATAACTACCTGCCTTTCGACAACATTGAGCCCCAAGCCATCGCACAGAAAGTCGGAGAATTCGCGACAAGTTTTGGTTCTAAACTGGTTGGTATCAGTGCGAAAATCCTTGGTGATGCGACCAACTTCTTAATGGATTTCTTCTTGATGCTGTTTGTTCTGTTCTTCTTATTAAGAGATCACGACAAAATCATCAGTGTGGTTCGTCATATTCTTCCGCTATCTCGTAGCCAAGAAGACAAGCTCCTCACTGAGATTGAGCAAGTTTCTAAGTCTGCCGTTATGGGCTCATTCTTAACCGCAATAGCGCAAGGTTTTGCGGGTGGTTTAGGTATGTGGATTGCTGGTTTCCCTGGGTTGTTCTGGGGCACTATGATGGGCTTTGCCTCTTTCATCCCCGTGGTCGGTACCGCTCTAATCTGGATCCCAGCCGCAACCTACTTATTCCTAACCGGTGATACCACGTGGGCAATTTTCCTAACGGTTTACTGTGTCGCGATTGTTGGCTCAATTGACAACCTACTGCGCCCGCTGCTGATGCAAGGTAGTGCAGGCATGAATACCCTAATGATCTTCTTCTCACTGTTGGGTGGTATTCAACTTTTTGGCCTAATTGGTCTTATCTACGGCCCACTGATCTTTGCTATTACTATCGTTCTTTTCAATATTTACGATGAAGAGTTTAAAGACTTTTTAAACCAGCAAGACAAGAGTTGATCAACTGTTCAGCAACTTGGTTGCCGAACCCGTATTAAACACTTCAAGCTTTGGGCGGATTATGCGAAAATCCGCCCTCATTTTTTGCTAACGATTCAATAGAGTGTCCTATGTCAGCTTATATTGCCCCAAGCCAAATTGCTCAACGTCAACTCGCCTACTTTGAAGGCAAACATGTTTTAGTTGCAGGTGAGGCAGAAGACTTATTCCCTGTTGAATTAGCGAAACATTGTGAATCAGTCACCGTGTTTACTTCTAATTACAGCTACTACCGTCAATTAGAAGGCTGCAGCACCATCCAACGTTTTTATGGTGCGGAGTTTACCGAAGAGACCAAAGCCGACTTAGTGATGCTGTACTGGCCAAAGGCCAAAGCGGAAGCGGAATTTCTGTTGGCGATGTTATTTGCCAAGTTAGGTAAAGATACCGAGATTGTCGTAGTTGGCGAAAATCGTTCTGGTGTTAAAAGTATCGAGAAGATGTTTGCTCCTTACGGAAAAGTCGTGAAATACGATTCAGCGCGTCGTTGTTCTTTCTACTGGGGTCAATGCTTCGAGCAACCACCAGCCTTCAACCTGCAAGACTGGTTTAAAACCTACACGGTTAACATTGGTGAGCAATCACTGACCGTGAAAAGTCTTCCAGGCGTCTTCAGTCATGGTCAATTTGATGTTGGTAGCCAACTATTACTTGATACCCTGCCAAAACTGAAAGGTAAAGTACTGGATTTCGGTTGTGGTGCAGGCGTATTGGGCGCGGTAATGGCATCTCGTCACCCTGATATCGAACTGGAAATGTGCGACATCAGTGCATTTGCCGTGGCGTCTAGCCAAGCAACGCTAGAAGCCAATGGTTTAACAGGTAATGTCTTCGCCTCAGATGTCTACTCTGACACATCAAAAGATTACCAATTCATCATCAGTAACCCACCATTCCATTCTGGTTTGGATACAAGCTACAGTGCGACTGAAACCTTACTTGCTCAGGCTCCTAACCACATGAAGCGTTCTGGTGAGATGATTATTGTTGCGAACAGTTTTTTAAAATACATTCCAATTATTGAGCAAGCTTTTGGAAAATGCGCGACTCTAAATAAGACCACCAAATTCGCGATCTATCACGCAAGCAAATAGCCTATCTAACACAGCGCAGGGTCAATATCTGCGCTGTCTGTTCATATTTCTATCAAAAGCCCATAAAAATGAGCTTTTGCACACGCTTTAAATACCACTTACTTGTCAAAGTAAAAAAACTCGTTAATTTCGTTAAATTGGAACCCGTTAATTCTATTCTCTGTACTTGTTTTCATCCCTTTCAAGCAGTACATCAAAGGAAAGTAGTACCCAATTTATGTTTAGATTCTATCGTAAGCAGAAGTTTAAGCGCCTTCAAAATACCCTAATGCTGGCATTTCTTGTCCTTAGTATTACCCCAGTAACACTTATCGCGATATTTTTCCTCCAATCGCACAGTCAGGATCTTCAGGAACAAAGTACTTCGCACCTTGTTTCCGTCCGTGATACTAAACAGCAGCAAATTGTCGATTACCTACAAGCTCAAGAATCCCAAGTGATGGGTTTTGTTCGCTCAGAGCTTGCCAATGCCAGTGGCGGACGATTCTATGGTTTGATCAATGCATTCCAACGCCTAGGGTTAGACATTGACGAAGCACGCGCTAATGCGCAGCAACGCTACATTCAAGGATCGGGCGATCAAATCAAAACATCGATTCTCCCTGAATCCAGCAGCTTTATTGGCAGCGAGCGCTATCGCCTATTGCACAAGCGCTACCACAACTCTTATTTGGAGCTGCTTAAGCGTTCTGATTTTGACGACATTTTATTGGTCGACATTAACGGCAACATCGCTTATTCAGTTTTTAAGCGCGATGACTACGGCACCAACTTGCTGACAGGTAAGTACAAAGATGCAAACCTCGGCAAAACCTTTCAACGCCTGGAAAAGGACGTAAAAGACAAACGCAAATCCAACGAAGACTACACGCCGGTTATCGTTTCTGACTTTAAAGACGAAAATGGTAAACAGACCGCATGGTTAGGCGCACCTATCGTTCAACAGGGCTACCTACACAGTTACGCCATGTTTAGACTGCCCATCAATGGTATTACTAAGCTTATTGCCGATCTCAACAAGAGTTCGAATATTCAAACCTTGCTTGTCGGCGATGATCATCTGCCACGTAGCCTTGCCCATTCACAAGAGTCGATTAATCTGAGTTTAGATGTTGTTGATAAAGCTCTGGCAGGAGAAACGGCCGTTGGCACCTTCGACAACGCTCAGGATCAAGCGATCATCGCTGCATATACTCCAATTGAGCTCAAATATGCGACTTGGGCACTCGTCGTCGAGCTTCCAGAAAAAGAAGCGTTTGCCCGTATTCATCAGTTAGAAAAGATCTTTGTGATCGTGATGTTGACGGCGATTATTCTTGTATTTGTCGCATCCCATTATCTGTCTAACTTCATCACATCACCGTTACTCAAGCTCACATGGGCAGCAGAGAAAGTCTCTGCGGGTGACCTTGATGAAACCATGATTAATACCGAACGAAAAGATGAGATAGGCCGCCTCGCGGTAAGCTTCGAAAGAATGCAACGTTCGATTCGTGAAAAGATGCTGCTCATTAAGAGCCAAAATGATGAGCTTGAGGACAACCTTAAGACCATTCAAAAACAAAATGAAGAGTTGCAACTGGCTAACAAACTTAAAGATGAATTCTTAGCAACAACATCACACGAATTGAGAACGCCATTACATGGCATGGTAGGTATCGCTGAAGCGCTAATATCTGGTGCAAACGGTCCTATTCCTGCCAACCAGAAGTACCAGTTGGATATCATCATCAATAGTGGCCAGAGATTGGCAACACTGGTCGATGATCTACTTGATTACCACAAAATGCGCTACGGCAGTTTAGACATAAATAAATCTGCTGTTGATTTATCTGCTGCTACCAGCTTGGTACTAGAATTGTCACATCATCTGTTGGGCAATAAGCCAATCCGAATTATTAACCAAGTACCCAGTGACTTAGGGTTGGTTTCGTCCGATCCTCAACGATTAGAACAAGTGATGTATAACTTGGTCGGCAATGCCATCAAGTACACATCAGAAGGTAAAATTGTTATCTCAGCAAGCGTTATCGACGACAACATTCGTGTACAAGTTGTTGATACAGGCCAAGGCATACCTGCTGAATACTTAGAACCCATCTTTGAGCCACTGATTCAAGCAGGACAAGACTCAAGTAACTATCGCCAAGGTGCAGGGCTTGGGTTGTCCATAAGTCGTCAATTGATTGAACTGATGGGCGGTTCACTGTACGTAAGTAGCCAACCAATGCTTGGCACGACGTTCAGCTTTACCCTACCTTTAGCCACCCAAGAAGAATTGGATAACTACAGTGATTCAGGAAGCTATTCGCACTTCCAAGCGCCAGATTTAATTGATAACAGCCAACAAGAAAATAGTGTTATCAGTGAAGATCCAGACGGTCCGTTACTGGTTATCGCCGACGATGAACCAGTAAATTTACGCGTGCTAGACAGTTTCTTGAAATTGGAAGGTTATCGAGTGCGCACCGCATGTGACGGCCCAGAAACCATTGAACTGATTGAGAAAGAGAAGCCAGAGTTACTTCTGCTCGATATTATGATGCCAGGTATGAGTGGCTATCAGGTGTGTGAAGCACTGCGTAAGCAATACGATCATGCACAGTTGCCAATCATCATGCTCACAGCTCTTAATCAAGCAGAAGACCGTGTTCGTGGCTTTGAAGCTGGTGCCAACGATTACTTGTCTAAACCGTTCAACAAACAAGAGCTGGCGGCGCGAATTACGGCTCACTTATCAGCAAGTAAAGCTGAGCAAAGACGTCTTGAGAATGATCAATTGCAACTGGAGCTTAAACACAGAGCCATGGTTGAAGCGAACCTGCTAGAAACTCAAGGGCGCTTGCTAGAGCAGCTAGAATCAGCCCCTGAGGCCATCATCTGTATTCGTGATGACCAACGAATTCGATTTGCCAACGAAGCTGCAGCAAAACTATTTAGGCGCGGGCAAGAGCAGCTTAAACGCTCTATGGCCGATGAGATCATTGCGCCTAAATACCTTAAGGTGGAACAAGCTCACTACTGTGGTGATATTGACATCTATATAGACGACACTCGTCAGCGGATACCAAGTGATATCCTTAAGCTACCTGAAGGCTCAGGGCTCGACACCATGTATATCTTTAATGTTGGTGGTGGGGTTAACTCAAACCGAGTCAATAACCTTGAAACGGCGGTTGAGGCACTTTCAAGCTACGCCTTTGAGGGTGACAAAGATAAACTTCAACAACTGAAAGAACTTGGCGGTGAATTTACTCGCCTTGCAGATAAAGCAACCGGTGAAGGTAAAAACAAACAAGAGCTGATGCGTGAAGTGCTGGTCGATGTCATGACTAATGCCATCATCTACTGGGAGTCTGTTACAGGGGAAACCAAGTTTGCCTTCGCAGAGAAGAGTGGCTTGTGGCGCGTCTACCTAGACCGCAGTACCCTGCAAACTAGAACGCTAGACAAATATCTACGTGTAGAAACTCTACCGAAAACGCCTCGCTGGCGAACGGTACTGAGTTCTATCGAGTTTATACTTGAGCACTGTAAAGAACAGACACCTGAAAGAACTCATATTGAGACACTAAGGGATAAGCTACAAAAACTACTGACCAGTTAGCTCTGAAGTAAGCTCAAGCTATTGTAAATAATGAAGCCCACCTAGCGTGGGCTTTTTTGTGAATATCATACGCGACCAAAGGACAATGACGTCGATTCAAACACACTTCTTTTACGGCATTAAACAAGCAAAATGACACGTTGCTCAATCTTAAACAATCACCAGCTCAGTTACTATTTTGAGCCTTATTCTTGGCTGAATTTCACATTCCTCCGGCTCTTTGTTGCAGTTTGAGAAGCGAGTCACAACAGAACGGCAGATTTAATTTTCTAGAAAAATTTAACGTACAATAGGTAAGTGACCGAGATCTACAATTACACCACAGCAAGATAAGCATCGATAATTAAAAGCCGAAAAGGTTAGTGACCACTTACAAAAAGCTACCACCACAAAACCAAATGCGAGTCACATCACCTTAACAATTGCGCACAAAAAACCACCAAAGCAAGCCATTTTGACGTTAATGACGTGGCGCTATGTGTTTTTAACGTTTTTGACGGGAAACGAGTTTGATTAATTCATCGATAAGGTGTTTTCTTACTCCTGCCAAAGGCCTACAGGCCACTCTTACCACTTCTCAGAATCAAAGATGAATCTGGAGCAACGAAGAAGAGGTAGGCCTTTAACTAGAGTGTGTATCTACTAACTAATTAGCGACAGATAACATTCAATCCATTAGTGAAATGAAAGCAAATAGTAAGGAACAGCTATGCTTGCCAATATAAAAAAAACAGCAATAGCAACAGCAATTATTGCAACTGCTACAACAGGTTTTGCATCAGTAGCAACAGCTGCAGAGCGCAGCGAACTGACCGTTCACCCGAAAGAGTACACTACATTCGTACGTAACTTTAACCCGTACCTTGGTGCTACTAACCTACATACTACAACTGACTTCATGTACGAGCCTTTAGTAGTATTTAACGAAATGCACGGTAACACTCCGGTGTTCCGTCTAGCTGAAAACTTCAAAATGTCAGATGATCTGATGAGCGTTGTTTTCGACATTCGTAAGGGTGTTAAATGGTCTGATGGAGAAACTTTCTCTGCTGATGATGTTGTTTTTTCTTTCAACCTTGTAAAAGAGAAGCCAGAGCTTGACCAATCTGGTATCAACTCTTGGGTAACTTCTGTAGAAAAACTGAACGACAACCAAGTTAAGTTCACACTAACAGAAGCAAACTCAAACGTACCTTACGAGATTGCTAAAGTACCTGTAGTACCTAAGCACATCTGGAAAGACGTTAAAGATCCATCAACGTTTACCAATGAGAACCCGGTAGGTTCTGGTCCATTTACAGAAATCGATACGTTTACAGCGCAACTGTACATCCAGTGTGCAAACCCGAACTACTGGGATGCAGACAACCTAGATGTTGACTGTCTACGTGTTCCACAAATTGCGAACAACGACCAGTTCTTAGGTAAAGTTGTAAACAGTGAAATGGACTGGACGTCTTCTTTCGTTCCAGATATCGATCGTACATACGCTGCAGCAAGCCCTAAACACCACTACTGGTACCCGCCAGCAGGTACACAAGCATTCATCGTTAACTTCAAACACCCTGATGCTGCGAAGCATGAAGCATTGAGCAACGTTGAATTCCGTCGTGCTTTCTCTATGGCTCTTGACCGCCAAACGATCATCGACATCGCATTCTACGGTGGCGGTACTGTGAACGATTTCGCATCAGGTCTTGGCTACGCGTTTGAAGCTTGGTCTGATGAAAAAACTCACGACAAATACAAAGGCTTCAACACTTACAACGCTGAAGGCGCGAAGAAGCTTCTTGCTGACGCTGGCTTCAAAGATGTAAACAAAGATGGTTTTGTTGACACTCCATCAGGCAAATCTTTCGAACTAATGATTCAATCGCCAAACGGCTGGACTGACTTCAACAACACAGTTCAACTTGCGGTAGAGCAACTAAACGAAATCGGTATTAAAGCGAAAGCTCGTACACCTGACTTCTCTGTTTACAATCAAGCAATGCTTGAAGGTACATACGACGTAGCATACACAAACTACTTCCACGGTGCGGATCCATACACGTACTGGAACAGTGCTTACAACTCATCACTACAATCTGGTGATGGTATGCCTCGTTTCGCTATGCACTTCTACAAAAATGACAAGCTAGATGGTCTTCTAAACAGCTTCTACAAAACAGCTGACAAGAACGAACAGCTAGATATTGCACATGGTATCCAGCAAATTATCGCTGCAGACCAAGTGACTATCCCTGTGATGTCTGGTGCTTACATGTACCAATACAACACAACTCGATTCACTGGTTGGTGGAACGAAGAAAATCCAAAAGGCCGTCCAAACATTTGGGCTGGTATTCCAGAGCGTCTACTTCATGTACTGGACCTAAAACCAGTTAAATAAGTAATCGTTCAATCTTTGCGGCGTAACTTCTTACGCCGCTTATAAAAATCCCCACACTATCAATTGAAAGTATGGCGCTAGTCGTCAGGGGATTTTTCGTTCCAAATTTCGCTAGGAGCGACCTGAATCCAGAAACAGGGAAACAATCTGGGTGAGTAAGGTGTGAGTTATGGGTTATTTTTTAAGACGTTTGTCATTTTATTTTGTCGCGCTATTAGTTGCAGCGACGTTAAACTTTATTATTCCAAGAGCAATGCCTGGTGACCCAGTTACCATGATGTTTGCGAACGCTTCTGTTCAAGTTACTCCTGAGCGTATTGCGGCAATGAAAGAACTATTAGGCTTCGTTGATGGCGGCTTACTGGTTCAATACGGCGCATACATGAAGAACATTCTAAGCTGGGAGCTTGGTACATCAATTCAATTCTACCCACTTTCAGTAAATACACTGTTAGGTGGCGCATTCGGTTGGTCGCTATTCTTAGCAGGCACTGCCGTTATTCTTTCTTTCTCTATTGGTTCAATCCTAGGTATTTTTGCAGCGTGGAAACGTGGCAGCAAATACGATGCTTTTGTTACTCCAGGGATGCTTATTCTACAAGCCGTTCCTCAAGTTGTTATTGCCATGATTGCGCTGTTTACCTTCGCAATCGGCTTGAAATGGTTCCCAACAGGTTACGCCTATACCGCAGGTACGATTCCAGATTGGACAAGCTGGGCATTCATTAAAGATGTCGCTTACCACGCCTTCTTACCTTTGCTATGTGCATCTATTGTTCAAATTGGTGGCTTCCTAGTAAACATGCGTAACAACATGATCAACCTGCTAGCTGAAGATTACATCACCATGGCGAAAGGCAAAGGCCTGAGCGAAAACCGAGTGGTATTCAATTACGCAGCTCGTAACGCGATGCTACCAAGTGTGACAGCACTTTCTATGTCGTTAGGTATGGCAATCGGTGGTCAGTTAATTATCGAAATCATCTTTAACTACCCAGGTCTTGGCAGCGTACTTTTCAACGCAATTAACGCTCGTGATTACCAAGTACTGCAAGGCCAACTGCTTATCATGACGCTATTCATGCTGTTCTTTAACCTAGTTGCAGACATGCTTTACGTTGTTCTTGACCCTCGTCTTCGTAAGGGTGGTAAATAATCATGAAAGATATTCTAAAACTCATTTGGCGTAACCCGATGGCCTTAACCGGCGTCATCATCCTAAGTATTTTTATTCTTGGTGCTATTGCGGCTCCATTGATCACAAAACATGTGCCAGACAAACGTACAGGTAATCCACACGAATACCCTGGCTTCGTGGTTAAGTCTGCACAAACTAACCCGGATGGCTGGGTTGCTCAAAACCTAGCAGACGATCGTCGTACGTTGATAATGTCTAAGAAGGCAGACCACGTACTGGGCACAACTCGTATGGGTCGTGACGTTTGGTCACAAGTGGTATACGGCGCACGCGTATCTCTTGCTGTAGGTTTTGGTGCGGGTCTTACCGTATGTTTACTAGCAACGGTTATCGGTGTTTCCGCTGGCTACTTTGGCGGCCGTGTCGATGATGTTCTGACAGCCGCAATGAACATCATGCTGGTTATTCCTCAATACCCATTACTGTTCGTAGTTGCAGCCTTTATCGGTGAGGCAGGGCCACTCACCATAACCTTGGTTATCGGCTTTATGTCTTGGGCTTGGGGCGCGCGTGTTGTTCGTTCCCAGACCTTAGCACTGCGTGAAAAAGAGTTTGTAAAAGCCGCTGAAGTTCTGGGTGAATCTTCATTCCGTATTATCTTCGTAGAGATTCTTCCAAACCTTATCTCTATCGTTGGCGCGAGCTTCATCGGTTCGGTGATGTACGCAATCATGATGGAAGCAACGATTTCGTTCCTAGGTCTTGGTGACCCGAACACAATCAGCTGGGGCATCATGCTTTACAACGTTCAAACCTCTTCATCAATGCTGATTGGCGCTTGGTGGGAACTGTTGGCTCCTTGTATCGCATTGACACTACTTGTAACTGGTCTTGCTCTACTTAACTTCGCTGTCGATGAAATTGCCAACCCGCAACTGCGTTCTCACAAAGGCATGAAGCGTTGGAAGAAATTAGCAGCACAAGACAAAGAAGAACGTGAACCTGAACTACCACCACAAAATGCACTTTGGAGCGGAGATAAATAATCATGTCTGAACCACTAATTTCTATCCGCAATTTATGCGTGGATTACATCACAGAGTCTGGCGATGTACGTGCGTGTAACAACGTAAGTTTCGACATTGCTCCAGGTGAAGTATTCGGCCTAGCTGGTGAATCTGGCTGTGGTAAATCAACTGTTGCTTTCTCTCTTATGCGTCTGCACAAGCCGCCCGCTTACATCAGTGGTGGTGAGGTTATCTTCAATGGTGAGAACATCCTTGAATACAGTGATGACCGTATGCAAGCGTTCCGTTGGAGCGAGATGTCGATGGTATTCCAGAGTGCGATGAACGCACTCAATCCCGTATTACCAATGGAAGAGCAGTTCTGTGACGTAATTATGCGTCACACCAACATGACTCGTGAGCAAGCTAAGCAACGCGCTGAAGGCCTACTTGAAATCGTAGATATTCACCCGAGCCGATTGAGTGACTACCCTCACCAATTCTCTGGCGGCATGCGTCAGCGCTTGGTTATTGCTATCGCTTTAGCATTGAATCCAAAGCTGATCATTATGGATGAGCCAACGACCGCACTTGATGTGGTTGTTCAACGCGAAATCCTACAAAAGATCTATGCACTAAAAGAAGAGTTTGGCTTCTCGATTCTGTTCATCACCCATGACTTGTCATTGATGGTCGAGTTCTCTGACCGTATCGGCATCATGTACTCAGGTGAGCTCATCGAGGTTGCTAATGCTCAAGATATTCTAGAAAACCCTTACCACCCTTATACCAAAGGGCTGGGAAGTTCTTTCCCTCCACTAACAGGGCCAAAGACAAAACTAGCAGGCATTCCGGGTAACCCTCTGAACCTGTTGGAGATCCCTGAAGGGTGTCGTTTCCAAGCTCGTTGTGATCGTGTACATGAAACGTGTACCAAGGTGCCAACCAAGCTGCGTTCTATCGACCCGGGACATTTGTCTAACTGCCACCTGTACGGTGACCCAATAGTACAAAGGAAGCTATAGCTTGCACGCTGATTCAGCGTGAATAACGAATAAGGCGGCTCGACCGCCGAAATGCAAGCAAAGCGAATAAGGATTCTGGAGACAATTATGAGCAAAGATTTCGGTCAATTATTGGTAGAAGGCAAGAATGTCGTAAAAGACTTCCCAATAAGCAGTACCACAATTCAAACCCCAATGATGCGTGCGATTAACGACGTATCATTCAAGATGTATAAAAGTCGCGGCCTAGCTGTGGTTGGTGAGTCTGGTTCAGGCAAATCAACAACAGCAAAAATGATCGCAAAAATGTACGCGCCTTCGGGCGGTACGATCGAATACAAAGGTCGTGATATCCAAGAGATCTCAAGCAGAAAAGATCTTATGCACTACCGTGAAGGTGTGCAGATGGTATGGCAAGACCCGTTTGGTTCCCTGAACCCAACACATAACATCTTTCACCACATAGCTCGACCATTGTTGATCCACAAAAAAGTATCTCCGGGCAACAAGAAAGAGTTACAGGAACGTGTGTACGATCTTCTAGAGCAAGTTGGCTTAGTGCCACCACAAGCAACGGCAGAGAAGTACCCTCATCAACTCTCTGGTGGTCAGCGTCAACGTGTCAACCTAGCCCGTAACATTGCAGTTGGTGCAGAAGTTGTATTAGCCGATGAACCAACATCGATGCTTGATGTATCGATTCGTGCTGGTGTTTTGAACCTGATGGAAGAAATGAAGTTTGAGAAACAAATGTCTCTACTTTACATCACCCACGATATCGCAACCGCTCGTTACATTGCTGAAGATCTTTCAGTGATGTACGTAGGACACATGGTGGAATGGGGCGATACCGATGATGTGATTGCTAACCCTCAGCATCCTTACACCCAACTGCTTGTTTCTGCGGTTCCAGATCCTAAAAAATCGATCCACGAACAACTCGCAGGCAACAAAGGTGAGATCCCTCTTTGGACACCAGTCTCTGCAGGTTGCCCATTTGCAGGCCGTTGCACTCATGCAATGGACAAGTGTAAAGAGCAGTTACCAGGGGTTACGCAGTTAGCTGATAACCACTTTGTGCGTTGTTACCTACACGAAAGCTAAGCAATAAAACCAAGTTAGGGTCTGCGGGCCCTAACTATTTATATCCAAAACATTCAAGTACCTAGCCAATAGAAACTAGGACTGTCGGAGAATATTGATGCTGTTATTGACCAACCATATTGGCTACGAATCCACGGCTCCAAAGCAGGCTATTCTGCAAACGAAGAAAGCTCGCTTATCAAGTACGACTGCACTTTTGGTGTGTGCCGACAACCATATCACTGTCGGAAGTTTTGATGTGGTTAAACAAGGCCGCGTAGCAAATTGGCATCAAGGGCAATTCTTCACTATCGATTTCAGTTCATTCACTGAATCTGGTCGCTACTACCTACGTTTTGACAACCTACGCTCTGAAGTATTTGAGATTGGTAGCAACCTATTAATGAACCACACGTTTTCTGATGTGCTTCATTACTTTAAGTCACAACGCTGTGGCGGTAGTTTCGACAAAAAAGATCGACAAGCACAAATTATGGGCACTGACAGATACGTCGATGTTCATGGCGGTTGGTACGACGCATCGGGTGATGTAAGTAAGTACTTTAGCCACCTATCTTATGGCAATTATCTCAACCCACAACAAATTCCGATGGTTGTTTGGAACATGCTCAAAAGCGTGCGCTTGACTAGCAATAACCCAGACTTTCCTAAATTCTCTATGACTCGTTTAGTGGAAGAAGCCCTATTCGGTGCCGATTTCTTAGTGCGTATGCAGGACGCTGACGGATACTTTTACATGACGGTATTCGACAAGTGGAGTAAAGACATCAATCAACGTGACATCTGCGCTTATGCGACTCAAGAAGGCCATAGATCAACAGACTTACAAGCTGGCTACCGACAAGGTGCAGGCGTCGCTATTGCAGCACTGGCTGCTGCATCTGAGCTTGAAACCTCTGGCAGTTACTCGAGCCACACCTACCTTGAAACGGCTGTTAAGGGTTACTGGCACCTAAAAGAGTACAACCTCCAGTACCTAAACGATGGTGAAGAGAACATCATCGATGAGTATTGTGCCCTGCTCGCAGCCAATGAGCTGTATCGCGTAACTCAAGACCAGCAATACCTATCCGAAGCAAGAGTTTGGGCTAGTCGCTTGATCTCTCGTCAGCAATCTGATGATTCATTTGAGCACTTTTGGTCAGCTAATGCTGATGGCTCTCGCCCCTATTTCCATGCAGCTGAAGCTGGCCTTCCTGTAATTGCTCTATGCGAGTACATCGATAATGAAACTGACACTGAGTTGAAAGAACAAGCACGTGTGGTTGTTGAGCAAGCTTGTCAGTTCGAAATCAACATTACCGACAAAGTTATCAATCCATTTGGCTACCCAAGACAGTACGTAAAGTCTGTCGATGGTGTTAAGCGCGATGCCTTCTTTGTCGCTCAACAAAACGAAACTGGCTACTGGTGGCAAGGCGAAAACGCACGTCTTGGCTCAATTGCGACCATGGCTTACCTAGTTCAACCGCACATTAAAGATAATGACCTTCAGCAGAGTCTAATCCAACTTTCACAAAATAGCCTTGACTGGATTTTGGGCCTCAACCCATACCACATGTGCATGCTTGATGGCCACGGTCATAACAACCCAGACTATCTACCACAACTTGGTTTCTTCAATGCCAAAGGCGGGATTTGCAATGGCATCACGGCAGGGTTCGAAGACGAACAAGACATCGCATTCAACCCACCAGCACAGAAAGACGACATGCTTCAAAACTGGCGCTGGGGTGAACAATGGATCCCTCATGGAGCGTGGTATTTGCTAGCAACGGCTGCGCAATTCAACTTCCTAGCACAAAGTAAGGAGCAATAATCATGACGCTTTACTACGTAGGTATTGATGGTGGCGGTACATCTTGCCGTGCTCGCATTCGTGATGACCAAGGCAAACTCATTGGTGAAGCGAAAAGTGGCAGTGCCAACATCCTTTTGGGTGTCGATGTTGCAATGAGTTCAATTGTTGATGCGATTACTAAAGCCGCACAACAAGGGCAACTCAACTCTAACGATTTTTCTAATATGCATGTTGGTTTGGCGCTAGCTGGTGCTGAACAGAAGTCAGCATGGCTCGACTTCATGGCACAAGCACACCCTTTCGCAAGTATGACACTCAATACAGACGCCTATGGTGCATGTATTGGTGCACATAATGGCCAAGACGGCGCGATCATGATTGGTGGTACAGGTTCATGTGGTATCTACCTAAACAACGGCGAACAACACGTGGTTGGTGGTCGTGAATTTCCAATTTCTGACCAAGGCGGCGGCGCAGTGATGGGCCTTCGTTTAATTCAGCAAGTTCTACTCGCTGAAGATGGTATTCGTAACAAAACCCCACTGACTCAACATGTTATGAATCATTTCAATAATGATGTTGATGCGATCGTGGCATGGTCAAAAGGCGCGATTCCAAAAGATTACGGTCAATTCTCTCCCGTCATTTTTCAACTGGCAAATGAAGGCGATGAACTGGCTATAGAGATGCTTAAGCAGACTGCAGCCGATATCGAAATGTTTGTATTAGCGCTGCATCGAAAAGGCGCTGACAAGGTGTGCTTAATGGGAAGTATCGCTGAGCGTATTCTCAACTGGCTATCACCACCAGTACAACAATGGATCGTTAAACCTCAATTTGACGCTATCGAAGGCGCATTGATGTTTGCCGGCAAGTCACAACACAACTTGTATCAACAGGCTTAGCAGGGAAGTTATATGAATTATCGCATCGACTTAGCTGTTCTTTCTGAACAAAAAAATAACTGCCGATTTGGCCTTACGGTACATAATTTAAGTGACCTCGACGTAAAAGATTGGTCTCTGCATTTTGCATTTGACCGATTCATCCTTCCTGAGAGTCTATCGCAAGGTGAACTGACTCAAGTTGGAAGCTATTGCTCGTTCAAACCAAGTTCGCCCGTGTTAAAGGCCAATAACCATTACTACCTTGAATTCAGTATTCAAAGCGCCCCATTCCGCTTCTATTCTGATGGCCTTAATGATGCATTTATCCAATCACATCATGATGGAGAAACATCGGTACTGCCTGTCGCGATATCACCCATAGTACTGGCTTCGCCATACCGTGAACGCAATCAAATACCTGAAGTTAACGCTTCTGAGATAGCATTGATTCCTCAACCAAATCAGATCGAACTCAAGCAAGGTAGTTTCGCGCTAAGCTGTGAATGCAAGATTGAGGTTCAATCTCACCTTGCAGATAAAGCCGTCTCTTGGTTGCAGCAAGAGTTACTTTCTACCTTTGAACTGTCGATTTCGAATGAGCTTTCAACTGAACTTTCAAAAGACGAAAGCGGCGACATTCTATTTCGCAGCAATCCAACATTAGACGAAGCAGAATACAAACTCCGCATTACTGAACAACAAATAATTGTTGAATCAGGTAGCCAGTCTGGGTTTACACACGCCGTGGCAAGTCTGATTCAATTGATTCAACAACTGGATGCCGAAAATTTTTCTATTCCATGCTGCAAAATCGCCGATCACCCTCGCTTTAAGTACCGAGGCATGATGTTGGACTGCGCGCGTCACTTCCACTCGGTAGAGCAAGTGAAGCGTTTAATCAATCAACTGGCGCACTACAAGTTCAACGTATTTCATTGGCACCTAACTGACGATGAAGGTTGGAGAATTGAGATTAAGAGCCTGCCTCAGCTGACTGAAATCGGCGCTTGGCGAGGTCCTGATCATGCATTAGAACCGCAATACACCCACCTTGCGGATAACTATGGCGGCTTCTACACGCAGCAACAGATTCGCGAAGTCATTGAATACGCAGAGCAACGCAGCATCACGGTGATCCCAGAGATCGATATCCCAGGACACTGTCGCGCCGCGATCAAATCACTACCAGACATGCTAGTTGAGCAAGCAGACACCACACAATACAAGAGTATTCAGCACTACAACGACAACGTGCTAAATCCAGGTTTACCGGGTACTTACCAATTCCTAGATGCCGTTATTGAAGAAGTTGCAGAGCTTTTCCCTAGCGAATTGATCCACATGGGCGCAGATGAAGTACCACCCGGTGTGTGGACCAACAGCCCTGCCGCTCAAGCACTGATGAAAGAGCACCAGTATCAAGACAGCAAAGACCTACAAGGCCACCTATTCCGCTATGCCGAGAACAAACTCAAACAACTTGGTAAGCGCATGGTGGGCTGGGAAGAAGCACAGCACGGCGACAAGGTGAGCAAAGAGACCATCATCTATTCATGGCTCAGTGAAGAAGCCGCTATCAATTGTGCTCGCCAAGGCTTTGATGTGGTGCTGCAACCAGCACAGTTTACCTATCTCGACATGACCCAAGATTATGCACCGGAAGAACCGGGCGTAGATTGGGCTGCCGTTATCCCCTTAGAACAAGCTTATACCTACGAAGCCCTCGCTGAGATATCCGACACCGATCCAATTCGTAAGCGGATCCGCGGAATTCAGTGTGCTCTATGGTGTGAGATCGTTACCAATCAAAAGCGCATGGATTACATGGTATTTCCAAGAATTAGCGCTTTAGCTGAAGGATGTTGGACACATAAAAACAACCGAAACTGGCTAGATTACCTATCTCGCCTAAAGGGCCATCTGCCATTACTCGACAGACTCAATGTTGATTATCGCAACCCTTGGAAAGCTCAATAAAACGAAGCCAAAGCATACTCAAGTCGAGCGCTTGCTTCCCTGATTAAGGTGCTCAGTCAGATTCGACTCAGCATCATTATTTAAAAATTAGCTGCATAGATGCAGTTTGTTAAAAAGGAAATGACAATGAAATACGGCTATTTCGATAACGATAATCGCGAATACGTCATCACTCGCCCTGATGTACCAGCACCTTGGACCAACTACCTAGGTACTGAAAAGTTTTGTACCGTGATTTCGCACAATGCTGGCGGCTACTCGTTCTACAATTCTCCGGAATACAACCGTGTTACTAAATTCCGTCCAAACGGCACCTTCGACCGTCCAGGACACTATGTTTACCTGCGTGATGATGAGACGGGCGATTACTGGTCTATCTCTTGGCAGCCTGTGGCAAAGAGCCTAGATGAAGCGAACTACGAAGTTCGTCACGGCCTGTCATACTCAAAATTCAAGTGTGAATACAGTGGTATTACAGCAACCAAAACGTTATTCGTTCCTAAGGGTGAAGATGCGGAAGTTTGGGATGTCGTACTAAAGAACAACACTGACAAACCAAGAACCATCAGTACTTTCTCATTTGTTGAGTTCTCGTTCAGCCACATCCAATCGGATAATCAGAACCATCAGATGTCTTTGTACTCTGCGGGTACGTCTTACCAAGAAGGTGTTCTTGAATACGACCTGTACTACAACACTAACGACTTTGAAGGTTTCTACTACCTAGCTTCAACTTTCTCACCAGACAGCTACGACGGCCAACGTGATAACTTCCTTGGCATGTACCGTGATGAAGCGAACCCAATTGCCGTTGAGAACGGTAAATGTTCTAACAGCGCCCAAACCTGTTACAACCACTGTGGTTCTCTGCACAAGCAATTTACGATTCAGCCGGGTGAAGAAGTTCGCTTTGCTTATGTACTAGGTATCGGTAAAGGCAACGGCGAGCGCCTACGTGAAAAATACCAAGACACAGCCAACGTCGATGCCGCTTTCCAAGGCATCAAAGATCACTGGGATGAGCGCTGCAACAAGTTCCAAGTTAAGTCTCCAAACGAAGGCTTAGACACCATGATCAACACGTGGACGCTTTACCAAGCGGAAACCTGTGTGGTTTGGTCACGCTTTGCATCCTTCATTGAAGTCGGTGGCCGTACTGGCCTTGGTTACCGTGATACTGCGCAAGACGCGATCTCAGTACCTCATGCCAACCCACAAATGACCAAGAAACGTATTATCGATCTACTTCGTGGCCAAGTGAAAGCGGGCTACGGGCTACACTTATTCGATCCTGACTGGTTCGATCCAGAGAAAGCCGACGTTGAGCCTTCAAAATCGCCAACGGTTGTTCCTACACCATCTGATGACGACAAGATCCACGGCATTGACGATACCTGTTCTGATGATCACTTGTGGATCGTACCAACCATCATCAAGTACGTGATGGAAACCGGTGAACACGACTTCTTTGATGAAGTAATTCCATACGCAGACGGCGGCGAAGCAACGGTTTACGAACACATGAAAGCTGCACTGAACTTCTCTGCAGAATACGTTGGTCAAACGGGCATCTGTAAGGGTCTTCGCGCAGACTGGAATGACTGTTTGAACCTAGGTGGTGGTGAATCTTCAATGGTTTCATTCCTACATTTCTGGGCGCTACAAGAATTTTTAGACCTTGCGAAGTTCCGTAATAACGATGCTGATGTCGCTAAATACACAGAAATGGCAGCTAACGTTCGTGAAGCGTGTGAAACACACCTATGGGATGACGAGGGTGGTTGGTACATCCGTGGTCTGACTAAAAATGGCGATAAGATCGGTACCGCTCAACAAGCTGAAGGTCGTGTACACCTTGAGTCAAACACGCTAGCGGTTCTATCTGGTGCGGTATCTCAAGAGCGTGGCGAGAAAGCGATGGACGCAGTTGATGAGAACTTATTCTCTGAATACGGCTTACACCTAAACTCTCCATCATTTGCTACACCAAATGACGATATCGGCTTTGTGACTCGCGTTTACCAAGGCGTTAAAGAGAATGGCGCAATCTTCTCTCACCCGAACCCATGGGCTTGGGTAGCAGAAGCGAAGCTAGGTCGTGGTGACCGTGCGATGAAATTCTACGACGCACTGAACCCGTACAACCAAAATGACATGATTGAAACACGCTACGCAGAACCATACTCGTACGTGCAGTTCATCATGGGTAAAGACCACCAAGACCACGGTCGTGCAAACCACCCTTGGTTAACAGGTACGTCGGGTTGGGCTTACTTTGCGGTAACCAACTTCATTCTTGGTGTTCGCACAGGCTTTGAAGGCTTAACGATTGATCCTTGTATCCCGACTGATTGGCCGGAATTCGAGGTTACTCGTCAATGGCGTGGCGCGACTTACAACATCACAGTGCAAAACCCGAATGCAGTAAGCAAAGGGGTTACCTCTATCACTATCAACGGTGAGTCAGTTGAAGGTGCAATCCCAGTACAAGCAGAAGGCAGCGTGAACGATGTTGTCGTTGTTCTAGGCTAGTCACTTAATTTAACGAACAGCTCTTGCCTCAAGTCTTTATCGACTTGAGGCAATGAGACTAAAAGGATTTTCTAATGATTAAATTTGGTACAGGTGGCTGGCGCGCTTTCATTGGTGAAGAGTTCACCAGAGACAATGTTCGCCTTGTAGCGCAAGCGCTCGCTAACATCATCAATAATGAAGATGCAGCCAAGAATGGATTCGTTATCGGCTATGACCGTCGCTTCCTTTCAGATAAAGCGGCATGCTGGTTTGCAGAAGTACTTGCGGCGAACAACATCAAAGTAAGCTTCATTGATAAGTTCGTTCCAACACCTATCGTGATGTTCCAAGCAAAAGAGATGGGATGTATTTACTCTGCGTGTATTACCGCTTCTCACAACCCTGCGGACTATAACGGCATAAAGGTGTTCATTGAAGGTGGACGCGATGCTGACGAGATCATCACAGAGAAGATCGAACAGCAAATCGCAACACTGACCAACGAAGATGTTATACGAGTCGATTTCGAACAAGCGTTAAACGACAAAGAAATCGAGATCATCAACCCGATGAACGACTTTGTTGATTCAATCATCAACTTCATCGATATCGATTCGATTAAGAAAGCCAACCTGCGCGTACTGATTGATCCAATGTTTGGTGTTGCAAAAAATGCTCTGCAAACAGTACTGATCAACGGTCGCTGTGATGTCGATGTAATCAACGATGGTAAGAACCCAGATTTCGGTGGCCTAATGCCTTCTCCGAATGCCGCTACGCTCTATCGCTTGAAGCACTTGGTGGCAGCAGAAGGATATGACATTGGTATTGGTACTGATGGCGATGCCGACCGTTTAGGCATCATTGATGAGAAAGGTCACTTCATTCACCCTAACGAAGTGCTACTCCTACTTTACTACTACTTACTGGAATACAAAGGCTGGAAGGGCTCTGTCGTTCGTAACATCGCCACCACGCATCTACTCGACAGAGTAGCGGCAGATCATGGTGAGAAGAGCTTTGAGGTTCCTGTAGGCTTTAAGCATATCAGCTCTCAAATGGAAGCGGATGATTCACTGATTGGTGGTGAAAGCTCGGGCGGTTTAACCATTCGAGGTCACATCAAAGGTAAGGATGGCGTATTTGCTTCAAGCTTACTGGTTGAGATGATCAGTGTAACAGGCAAAAAACTATCTGAGTTACTTGATGAAATCTACTCTAAGTATGGCTATGCCTATACGGCAGAAGGAGATTGCCAGTTTAAGCCTTCAGAGAAAGAAGCCCTCTACACCAAGATTTACGTAGAGAAACAACTGCCTGAATTTGAATACGAAATTGAAAAAGTTAGCTATGAAGATGGTGCCAAGGTGTACTTCAAGAATGGCGGCTGGGTGATCGCTCGTTTCTCAGGAACAGAGCCGTTACTGCGAATCTTCGCAGAAATGGAAGATAAAGACACTGCAGAACGTGTTCTTCAAAAAGTGAAAGACTTCCTCTCTCTATAGACTTATAGAGTGCAGCAGTTTTGAATGGGACTTAACAAACCACTGCCTTGTTAAAGCCTATAGGTGAAGAACTCTTGCCCAGTACTCTGTATCAAGGTACTGGGCTTTTTTACGAATGCATTTTACTTTTCGGCAAAACGATACTTACTGCGTATCATTAAAACGCCAATACACCTTTGGTATCTACTTTGACGGTAACAGGCATACCAACACCTAGAGCCTCAGAAGACGTTGCTAACAGTTTCTGACCGTTAGCTTCAATCACATAACGACAGTGGTCGCCCATAAATTGTTGTTCCAACACTGACAGGTTACTGTCGACATCATGACTCGCCACTATATGCTGTGGTCTTAGTAACAACGCACATTCCGCTCCCACTTCGATTTGAGTTTGTGCTTTCGCTTCTATCAGACCCAAGCTCGTTTCAAATTCATTATCTGAAATACGCTGTGCATTCAAGTAGCTACCACCACCTAAGAAATCAGCAACAAACTTACTCGATGGGTGGAAGTACAACTCAGATGCTGAACCATATTGCTCAATCACACCATGGTTCATTACCGCCATTTCATCTGAAAAAGCGAATGCTTCTTCACGGCTGTGCGTTACAAAAATAGCAGTAACACCCTGCTTTTTAAATATTTTACGAATCTGAGAGATCAACTCATGGCGAACTTGAGTATCAATATTTGAGAAGGGTTCATCCAATAACAATAAGTCTGGCTTGTACGCTAAAGAACGAGCAATCGCTACGCGCTGCTGTTGACCACCAGAAAGTTGATGTGGGTATCGGTCACCGAATTCATCTAAGTGAACTAGCTCCAACATCTCTTGAACTTTCTCTTTCTTTTGCTGTTCAGAAAGACCTTTGAGGCCAAAGCAGATATTCTGGTTTACCGTCAAGTGCGGAAACAGGGCGTAATCTTGAAAAATCATTCCGATGTTTCTCTGCTCAGGTGGTAACCAGTTGTCTCCATCGTCGATGGTTTGACAGTTCAAGCTCATGATACCACTACTCAATGGAAGCAGGCCGGCAATCGCTTTAAGCAGCGTAGTCTTACCACAACCACTGGCACCAAGCAGACAAACAATTTCACCATGCTCAACTTCTAAAGAAAGAGATTCCAAAATAGTTTGGGACTCGTACTTACAAGTCAGATCTTTAATTGATAATGCACAACTCATTAGTGTTTCTGCTCCAAGGAACGGTTTACGATGATCAGAGGAATTAAACCCACCAACACCAATAATACAGCAGGCATTGCCGCCAACTCTAGGTGCTCATCTGAGGCATAGTTATAAACATAGGTCGCCAATGTTTCGAAGTTGAAAGGACGTAACAGCAATGCCGCATTTAGCTCTTTCATTGATTCGATAAACACCAGTAAACCTGCGATCAACGCGCCGCGTTTAATCAAAGGTAAATGAACACGACGTAACATCTGGTTGGTATTACAGCCCATGGTTTTAGAAGCCATATCCAATGAAGGAGATACTTTACTCAAGCTACTTTCGATACTGCCGATCGCCACTGCAGAAAAACGCACGACCATTGCAAAGATAAGCGCAAACATGGAACCAGAGAAGATCAAACCAGGTCGTCCCCACTCCATCACTTTAGCGATGTCATTAACCAAGTGATCCATAAACAACACCGGTACCATCACGCCAATCGCTAACACGGTGCCTGGAACGGCATAGCCCATGGAAGCGATACGCATATAAGCCTGATTTTTCTTACTTGGGCTAACACGTTGATTGAAGTTCACAATCAAAGCAATAACGACACCAATAATTGCAGCAACTACCGAAACATAAAGGCTATTAACGGCATACTCTCTAAATTCAGGGGTCCAGCTTTGAGCAAAATATTTGTAGGCATAAATCATTAACTGGGCAAGAGGGAACAAGAATGCGACACACACCAACCCCCAACACCAAAACAATGCTAACCACTTCTTCCAACCGGAAAGGTCGTAACGAAAATCTTCACGACTACTGAATTGATTCTGGAATAATTTCTGTTTGCGACGGCTATAGCGCTCTGAACTCAATAGTAGGATCACGATAATCAGCATAATCGCCGATATTTTCGCAGCAGCCGTTAAGCTTGAGTAACCTAACCAAGTATCGTAAACCGCAGTCGTTAAGGTATTGACTGCAAAGTAACTTACGGTACCAAAGTCACCAATGGTTTCCATTGCAACCAGTGATAGCCCGACCGCCATTGATGGACGAACAAGCGGCAAGGAAATACGACGAAAGCTTTCCCAAGGTGAACACTTTAACAACCGAGCGGATTGCAATAAGGAGACGTTTTGCTCCATAAAAGCCGCGCGGCATAGCAAATAAACATAGGGGTAGAGAACAAGTGACAGAACAATAATAGCTCCGAACAAGGTTCTAATGTCTGGGAACCAGTACTCTCCGGGCCCCCAGCCTGTTAAATCTCGTAGCAGAATTTGAACCGGACCAGCAAAGTCGAACCAATCGGTAAAGATATACCCGACAATATAGCCTGGCATTGCTAATGGCAGCACTAATGCCCACTGTAAAACGCGCTCTCCTGGAACACGGCACATTGCCATAATCCAAGCTGACGGAATACCAAAAGCCAAGGACAGGAATAAGGTTCCTATGACTAAAACCACCGTATTATAAGTATAGGTGGGCATTACTGTGGACATAAGATGAGAAAACAGCTCATCTGTTTCTCCAACAGCAGTCGTAAAAATCGCTAAAATCGGTAAAACCAGCAATACAGCAATGATGCAGCTACTGGTGTTCCATAAATAATTCTTTTCTTTCATCGCCTAACTACAACGAGGCTTAATGAAACACAAATGCATTTGCAAATACATCTCATATCCTTTTAATGGGGGGTTATTTATACCCATATACTGTAATGACTTCAAGGTGAGATGCTCATAACTCTGGGGATTAACGGGGAGCTTTGTATCAAAAAGTGATTTTCCAAAACAAAACAACCCCAAGTTACCGAAATGGCGACTTGAGGCTGTCATTTTACTTGGGCCGAAGCCTACAGTAAAAAATTATAGATCGAACTTAACTTCGTCTAGTAGCTTGATTGCAGCTGCGTGGTGGTCAGCAATCTGATCTAGAGAAATTGTATCAGCTTTGAATTCCCCCCAAGAAGCAACAAGCTCTGAAGGTTTAACATCAGCTTTCACTGGGTATTCGTAGTTCACTTCTGCGTACATGCCTTGCGCCACGTCACCAGATAGGAATTCCATTAGCTTAACTGCGTTCTCTTTATTTGGAGAGAATTTAGCCATTGCCATACCAGAGATATTTACGTGAGTACCTGTTGTCTCTTGGTTAGGGAAGTTAAGATAAACAGCGTCAGCCCAAGCTTTTTGCTCTTTATCGTTAACCATCTTACCTAGGTAGTAGCTGTTACCAAGAGAAACGTCACATAGACCTTCTTTGATCGCTTTAACTTGTGCACGGTCATTACCTTGAGGCTTACGTGCTAGGTTTGCTTTTACGCCTTCTAGCCATTCTTTCGTTTCAGCTTCACCTTTGTGAGCAATCATCGAAGATACTAGAGAAACGTTGTATGGGTGCTTACCGCTACGTGTACAGATTTTACCTTTGAATTCTGGCTTAGCTAGATCAGCGTAAGTGAAATCTTCACCTAGACGACCAACACGGTCACGAGAAGAGTAAACACTACGTGTACGAGTTGTTAGAGCGAACCACTCGTTAGCTGTGTCTTGGTACTGAGCTGGGATATTCTTTTCTAGAACATCACTTTCTACAGCTTGAACTAAACCTTTTTCAGTTAGCTCAGATAGGCGGCTGATATCAACAGTTAATACCACATCTGCTGGGCTGTATTCGCCCTCTTGAGCTAGCTTCTCTGCTAAACCTTTCTTAGCAAACTTAACATTCACCTCGATACCAGTCTCTTTTGTGAACTCATCAAACATAGGTTCAACAAGGAAAGGTTGACGGTAAGAGTATACGTTTACTTCTTCAGCAGCGATTGCAGCCGTTGGTGCGATTGCGCTACATGCTAGAGCTGAAAGAGTTAGCAATTTTTTCATTGGTAAAATCCTTTATATCGAAATGATAATCTATATCAGTTGCGTTATTATATTTATTAAAATATTAATTTCAATGATAGAGCACAAAAAAACCTGCTCATGAGAGCAGGTTTCAAGTGGGTAATATGTAAATATTTGTAAATTATGAATTAATACATAGTGTTCTATTTTACAGACACAAACTCTGGATAAGCACCGACACCACAATCGTGCATGTCCATACCTTCAAGTTCTTCATCTTCAGTTACTCGGATACCGATTGTTGCTTTAAGCACTGCCCATACCGCTAGGCTAGCACCGAATACCCATGCAAAGATTACTGCTGCACCCAATAGTTGAGCACCAAACGTTGCATCAGCATTGCTTAGTGGTACAGCCATTAGACCGAAGAAACCACACACACCGTGTACCGATATAGCACCTACTGGATCATCAATCTTAGCTTTGTCTAGAGCGATGATGCTGAATACAACCAATGCACCAGATACAGAACCAATCGCTACAGCAAATAGAGGTGATGGTGATAGAGGGTCTGCAGTGATTGCTACTAGGCCCGCTAACGCACCGTTAAGAATCATTGTTAGGTCTGCTTTACCCCAAGTTGTTTTACATACTAGTAGTGCTGCAATCGCACCTGCTGCAGCTGCTGCGTTGGTGTTAAGGAAGATTTGACCTACTGCTGTCGCGTTCTCAAAGTCAGAAACCATAAGTTGAGAACCGCCGTTGAAACCGAACCAACCAAACCAAAGGATAAATGTACCTAGCGTTGCTAACGGCATGTTTGAACCTGGAATCGGGTAGATTTCACCGTTCTTACCATATTTACCTTTACGAGCGCCCAGTAGAAGCACACCCGCTAACGCTGCTGAAGCACCAGCCATGTGTACGATACCTGAACCAGCAAAGTCACTGAAACCCGCTTCTGATAGGAAACCACCGCCCCAAGTCCAGTAACCTTCCATTGGGTAGATGAATGCTGTTAGCACGACAGAGAAGATAAGGAATGACCAAAGTTTCATTCGCTCAGCAACCGCACCTGATACCACAGACATTGCTGTTGCAACGAAAACGACTTGGAAGAAGAAGTCTGATTCTAATGAGTGGTCTGCACCTTCACCTTGAGTACCAATCAGAGTACCAAATGACGGTAACCAGCCACCTTCGCCGTTATCGACATACATAATGTTGTAACCAACGACTAAGAAAGTCGTACAAGCAATCGCGTACAAACAAATGTTCTTAGTTAAAATTTCTGTGGTGTTCTTCGAACGAACAAGGCCAGCTTCTAACATCGCGAAGCCTGCAGCCATCCACATGACCAACGCACCTGAAATGAGGAAGAAAAAAGTGTCTAGTGCGTAACGTAGTTCCATTACTGTTGTTGTAAGTTCCATATTAAAGTCTCCAGTCCTTGTAATTCTTTAAAGTGCTTCAGCATCCATTTCACCGGTACGAATTCGTACGGCTTGGCTTAGGTCATACACAAAAATTTTGCCATCGCCGATTTTTCCGGTGTGCGCCGCTTGGCTAATCGCTTCAACAACTCGGTCAACATTTTCAGCTTGGGTTGCAATCTCTAGCTTTACCTTTGGTAGGAAGTCCACCTGGTACTCTGCACCACGATACAATTCAGTGTGCCCCTTCTGACGACCAAAGCCTTTCACTTCAGAAACCGTCATACCTTCAATACCCACATCAGAGAGCGCTTCGCGTACATCGTCTAATTTGAACGGCTTTACAATGGCATTTATTAATTTCATATTCTTTCCTTAAATTCTTCACTTAATCCGTTAATACTCTTATTACAATCCAAGTAGCGTGCCAGAAATTTAAGTTGTTGATTTTAAATAAAATGGAAACAATACCGTTTTAGAAATGAAAAAGGCCGCACCAATATGGTGCGGCCTTTTCACTATCTTAATGCGCTGCATTGTCGTTGCTCTAGTTTTGGGCAACGAAACTTTCACGATGCAAAATCATTAGCAACTAGTAACCTAAAAAATCAATCCAACGTTCGATGAGCAACTCGAAATCGTCAATTCCGCAGCTTGCTTCGCTTTCACAATTATAGAAATCGAACTCACTGCCCTCTTCCATCTCTTGTTCGTGCCCTAGCACATTTTCTTGAATCGTTACGTCGTCTTCATTGATCGCTAGGCTGATCTCTTTGCCTAGTAGCGTCACTTCATTGCTCAGATCTTGTCGAGATTGCTCAATCAACGCCATCACATGATCCAGTTTCTGCTTATCTTTCCCGATCTCTTCTTGAAGCCAGCGGCCAACAATTTCATGACCCATGCTGCACTTTACATAGTACTCGCCCATTAAAGTGTTTCGTGTAAATTCAAATTCCATAAAGGCTCCGTGCACTAATGACAGATAGGGTAAAAAATGAGGCGAGAGTATATAGCGAAGTCATCAAGAGATCGAGTCGCTCGTTGTCCAGCATTCAGACATAAAAAAACGCCTTCTACGAATAGAAGGCGTTCTGTCTGTATCTTACTCAGTCAACGATTAAGCTGGTTCTTGGAAGATAATCGTGTCTGCTTTTTCCGTGTACTGACCCATTTTATGGAAGTTCAGGTAACGGTATGTATCAGCAGCCGTTGCATTAATCTTCTCAGCGTACTCTAAGTACTCTTCTTTCGTTGGGATACGACCTAGAATCGCGCCAACAGCAGAAAGCTCAGCAGAAGCCAGATAAACGTTCGCGCCATTACCTAAACGGTTCGGGAAGTTACGAGTAGACGTAGACATAACCGTCGAAGCATCAGCAACACGAGCTTGGTTACCCATACATAATGAACAACCCGGAGTTTCAATACGAACCCCAGCACGACCGAAGATGCCGTAGTAACCTTCTTCTGTCAGTTGGTCTTTATCCATCTTAGTTGGCGGAGCAACCCATAGGCGAGTATTTAAAGAGCCATTAAACTCTTCTAGCATCTTACCTGCAGCACGGAAGTGACCGATGTTGGTCATACAAGAACCGATGAACACTTCTTGAATCTCAGTGCCTTGAACGTCAGAAAGAAGACGAGCATCATCTGGATCGTTTGGTGCACATAGGATTGGTTGATCGATGTCAGCAAGATCAATCTCGATAACGTGTGCGTATTCCGCATCTGAATCAGCAGATAGCAACTCAGGGTTCGCTAACCACTCTTCCATTGCGGTAATACGACGCTCAATCGTACGAACATCACCGTAACCTTCAGCGATCATCCACTTAAGCATAACGATATTCGAGTTCAGGTACTCATCGATAGACTCTTGAGATAGCTTAACCGTACAACCAGCCGCAGAACGCTCAGCAGATGCATCTGAAAGTTCAAATGCTTGCTCAACAGACAGGTGCTCAACACCTTCAATTTCTAGTACACGACCAGAGAACTCATTGATCTTTCCTGCTTTCTCTACCGTTAGTAGACCTTGCTTGATACCGTAAAGCGGAATTGCATGTACTAGGTCACGTAGTGTGATACCCGGTTGCATTTCGCCTTTAAAGCGAACCAAGATAGATTCAGGCATATCAAGAGGCATAACGCCTGTTGCCGCAGCAAATGCTACCAAACCAGAACCAGCAGGGAATGAAATACCTAGAGGGAAACGAGTATGCGAGTCACCACCTGTACCTACAGTATCAGGAAGAAGCATACGGTTTAACCATGAGTGGATAACACCATCACCCGGACGAAGTGAAACACCTGCACGGTTCATGATGAAATCAGGCAGTGTATGGTGAGTGTTTACATCAACTGGTTTCGGGTATGCAGATGTGTGACAGAAAGACTGCATCACAAGATCCGCAGAGAAACCAAGACAAGCCAGATCTTTCAGCTCATCACGCGTCATAGGACCCGTAGTATCTTGAGAACCTACCGTTGTCATTTTAGGTTCGCAGTACTGACCCGCACGCACACCTTCAACGCCACACGCTTTACCTACCATCTTCTGAGCTAATGTGTAGCCTTTATCAGAAGCAGAAGGATCGATTGGTTTAGCAAACAGATCGGTTTCAGCTAGGCCTAGAGCATCACGAGCACGACCCGTTAGGCCACGACCAATGATCAGTGGAATACGGCCACCAGCACGCACTTCATCAAGAAGTACTTTGCTTAGCTCAAAGTTTGAAATCACAGAACCGTTCTTGTGAACAACACCTTCGTACGGGTAGATATCAATGACATCGCCCATGTTCATGTCTTGTACGTTCAGTTCAATGGGTAGTGCACCTGAATCTTCCATTGTGTTGTAGAAGATTGGTGCAATTTTACCACCCAGACAAACACCGCCAGTACGCTTGTTTGGTACGAATGGGATATCTTCACCCATGAACCAAAGTACTGAGTTTGTTGCCGATTTACGTGAAGAACCTGTACCAACAACATCACCAACGTAAGCCAGTGGAATGCCGTCTTTTTGCATTTCTTCAATTTGATTGATTGGACCAACGCTACCCTGTTCATCAGGAGTAATGCCATCACGTTCCATCTTCAGCATCGCTTTCGCGTGCACTGGGATATCAGGACGTGACCATGCATCAGGCGCTGGTGATAAGTCATCAGTGTTAGTTTCACCGGTAACTTTAAATACTTTAACGGTGATCTTTTCCGCTACTTTATTTTTCGCTGTAAACCATTCAGCATCAGCCCAAGATTGAAGTACTTGTTGTGCTGAAGCATTACCTGCTTTCGCTTTATCTTCTACATCGTAAAACGCATCGAACATCAGTAGAGTATGAGACAGGGCTTTAACTGCGATTGGAGCAAGCTCAGCATCGTCTAGCAGAGACACTAGAGACTCGATGTTGTAACCACCTTGCATAGTACCAAGCAGTTGTGCAGCTTTTGCTTTGCTTACTAGTGGAGAAGCTACTTCACCTTTAGTGATAGCCGTAAGGAAGCCAGCTTTTACGTAAGCAGCTTCATCTACACCCGGTGGAATGCGGTTTTCTAGTAGGTCAAGAATGATTTCTTCTTCACCTTGAGGTGGATTCTTTAGAAGTTCAACTAGGCCAGCGACTTGCTCAGCATCTAGTGGTCTTGGGACAACTCCCTCGGCAGCACGTTCTTCGACGTGTTTACGGTAGGCTTCAAGCACGACTTTTTTCCTCTCATTGCGGTTCACTTCTTACCTTCATAATTATTAGTAAAATTAAGAAGCGAACATCCTTGGAAACTTGGCTCTCCATTGCCATTTTTGTCATTCAATTTGTATTGATGAGCGGCATCATAGAGGCCAAACTGTGGGCGGTAGAATAGCAAATTTAACGTTAAATTAAAATCTTATCATTTTGACCAACATAGCAAGTTAAGACGAAAGTCCCACTATTTTTGCCTATTTACGCAGTTAAACGGTGACTCTACGCATGATTATTTGTAGGAAGTACCGACAATCAGATACACCGAATCAAAGTTATCTTCGGTTCGACCATAAGCTAATATGATCGGCCCGATGGGTGAGTCGACACCCGCAAAAACAGAACCTGCAGTATACATTGGTGCTTCATCTAGCTTTAAGTCATTGTTCGACCAAACACCACCATGTTCAATAGAGGCGCCCACGTAGAACGGTGATTCAAAGAGGCCGAAGTCATTTTCAAACCATTTATAACGGTAGATCAAACTGGTGTAAGCTAAGTTCTGACCGATCAAACTATTTCTTGGAATACCGGATAGATTAAGGAACCCTCCTAGCTCTTTCGGATCAATCGGAAAGACTGAGTTTTTACTTTCTACGATGCCGTAATCAACCTTTGCGACTAAAGTATGCTTTTCAATGCTTTGTGCTGCCATAAAATTGGCCGAAAGTTCAAAGACTGTATCACTCTCAGAAGAGAAATCTGAACCACCATTAGAGCTCTCATTCTCAAAATCGTCATGAGAGATAAGGTACTCTAAATCGACAAAATAACCTTCGGTAGGAAGACTGAAGTTATCCAAAGTATCCAATCTATAACTGGCAAAGGCGCCAATACGTTTATAGCCACCACTTCCTAGTGAAGGTAATGATGCCACCTCAATACTGCCATCTGTATAACGTGCACCAAATTTCAGCTCTTGCCACAATGTCGGTTGATAGCCCAATGCAAATTCACTCAGATACTCTTGATAAGACATTGGTAAATAGTCTTTGGTTGCATCCAGTGTAGGTTCTCCAATCTCGCCAATTCCTGCTGGCAGGTTTCGATTCTGGTTGCTGTAAGCAATAGACACAGATGTGAACAACTTTTGACTCGAAAAGAATGGAGAGAAGAGTTCCGCTTCAATACGCTTGTCAGTACCCATTTCAAGATTGGTTCTTAACTCTGCGCCATGTTTGTTAATATCAGTAAAGTTGGCAGAAACACCGAGCGAATACTGGCTGGTAGTCGAGAAATCATCTTCAAGAAAGAATCGAAAATTGAGGTAGTTTGGACCCCAGAATTTTTCGTTCACATCGACCAGCAGTTGATCCTCGCCATCAACATTTTCAAATTCCTAAGTAACCAACTCAAACCGATCTAAAGCATAAAGATCTTTCACTTTAGATTCGATTTCACTGGTTTTAATAACCTGACCAGAATCGAGGTTTAAACGATTTTCGATCAACTTATCTGAATAGTGGGTATTGTTGTTAATAATAACTCTATCAACGACAGTCTGGTCGCCATGTTTTAGCTGCTTTCGAGCTTGCTGTTTATGATCGATATACTTTTGATAGTCTGCGTTAGAGAGCGCCAACTTAGAAAGCTGATCCGTATACTGCCTTGTTGCTTCGTATCCAGCATGATAAGCCGTCGGCATTTTATCGAACTCTGTGGTCTCCATTTGCCCAACATCAGGACGTAGGAAAAAATCATCGTCTGTTAACGTCGCGGCTTGCTCTTGAGTGCTGCGTTGAACAAGGTAATTAGAGAGTTGGTCTGCTGCGGCTAAAAAGTTAGTGAAGTCTTCTTTGCTTTTGTAGTTAGTACTGATATCAATCGCAATAACTATGTCAGCACCCATCGCTCTAGCAACATCAACAGGCATGTTATTGGTGACACCACCATCGACCAACATTCGCCCATCAACTTCATAAGGAGGAAGTGCTCCAGGTACTGACATACTCGCCATCATCGCATCAACAAGGTGACCATGGTCGATCACGACTTCTTCAAGGTCGATAATATCGGTTGCGACAGAGCGATATGGAATAGCGAGGCTGTCGAAAGAATCGAGGGGAGATAAATTACCAGTGGTCTCGCGCAGAATACGCAACATATTCTGACCTTGAACCACACCTTTTCTGGCTTTGATTTCGCCCCAACCTAAACCGAGATCGGTATTCAGTTGATAACGGTCTTCATATTCTTTGTCTCGCACACGGCGATCACTACGGTTAACGCGATCGCGATAACCACGATTCCAATCAACCGTATAAATAAAGCTCTCGATCTCATCGGCGCTCATCCCTGTCGCATAAAGACCACCAACGTATGCGCCCATGCTGGTACCGGTAATGTAATCAACCGGAATTTGCATCTCTTCTAGGGCTTTAAGCACACCGATGTGAGCTGCACCTTTTGCCCCACCACCAGCAAGAACGACAGCAACGGTTGGCCTTTTATGAGCTTCTTTAAGTTCAACATGTTCTGATGAATCAACCTGTGCTGCAGTAGCGGAAAACAGTTGAAAACTGACCACAGTACCGACAATACCCAAGCTACTCACTAACCAACGAGAAATCATTATCTAAACTATCCTTGTCATTCTTTTCTGTTATGACTTTACCACTGAAAAAGCTTCTTTAGCCACTGTTTTGGTTGACTTTCACAGCCCTTTTTAATGCTGCCACTTTCATCCCAGACCGGCAATTTGACTGTACCACCACAGTCAAACTCTAACGCCCCTTCAGAAGTTCGAGTAAAGCTAGCGGTCGCAATTCCTGTTGGCCAAGGCAGTAATAGTTGTTCAGGCGTTCTTTGCTTCAGATAATCGGCATAGACACGCAACGCACCGCTAGAACCGGTTAGCTTAGTCGGTTTATTATCATCTCGGCCTAACCAAATCGTCGTGACTTCACGACCATCAACACCAACAAACCAACTGTCTCGACTGTCATTACTTGTGCCCGTTTTACCAGCTAACCCAGCCCATGCAAACTGACCTTGTAAGAAACGACCTGTACCTTCTGATACACCACGCTTCATCGCATAGGTTGTTAACCAAGCAGCTTGCTGGTCAACGCTTTGTGATACACGAGGAATCGACTGATACAGAACTTCGCCATCATTATCAATAACCGAACGAAGTGCAGACAAAGGCGCAATGCGACCAGAGTTGGTAATGGTTTGGTACATTTGAGCAACTTGGAACGGAGTCAGTGAGAACGAACCCAAAAACATCGACGGTACTGGGCGAATCTCATTTTTATCGACACCCAGCTTTCCAATGGTATCCGAGACGCTATCAATGCCTAACTGCATCCCTAAACGAACGGTAGGTACGTTGTAAGACTTAGAAAGCGCAACATACAAGGGTACATCGCCACGGAACTTACGGTCGAAGTTTCTCGGGCTCCATACGCTGCCTTTACTGCCTTTCAAGCTCAGTGGCGTGTCCTTCAATGTTGTCGCCAACGTGTACTTCTGGGGTTGCTCTAATGCGGTCAAGTAGATGGCTGGCTTAACCAAAGAACCAATAGGGCGACTCGCGTTCAAGGCACGGTTAAAGCCATCGTAACCGGTGCGTTTACCGCCGACCATTGCTCGGATTTCTCCGGTATTTCTATCGACAGCAATCGCCGCGGCTTCCAACTTGTTACCTGCCGTTTTTGACAGTTCAGGCACCTTACGAGCAATCGACTTCTCTAGCTTATCTTGAGAAACGGGATCCAGAGAGGTAAAGACTCGAATCCCTTTTTTCGCTTCAAATCGATCGCCTACATACTTCTTAAGCTCAATGTTTACTTGCTGGAAGTAAGCTGGCTGACGACTAGCAATACGTGGATTGTCTTGAATATCCAAATCACGACTCGCCGCTTCTTCGTATTGTCGCGGAGTTAATATGTCTTGCTGCATCAATAAGCGAAGAACCAGATCGCGTCGAGTCTTAGCACGCTCAGGGTAACGAACCGGATTGTAATACGAAGGGCCTTTCACCATACCCACCAGCAATGCTAGTTGATCGATGCGGAGCTCTTGAATAGGTTGACCGAAATACAAACGAGATGCCAAGCCGAAACCATGAATCGCTTGCCCACCATTTTGCCCAAGGTAAACCTCGTTTAAGTAAGCCTCTAGAATACGGTCTTTGCTGTAACGATGGTCCAAGATAAGCGCAATGTAGGCTTCACGAACCTTACGCCACAATGTACGTTCACTGGACAAGAACAGGTTTTTTGCCAGCTGTTGTGTCAGCGTACTACCACCCTGTACCGTTCGCCCAGCTTTGACGTTAACGACCATTGCACGAGCGATTGCTAATGGCGATACCCCATCGTGTTGATAGAAGCTTCGGTCTTCAGTTGCTAATAAGGCATCAACCATCACTTCTGGGAACTGATTACGTTTTAAGAACAGGCGTTGCTCATCGTTACTTTTTTCAAGCATACCCAACATTTTCGGCTCAACACGTAGATAGCCCATGTCGCCTTTCTTCTCTAGCGACTGTATACGAGTTAACTCGTTACCGTTGAAATGCAGCATTACATGACGATCCGCTTCCGGTCCATCGACAAACTCGAACGGACGACGAATCATTTCAATCTTGGTTGAAGAAGAAGAGTACTCACCTGGGTGACGAGGAGAATTCACTTTACGGTAATTAAGTACATCCAGTTTATTCTTAACCTGTACCAAACTCACCGCAGTCCCCGGAGACAGATCCAACACACGAGCATAAACAACGGTTGGCAGATCAAAAAGCTGACCTTCAAAACGCTGCTTAACCACTGAATCCAGATAAATACCGACGAACAACAGCAATGCGGCAAGTGCTAAGCCAGCTTTCCAAGAAATGCCCCACAGAATCTTCAACCAACCTCTCTTGCCAGACGGCTTAGCCTTAGGTTTAGTCTTTTTCGCTGCTGCTCTTGGCTTTCTAGGCTTGCCTTTCGTCGCTGGTGACTTCTTTGCTGGCGCTTTTTTAGGTGGTGCCTTTTTTGGCGTTAACATTTTGGTCATCATCGATTCAACTGTCGTTTGGTTTTAGTGGTTGCTACATGGTTAGCAGGGTCATCCGGCCAAGGATGTTTGGGGTAACGGCCTTTCATCTCTTTTTGTACTTCTTTGTACGCGCCAGCCCAAAAGCCGGCTAAATCCTGAGTAATTTGCAGTGGTCGTTGCGCAGGAGAAAGCAACTCAAGCACCACCTTTTTACGCCCTTGGGCAATCAAGGGGGAATCTTGCTCACCAAAGACTTCCTGCATTCGAACAGAGATCATTGGCTCAGATTGATATTGATATCGAATCGACTTCTTACTGCCCGTTGGCATCAGGTAATTAGTCGGTAGCCATTGATCTATTTCTTGATTCAGAGGCCAGCCAAGATAAGCGGACAATGCTTGCTCGACCGAGATACTCGTCAGTCCTTTTGCCGACTTGATACCATTCAAATAAGGTAAAAGCCACTCATCAAGATGCTCAATCAAACTCGCGTCATCCATCGCTGGCCAATCATGCTCTGGCATCCAAAGCTGTGCGCAGCGTACACGCTCAACGAGCTGTTTAGCTGAAGACGTCCAATGTAAGCGCTCCAGTCCGCAGCGAGCGATATAATTGAGTAGCGCTTGGCTCGCCTGATTCGCATCGGGTTCTGGTAAAGCTTTGGTGCTGATAATCAACTTCCCCAAAGACACTCGCTGCTCTGCCACTAAGCGACCACGTTTCTCATCCCAATCGGCGTAATCGGAACACAAAAACAGTTTTGGAAATTCAACTTCTAGCTGCGCAATATCAACCGCGGTAGCTAAGAAAACTTGACTGGCTCGCCCTGTGCTGCGCATCAAATCAATCACGACGATATAGTCATTATTCGCCAATGGATCATCATCACGAACTTCAGCACCGTGACCATTCGCCAGAAGAAAAGCACTGCTGCTCGCACTTCTCGCTTGTGCAATTCGGTCTGGGAATGCAAAACAAAGCACTAATGGTAGCAATGATTCGTCAACTTGTGACAAATCTAAGTGATGATTGAGTTTGCTGGCGAGACTTTTCGCTCGCTGCATCACCACGCTATTTTTTGAGTGTTTTCTTTGCTTCAGTCGATGCAACGAATGCTGAATATCCGTCACATTGCGCTCTGGCTCTTCAAGTAAAGCGGCAGCAACAATCGCGACATTCAACAAGGCTGGACTGTTTTGCTGAGCTTTGATCAGCATACTAGCGATACGCGGCTCAATGCCTAGGCGCTGGGCTTGCTTACCGAGCGGAGTGAACTGCCCATTAGCGTCTAACAGTTCCAGGTTTTGTAAGAGTTGCTTACCTTGTTCTGTTGAAGCTTTTGGTGGAACGTCTAACCATTGCAGTTCATCAGCACTCGCAGCGCCCCATTGCGTCAATTCAGACACCAACGAAGACAAATCAGAATGAAGAATTTCAGGTTCTGGTACAGCAGGTTGCTGCATAAGCTGTGTTTCGCTGTACAAGCGAACACATAAGCTTTCTTCGATTCGCCCAGCACGACCCGCTCTTTGCTCAGCAGAAGACTGCGAAATTTTCACTTGTTCAAGCTTGGTAATACCGGTTTTCAAATCAAACTTTGCAACTCGTTCTAACCCCGAATCAACCACTAAACGAATCCCCTCAATCGTCAAAGAAGTTTCCGCAATGTTAGTGGCTAATACCACTTTTCGACGCCCTTTCACCGATGGCGCGATCGCTCTCTGCTGCTGTTCAAAACTCAATTGGCCATACAACGGACACACGTCAATATCACTGACAAGTTGCCCAAGTTGTGATTCCACTTGTTTTATCGCCGAGACACCCGGTAAGAAAGCCAAAAGTGAACCCGATTCTTTCTCCATCAGAGAACGAATCACGTTGGCCATCTTAGGTGCTAAATATTCATTCGAGCCTAATGGCTGATAGCGGAAGTCGACAGGGAAAGTTCGGCCTTGCGATTCAACATACTTGGCATCAGGTAACAAAGATTGCAGAGCGTGTTGATCTAAGGTTGCCGACATCACCACCACTTTTAGATCGTCACGCAGCGCATCTTGGATCTCCAAGCTAAACGCCAATGCAGTATCTGCGTGAATGCTGCGTTCATGAAATTCATCAAAGATCACCATATCAACCCCAGTCAATTCAGGGTCGGTTTGGATCATTCTCGTCATGATCCCTTCAGTCACGATTTCCAAGCGAGTCGCACTACTGGTTTTAGATTCACCACGAACCCTATAACCTATGCTCTCTCCCACTTTCTCTCCTAGTTGGCTCGCTAAGTAAGTAGCAATATTCCTTGCAGCCAAACGCCTTGGTTCAAGCATAATGATTTTGCCTTGAACAGCATTAGTTTTAACCAACTGTAAAGGGAAGAATGTTGACTTACCGGCACCGGGAGCGGCCTTTAGAATAAGTTGAGTGTGTGTTTGTACGCCAGCGAGCAGATCTGGCATCACAGCTTCTATGGGCAGTTGTGGCAATGGGTGAACCTTGTGGTGTAATGTTGGCAACATTGTACATAAAAACCTACCTCTCTAAATAAGTAATATGCACTTCAATCCTCCATTAGAGCCAGCGACTCTTATTAAACGCTATAAACGCTTTCTCACTGACATCCAACTTCCAGACGGCAGCGAGCGTACTATCCACTGCGCTAACACCGGAGCGATGACAGGATGTGCGACTCCTGGCAATACGGTGTGGTACTCAACGTCAGACAATGCAAAAAGAAAGTACCCAAACAGCTGGGAGATCTCAGAAACAGACAAAGGTCACCGTATTTGTGTAAATACTGCGCGGGCAAACCAGCTAGCGGTGGAAGCAATTGAAAATGGGACTATAGTTGAACTCTTAGGTTATAACGCGTTACGAACCGAAGTGAAATATGGCAGTGAGAATAGTCGCATTGATATTCTGCTTGAAGATAACGAAAAGCCGCCTTGCTATATCGAAGTAAAAAGCGTCACTTTGCTCGACGAAGAAGTGTCAACTAAGCAACAAATATCAACTAAACAACAAGCGTCGACCGAAGGGCAAGGTTTTTTCCCTGATGCAGTGACAACTAGAGGCCAAAAACATCTGCGAGAACTCACAGAAATGGTCGAATCTGGAAGTAGAGCCGTACTTTTATTCACTGTTTTACATTCAGGCATTGAAAAAGTGTCTGCGGCACACCATATAGACGCCAAATATTCGTTATTACTAAAACAAGCACAAGACGCTGGAGTTGAAGTGCTTTGCTATAAAGCAGAGCTCAGCAGTACTCAAATACAACTAAAACAAGCTGTTGAATTTATCAATAGCTAAGCAAAAATGCTGAACTATTCACATTGATTGCAAGTTTTAACAAGAGTATTTGCCACCATTCGTTCTTTCTGCTATAGATACCCGCCTTAAAATTAGCTGCTTTGCAGTTGACTAGGTGTAAATAGGAGATGCTGTATGCCAGAATCTAAGAAAAAAGCGCTAGGCATCCTAGCCATCGCAGGTGTTGAACCGTACCAAGCAAAGACAGGTGAAGAGTACATGTCACCTGAGCAAACGGAACATTTTACAAAAATTTTATCAGCTTGGCGCAACCAGCTCAGGGAAGAAGTTGATCGTACTGTGCACCACATGCAGGACGAAGCAGCGAATTTTCCAGATCCTGTTGACCGAGCTTCTCAAGAAGAAGAATTCAGCCTAGAGTTACGCAACCGTGACCGTGAGCGCCGTCTTATCAAGAAAATTGAGAAGACACTAGATAAGATCGAAGAAGACGATTTCGGCTTCTGCGACTCTTGCGGTGTCGAGATTGGTATTCGTCGTCTTGAAGCTCGTCCAACTGCTGACCTTTGTATTGACTGTAAAACACTTGCAGAGATCAAAGAGAAACAGATGCAAGGTTAATTCTTGCGGATGTAAAGAAAGGGAGCTTTGGCTCCCTTTTTTGTTTGTTCTAAAAAGCGGTTTATATCGTTGTTGATAGCGATAAACTAATCGCCAAACGTCTTAAGAATCGGCTACTGCGGTACCATCAAGATTAGGTTTTCACTTATGAATTATATCGGACGCTTTGCACCATCACCGTCAGGTCCTCTTCATTTTGGCTCACTGGTTGCTGCTCTTGGTAGCTACTTTCAAGCGAAATCTAACCAAGGACAATGGTTAGTTCGTATGGAAGACCTAGATCCACCAAGAGAAATGGCTGGCGCTGCAGACCTCATTCTTAAGACGCTTGAGGCTTACCACCTGTATTGGGACGGTGAAGTCGTTTATCAAAGCCAGCGTCATGACCTATATCAAGCTCAAATTGATCAATGGGTCACTGACAATCAGGCTTACTACTGTCAATGTACCCGTAAGCAGATAAAGTCCTTGGGTGGGTTTTATAGTGGCCACTGCCGAGACAAAGGTTTGGTTGATTCAGGCGAACAGGCGGTGCGCTTGTGTATGGACTTTCCCATCGAGTCCTTTGATGATGTTCGTCACGGCACGATTCAAATTCCCAAAGCATTGGCTGAAGAAGATTTTATTATCAAACGCAGAGATGGGTTGTTTGCCTATAACTTGGCAGTTGTCCTTGATGACATCGAACAAGGGGTAACAGAAGTCGTTAGAGGTGCAGATCTGATAGAACCAACAGGTCGACAAATCAGTTTGTATAAGACGCTCAAGCAAAAAACCGTGAGCTACTTGCACTTACCATTGGCAACCGATGGCTTGGGGAATAAACTGTCAAAACAAAATCATGCCACCGCGATAGATCTCGACAACCCAAAACCGACGTTAATCAATGCGATGCGATTCTTAGGTTTTGATATCCCGAATGCTCTTTTCGAAGCGTCAATGGATAAAGTTTTATTGTGGGGCTGCCAGCAATGGAACGTCAATCAGTTACCTGATAGTTTACAAAAAGAGCACAGCAATGAGTTCGAAACTAACGGCAAATCGCAATAACGATACATAAAAATACCCTAACAAATACCTGTGACTAAGCAGACGATGTTCTCAAATGGCTCGCGCTAAGCTATTATTAGCCGCAATTAAACTCTGCACTACCACTTTGGACTAAGAGAAAAACAAAGCTGGCGATACCTACTTTGTTATAAACTAATGAATACAAACGACAATACCCCAAGCGAACAACGCGGATTCCACGAATTAGCTCTGAATATTTATACTCGTCAAGAGCACAATATTTCACGCAAGCAGATCAGCGACAATGCACTTAAAGTGTTATATCGCCTGAATGGTGCGGGTTTTGACGCATTTCTAGTCGGTGGTGGTGTACGCGACATCTTATTAGGCTCTCAGCCAAAAGATTTTGATATCGCGACCAACGCAACGCCAGAGCAAATCAAGCACCTATTCAGAAACTGTCGCCTTATCGGTCGACGTTTTCGCTTGGCACATATCATGTTTGGTCGTGACATCATTGAAGTAGCAACTTTCCGTGGTCACCACCAAGAGCCATCGAAAAACGTTTCTGCGCAATCTGAAGAAGGTATGTTGCTACGCGATAACGTGTACGGCAATGTTGATGAAGATGCAGAACGTCGTGACTTCACAATCAATGCGATGTACTACAACATTGCAGACTATAGCATCCACGATTACGCGGGTGGTGTAGAAGATTTAGAAGATAAGCTGATCCGCCTGATTGGCGATCCAGAAACGCGTTACCGCGAAGACCCAGTACGCATGCTACGTGCAATGCGCTTCTCCGCTAAACTGGATTTTGATATTGAGGAAGATACAGCCGACCCAATTGAAGAGTTAGCACACCTTCTAAAAGATATTCCAGCAGCGCGCCTTTACGAAGAGTCTCTAAAATTACTGCAATCAGGTCACGGTTTAGAAACCTACCACTTGATGCGTGAGTACAATCTGTTCCAGCAGATGTTCCCTTCCGTAGCGGAACACTTCACAGAAGGCTACGACTCACATACCGAGCAAATGCTTGATTTGGTACTCGACTCGACTGACCTTCGCATCGAAGATGGCAAGCGAGTAAACCCCGCGTTTATGTTTGCTGCAATGCTTTGGTACCCAATGAACAAGTTGGCAGATAAGCTTGTCGCTGAACAGGGTATGGCGCACTACGATGCGATCATGGAAGCAAGTAACATCATTCTTGATCGACAAGTAAAATCAATTGCGATTCCTCGTCGCCATACCGCAACCATTCGCGAAGTTTGGCAACTGCAACTACGACTGCCTCGCCGCAACGGTAAACGTGCCGTTCGCCTGATGGAACTCAACAAGTTCCGTGCTGGCTACGATTTCCTAGAAATGCGTGGCGAAATTGAAGGTGGCGAAACCAAAGAACTAGCAAAATGGTGGGAGCGTTATCAGACAGCAGGACGCAATATGCGTCAAGCGATGGCTAATGACGTAGCAGCACCATCAAAGTCGGGTCATCGTCGCCGTAAGACTTACAGGAACAAAAAGAGTAAGCAATCAGAATGATAACGGCTTACATTGCGGTCGGCAGTAATCTTGCCGACCCCGTTAGCCAAGCAAACTTGGCTATCGAAACGCTAAAGAATCTTCCGCGAACAACGTTTGTTGCGACCTCACAGCTATATAGTAGCACTCCAATGGGGCCGCAAAACCAACCCGACTACATCAACGCGGTAGTAGCAATTAAAACAGAATTAACGCCAATTGAACTGCTTGATTGCACTCAAAAGATCGAGCAAGAACAAGGGCGCGTCCGTAAAGACGAGCGTTGGGGGCCAAGAACCTTGGATCTCGATATCGTGTTATACGGCAATGAGGTGATCGATTCAGAGCGCTTAACCGTTCCTCATTACGGAATGAAAGAAAGAGAGTTTGTGCTCTACCCGCTTTCTGAAATCGCACCAAGTTTACAACTCCCTGATGGGACTGAGCTGACAGAACTACTAAAAATAGTAGATAAGAACGGGCTCAATGTTTGGCAGCAATAGCCAAGCGCATTAAGGAAAATCAATGAAAAAAGTAACCATTAACGACCTAATCAAGTGCAAACAAGAAGGCCGTAAATTCGCGACGTCGACAGCTTATGATGCGAGCTTTGCTCAATTATTCGAAAGCCAAGATATGCCAGTTCTACTTGTCGGTGACTCACTTGGCATGGTTCTACAAGGTCGTAACGATACATTACCAGTAACCGTTGAAGATATTGCTTACCATACTCGCTCAGTACGTGCCGGTAGCCCAAACTGTCTTCTTATGGCTGACATGCCATTCATGAGTTACGCCACACCAGAGCAAGCCTGTAAGAACGCAGCAACCTTAATGCGCGCTGGTGCGAACATGGTGAAAATCGAAGGCGGAAGCTGGTTGATTGAAACTGTGAAGATGCTAACAGAACGTGCTGTACCAGTATGTGCACACTTAGGCTTAACGCCTCAATCGGTAAACATTTTTGGTGGTTACAAAGTTCAAGGTCGTGACAACGAGCAAGCCGATAAAATGGTTGCTGATGCGCTAGCACTACAAAATGCAGGTGCTCAAATCGTTCTTCTTGAATGTGTACCAGCTTCATTAGCAAAAAGAATTACAGAAGCTTGTGACGTACCGGTTATCGGCATCGGCGCAGGTAATGTTACCGATGGTCAGATCTTGGTTATGCATGACATGTTCGGTATTTCTGCGAACTACATGCCGAAATTCTCTAAGAATTTCCTAGCTGAAACAGGTGATATGCGTAAAGCCGTCGCTCTATACAAAGAAGAAGTAGAGAGCGCACGTTTCCCTGATGATGCTCATACAATCGCTTAGGAGTAACTATGCAAACTTTTGCTGAAATAGCGGCTCTTCGTGAGCAGATTAAACAGTTTAAGCGTGATGGACGTACGGTTGCTTTTGTCCCAACAATGGGAAACCTACATGAAGGTCACCTAACTCTGGTCAAGAAAGCTCGTGAACTGGCTGACATTGTTGTTGTAAGCATTTTTGTTAACCCAATGCAGTTTGATCGCGCCGACGACCTAAATAACTACCCTCGTACGTTAGAAGCCGATTTAAACAAACTAACAGGAGAAGGTGTTGAGTTAGTCTTTACGCCAACACCAGAGGTTATGTACCCAGATGGATTGGACAAACAGACGTTTGTTGAAGTCCCTGGTATATCTCATATGCTTGAAGGTGCCTCTCGCCCAGGTCATTTCCGCGGTGTATCAACAATTGTCACGAAACTGTTTAATATCGTTCAGCCAGACTTTGCATGCTTCGGTGAGAAAGATTTCCAACAACTTGCTGTGATTCGCCAGATGACAACTGACTTAGCGATAGACATTGAAGTTGTGGGCGTAGCGACTGTTCGTGAAATGGATGGTTTAGCCATGAGCTCTCGCAATAGCAACCTAACGATTGATGAACGTCAGCGAGCTCCAGTTCTAGCGCGCACTATGCGTTGGATCAGCAGTGCTATTCGTGGTGGTCGTGATGATTACGCGTCTGTCATTGAAGATGCAACAGACCAACTACGCGCAGCTGACCTGCAACCGGATGAAATATTCATTTGTGATGTAAAAACGTTACAAGCGATCACTTCAGAATCGACTCAAGCAGTGATTCTAATGTCGGCTTTCCTAGGTAAGACTCGTCTTATCGACAACCAAGTTTTAGATTTGGTCACGGAAACGAAAGAAGAAGTGAAAGAAGAAACTGCTGAGTAATCGCTTTTTCCTCTTTACGTAAACCAGGTTCTACCGCAAAGCACAAATGAAAAACATAAAAAAGGTCGATGTAATATCGACCTTTTTCTTTGCCTGCGATTTAGGATAATTAATAGCTCCTAGATAACTAATAGCTCTTGGATAACTAAAAGTTAACTACGTAAGCCGATCCCCTTTGTAACTAAGTAATGTGCAATGCCATACAGCACGACAATAAACACACCTAGTACGCCAAACGACGTCACAATACCCACATCAGACACACCCAAAAAACCATATCTAAACGCGTTTACCATATACACGATAGGGTTCAACTTCGATACACCTTGCCAGAATTCAGGCAATAGACTGATCGAGTAGAACACACCACCGAGATACGTCAGCGGCGTTAAAATGAAGGTTGGGATAATAGAAATATCATCAAACGTGCGTGCGAATACCGCGTTGATCAAGCCACCCAGAGCAAACACAACCGACGTGAGAAATACCGTCGCAATGATCACGCCCCAGTGGTCGACTTGAAGGTCAACAAAGAACAGCGATACAAAGGTGACGATAGTGCCCACTAACAAGCCACGCACCACGCCGCCCATTACGAAGCCGGCGATAATCACGTAGTTAGGAACAGGTGCTACAAGCAGCTCTTCAATGTTCTTCTGGAATTTGGCACTAAAGAACGATGAAGCAACGTTGGAATATGAGTTGGTGATCACCGACATCATGATCAGACCGGGCACAATGTATTCCATGTAGCTAAAGCCATTCATTTCACCAATACGCGCACCAATCAGGTTACCGAAGATGATGAAGTAAAGCGTCATGGTAATCGCTGGCGGTACCAGAGTTTGTACCCAGATACGCGTGAAGCGATTGATCTCTTTGGTCAACAAGCTGCAGAAAGCGGTCCAATATAGGCTGTACATATTATTTATTCCCCTCACGGACGATACTCACAAATAGCTCTTCTAGGCGGTTTGCTTTGTTACGCATAGAGAGAACTTTTACCTGCTGCTCACTCAATTGATCAAAGATGGTATTCAAACCTCGATTCTTGTCGATTTCGATTTCTAGCGAGCCATTAACCATCACTTGGCTATTCACACCTTCAAGTTTAGGTTCAGTCGCACCCTCTTCAAGATCAAGAATAAAGGTCTCGGCACTCAACTTACCCAACAGCGACTTCATTGTGGTGTTCTCAATCAACTCACCACGATTGATGATACCAATGTTACGACACAGCATTTCCGCTTCTTCTAGATAGTGCGTAGTTAAAATAATGGTGATGCCCTGCTTCTCGTTGATCTCCTTGAGGAATTCCCACATTGAACGACGCAATTCAATATCAACACCCGCCGTTGGTTCATCAAGAATTAACAAATGAGGCTCATGCATCAGTGCACGCGCGATCATCAAACGACGCTTCATACCACCAGATAAGTTACGCGCACGTTCGCCACGCTTTTCCCACAAATCGAGCTGAGATAAGTACTTTTTAGCGCGTTCTTTAGCAAGAGCTTTCGGTACACCGTAGTAACCGGCTTGTTGTAGCACGATCTGCTCAACCGTTTCGAACGGGTTAAAGTTAAACTCTTGCGGGACTAAACCTAAGTTCAACTTCGCTAGCTCCAGATCGGTATCAATGTCGTAGCCAAACACTTTAACCTTGCCTGACGTTTTATTAACCAGTGAAGAGATAACACCAATGGTGGTGGATTTACCCGCACCATTTGGGCCAAGTAGTGCGTAAAAGTCGCCTTTTTCTACTTGTAAACTCACGCCCTTAAGAGCCTCAAAGCCCCCTGCATAAGTTTTTCTTAGTTGCTCAATTTCTAATGCATACATAGAGGTAGACTGCCATTTGCTATAGATAAGATGTTGATGACCGAGCTTGAGAAAGAGAGTAATACTTAAAACGAGCTAGCAGAAAACTAACTCAAACTTATTTACTCGACCATTTTGCAAACAAGTTTATCGTTGATTAACGATTAATACAAATACCGAGTGAGGCTTTCTTTCGAAAGCGAACAAGAATATTAGGTACCTAAAGAGCAATTCAGTGTTCAGTAAACATAAAAAATGCCGTTAAGTTATTAACTTAACGGCATTAATCACCAATACTATATTTGTCGTCTATAACTGATTCATGTCAAATTATTGCTGAAGATTAAACCGAGTCAAATTGATGTTCATCTCTATCAACATAGCTTGTTGCCGCTGTCAGGGCTTCATATCTGAATCGATAAGTATTGGATTCAGGCACAAGGTCAATCACATGGAATTTTTCTAATTGCTGACGAGTATTCTCATTAGGACACAATAAGTACACCTCACACTGCGCATCTAGGGCATCTTTAATCGCATTTTCTAGCGCTAAGCCAACGGTAACATCAATCATAGGCACATCAGTTAGGTCTAAGATCATCGCTTCATAATCAGAAATGCTCGAGTGTTGACGTGAAATCGCTTTTGAAACACTGAATATCATCGGCCCAGAAAGGTAGAAGAACAGCACTTTACCATTAGCACTATCCAGTAACTGACGTTCACTGTCAGTCAATGGGATATCGTCTTCATCATCGCCATCACTGATCGCCTTAACTTGTCTAGCTTGCTCTCGACTCAGCCTTTCAATGATCAGAATGTTTGAGATAAAAACGCCCAGCCCGACCGCAATAATTAGATCAACGAATACGGTTAATAACATCACACCGTACATGACACCCATGCCAGCATAACTCACCTTGTGTGCGCGCTGAATAAAACTCCAATCAAGGATGTTGAAACCGACATACATCGCGATACCAGCCAACACAGCCATAGGGATCGGTTCTGTTAAGCCTCCCGCAACCAATACCACTAGCGCAAGCACCAAAGCACGAATAACACCAGAAAGCGGAGAACGAGCCCCTACCTGAATATTGGTCACGGTGCCCATGGTTGCGCCCGCACCGGGTAGCGCACCAAACAGACCAGAAATCATATTCGCAATGCCTTGGCCACGAAGTTCTTTGTCTGAATCATGCTCTTTACGAGTCAATGAATCTCCGATAACCGCAGTCAAAAGCGTATCAATACAACCAAGAGTACCTAGCACCAAAGCATCGATAACCATTGTGGTGAATTGCTCAGAGCTGATAGTCGGAATAACAAGAGAAGGTAAGCCTGCGGGAATTTCACCAATACGGCGAATAGAATCGGTATCAAAGATAATAACGGATAAGAGCGTTACAGCCACTAAAGCGACCAATTGAGCGGGCACATACTTACGATATTTAGCAGGAAAACCGAAAAGGATACCAAGCGTTAACACCCCCAAAAACAGCTCACTGACTTTCAGATTTGCTAGCGTATCAGGAAGTGCCGAAAGTGTGCCCATCACTCCGCCAGAAGGGGCTGCGTGCCCTAGCAAAGGAGAAAGCTGCAGAATGACAAGAATCACGCCGATACCGGACATAAAGCCAGATATCACGCTATATGGCATCAAAGTGACGTACTTTCCTAGCTTTAATGTACCGAGTAATATCTGAAAAGCACCCGCCATCATTACCACGGTAAAGGTCATTGCCATCCCGGTTTCAGGGTACTTGGCCACCATGCTGGTCATTACTGCCGTCATGATCACTGTCATCGGCCCGGTAGGCTCTGATATCAAGCTGCTTGAGCCACCAAACAATGCCGCAAATAGGCCCACCATGATGGCGCCCCAAAGGCCAGCTTCCGCGCCCGCACCAGAAGCGACACCAAATGCCAACGCTAAAGGCAATGAGATGATGGCTGTAGTTACACCGCCAAACATATCTCCTTTGAGATTGATATCCGTAAAACGACTTCCAAACAAAACACACCTTCCTGATGATGAAATGACAAACCTTATCACTTTAACAAATGTATCAACGGTTCAGAAAGTGTTAATTTAATCACACTATTCGTCTCTTATATTCGGATTATGCCTTTTACGCGAAGTTAATGATTTTAACGACTAGTACACGTCAGATGAGTACTATTTGACACAGTTTTTACAAGATTGAATTTGTAACATTGTGTATAGTTAGAGTTCTTAATTAAGGGATGTAAGACGCAAAATGCCAGAGATTAAACAGCTTTTTGAAAACAACTCTAAATGGTCAGAAGAAATTCGCTCTCAACGACCAGAGTATTTTACAACGCTTGAAGAGGGTCAAAGCCCTGGTTTTCTATGGATAGGCTGCTCAGATAGTCGCGTTCCGGCCGAGCGTCTCACTGGTTTGTATTCTGGCGAACTGTTTGTTCACCGAAATGTCGCTAATCAAGTAGTTCATACCGACCTAAACTGCTTATCAGTAGTGCAATACGCTGTCGATGTACTCAAAGTGAAACACGTTATTGTTTGTGGTCACTACGGCTGTGGCGGTGTTAACGCAGCGATAGATAACCCTAAACTGGGTCTTATCAACAACTGGCTACTCCACATACGCGATAACTATCTTAAGTACCGTAAGCAAATTGAATCTCTGCCTCGTGAACAATGGGGTGACAAGTTATGCGAAATTAACGTTGCAGAACAAGTCTACAATCTTGGTAACTCGACCATCATGCAAAGCGCATGGGAACGTGGACAAGATATTGAAATCCACGGTGTGGTTTATGGTATTGGTAATGGCAAGCTGCAAGATCTTGGTGTTCGTTGCTCAAGTGATGATACTTTAGAAAACAGCCATTTAGCGGCGCTTGATAAAATCCTATCGTCTCCAATCCTAGGTTAATTCTTAACGTCTAACCAATAGATATAAGAAAGAATAGATATAAAAAAGGCTCGCGTTTTGCGAGCCTTTTTTGTTTGTGTTCAACAGAGTCGTTATTACTCTTGAGGTACAACTTTACCGATGTACGGTAGGTGACGATATTTTTGTGCGTAGTCGATACCCACACCAACAACGAATTCATCTGGGATTTCAAAACCAATCCACTTTGTGTCTACAATGACTTCACGACGAGAAGGCTTGTCTAATAACGTACAAATTTCGATAGATTTAGGACCACGCAGGCTCAGAATTTCTTTTACTTTAGTCAGCGTGTTACCAGTATCGATAATGTCTTCTACAAGTAGAACATCTTTACCTTGGATGTCATCATCAAGGTCTTTCAAAATACGAACATCACGTGAGCTTTCCATGCCGTTGCCGTAGCTAGACGCAGTCATGAAATCCACTTGGTGAGTTAAATCGATAGCACGAGCAAGATCCGCCATAAAGACAAAAGATCCGCGCAATAAGCCAACTAAAACTAGATCTTCGCTACCTTGGTAGTGCTCCGTGATCTGCTTGCCTAGTTCGTTCACTCGATCCTGAACTTCTTGCTCAGAGATCATGACTTCAACTGTATGCTTCATACTGCTCTCATTTTATTTGGTGATTGCGACGAATGTTGACACTTTCGTCAGTTGTGTCGCTCAATTTTGTGCGTAAGTCTAGCACTGCTCAAATACCCACACCACCTTATGCTTCGAATTTACTGTTAGATTCTCAATGAAATGTGCATTGGTGCGTTATCCAATACTCGCATCCTTTCACATCAACACTGATCACGCTTTATGTATCAAGTTTGATGTAACTGTCTATAAAACAAGCACAAGGGATTGACCATTCACATATGCACCATTACACTCATCTTGGCTTAAATAATAATAAAATCATTAATATAAAAATTCGTTGGCAAGGAAAAACAATATGGACTCAATAACGAAGAGACCTAGAACTAGGCTTTCACCCTTAAAAAGAAAACTTCAATTGATGGAAATCGCACTTGAAGTATTCTCTCGCCGTGGCATTGGCCGCGGTGGACACGCTGATATTGCCGACATCGCTCAGGTGTCAGTAGCAACAGTATTTAACTACTTCCCTACCCGTGAAGATCTGGTTGATGAAGTACTTAACCACGTTGTTCGTCAATTCTCGAACTTCCTTTCAGACAACATTGACCTAGATATTCACGCAAAAGAAAATCTACATAATATTGCGACTGAAATGGTGACGTTAGTGGCTCAAGATAGCAATTGGTTAAATGTATGGTTCGAATGGAGTGCATCAACTCGCGATGAAGTGTGGCCTCTGTTTGTAACCACTAACCGCACTAACCAGATGTTAGTACAAAACATGTTTAGCAAGGCGATTGAACGCGGCGAAGTCTGTGACGATCACGATCCTAAACACCTAGCAAATCTATTCCACGGCATTTGCTACTCGCTATTCATCCAAGCGAAACGTGTAGATACGCAAGAAGAACTTTCGACCTTGACGGATAGCTACTTGAACATGCTGTGCATTTATAAGTAGATTCGATCTTCGAACAAAACTAAAGGGTTGGCTTTTACGCTAACCCTTTTTTATTTCCTCTCACCTAATCAGATTCCCTATTCCTTCCTTCGTCACTCTAAAGAATGACGGATATAAAGAACTACTACGCTTAACTTCATCGTCATCGTAAACGACAGACGGAAAAATTAATTAGACACTAAAGCATGAGCTTCAACACTTCACTTCATCACCCTCAAGAGCGAGGGACGAGCGAGTTGGGGATCTCTTACAGGCATGACGACCATTTTTTCTTCAGACATAAAAAAGCCGCTGACGAATCAGCGGCTTTTAAAAACATTAGCGAGTGGCTAAAGAAGAATTACTTCTTCTTTTTCACTGCTTTTTTGTTTGGAAGGTCAGTGATTGAACCTTCGAATACTTCTGCAGCAAGACCAACAGACTCGTGTAGAGTTGGGTGAGCGTGGATAGTCAGTGCGATATCTTCTGCATCACAACCCATTTCGATTGCTAGGCCGATTTCGCCAAGAAGTTCACCACCATTAGTACCAACAACAGCACCACCGATTACGCGATGAGTCTCTTTATCGAAGATCATCTTAGTCATACCGTCAGCACAGTCTGAAGCGATTGCACGACCAGAAGCAGCCCAAGGGAAGGTAGCAACTTCGTAGTTCAGGCCTTCCGCTTTCGCTTCTTTCTCAGTCTTACCTACCCAAGCTACTTCTGGCTCAGTGTACGCAATTGATGGGATTACTTTAGGATCGAAGTAGTGCTTCTTACCAGAGATAACTTCAGCAGCTACGTGACCTTCATGCACACCTTTGTGAGCAAGCATTGGTTGACCAACAACATCACCGATCGCGTGGATGTGAGGAACGTTAGTACGCATTTGCTTATCAACATTGATGAAACCGCGCTCATCAACTTCGATACCTGCTTTTTCAGCGTCGATAAGTGCACCGTTTGGAACACGACCGATAGCAACAAGAACTGCATCGTAGCGCTCAGCTTCAGCTGGTGCTTTTTTGCCTTCCATTGAAACATAGATACCGTCTTCTTTCGCTTCAACAGCAGTCACTTTAGTTTCAAGCATTAGCTTGAACTTATCTTTAATGCGCTTAGTGAAGACTTTAACGATGTCTTTATCCGCAGCAGGGATAACTTGATCGAACATCTCAACAACTTCAACTTTAGAACCTAGAGAGTGGTAAACCGTACCCATCTCAAGACCGATGATACCACCGCCCATGATAAGCAGTTTTTCTGGTACTTCGTTTAGCTCTAGTGCATCCGTAGAGTCCCAAATACGTGGGTCTTCATGTGGGATGAACGGAAGTTTGATTGGGCGAGAACCCGCAGCAATGATTGCGTTGTCGAAGTTAACTGTCGTTGCTTCGCCTTCGCCTTCAACAAGAATGCTGTTAGGACCAGTGAACTTACCAAAACCGTTAACAACTGTAACGTTACGCATCTTAGCCATACCGCCAAGACCGCCAGTCAGTTGATCAACTACTTTTTCTTTCCAGATACGGATCTTGTTGATGTCCGTCTGTGGCTCGCCGAATACAACGCCGTGCTCTGCCATCGCTTTTGCTTCTTCAATTACTTTAGATACGTGAAGAAGTGCTTTTGATGGAATACAACCAACGTTTAGACATACACCACCAAGAGTGCTGTAACGTTCAACTAGTACTGTTTCTAGACCTAAATCCGCACAACGGAATGCCGCTGAGTAACCAGCAGGACCTGAACCAAGTACAACAACTTGGGCTTTAATTTCTTTGCTCATTGTGACCTCTTGTAGTCATTATCCCTAACAGGCTGAGTAGATGTTCTTAAAATTATTGGGCTTTCAAACAGGAAACATTTTACAGAGATGTTAACAGTGTGAAAGTAGCTTTAAGTTAGCCTGTGAGCTAGACAACAATTCCCCCGCAGTTTATGAGAAATGCCGGAAACTGTTCTCTAAAAATAGTCTTTATATAAAGAATTAAGGTGACCCGAAAGTCACCTTAATAATTACTTTCTCAATTACAGTACTAGACGACGAATGTCAGATAGTGCGCTGTTTAGGAAAGTAATGAAGCGTGCACCTTCAGCACCATCGATCACACGGTGATCGTATGATAGAGACAGTGGAAGCTGTAGACGTGGTTGGAACTCTTTACCATTCCAAACTGGCTTAATTTCAGACTTAGATACACCTAGGATACCTACTTCTGGAGCATTTACGATTGGAGTAAATGCAGTACCGCCAATACCACCAAGGCTAGAGATTGTGAAACAACCGCCTTGCATGTCTGCCGCTGTTAGCTTACCAGAACGTGCTTTCTTAGAAACAGCCATTAGCTCTTCAGATAGCTCGTAAATGCCTTTCTTGTTCACGTCTTTGAAGACAGGAACAACTAGACCGTTTGGTGTATCAACAGCGATACCCACGTTTACGTACTTCTTAAGAATGATGCTTTCGCCATCTTCAGAAAGAGAAGAGTTAAACGCTGGGAATGCTTCTAGCGCTTTAGCAACAGCTTTCATGATGAACACAAGTGGAGTGATCTTCATGCCAGTGTCTTTCTTCGCTTCGATTGCGTTCTGTTCTTTACGGAATGCTTCTAGCTCAGTGATGTCTGCGTTGTCCCACTGTGTAACGTGAGGGATCATTACCCAGTTACGGTGCAGGTTAGCGCCAGAGATCTTCTTAATCTTAGAAAGCTTCTGAACTTCCGTTTCGCCGAACTTGCTGAAGTCAACTTTTGGCCATGGTAGTAGACCAAGAGCAGAACCATCGCCGCCTTTGCCAGATGCTGCAGCACCAGACTCTAGACGCTTAAGTGCATCTTTAACGTAAGACTGAACGTCTTCTTTAAGGATACGGCTCTTACGACCAGTACCTTTAACCTTAGAAAGGTTAACGCCAAATTCGCGAGCAAGACGACGAACAACTGGAGAAGCGTGTGCGTAGTCACCGTTCTCTTGGAAGTCGCCAGCTGCTGGAGCTACTGCTTCTGCTTTAGGAGCAGGTGCTGCTGCCGGAGCTGCTGCTTGTGCTGGAGCTGAAGCCGCTACTGCTACTGGAGCTGCGCCTTCAACAACGAAAGTCATGATTGAAGAGCCTGTTGACACTTTGTCGCCAGCTGCAATCTTGATTTCTTTTACTGTACCAGCGAATGGTGCAGGCACTTCCATTGAAGCTTTGTCGCCTTCAACAGTAATTAGAGATTGCTCTTCTTCTACTGTATCGCCAACCGCTACCATGATTTCAGTAACTTCTACTTCGTCGCCACCGATATCTGGAACGTTCACTTCTTTCTCAGCAGATGCTACTGGAGCCGCTGCAACTGGTGCCGCTGGAGCAGGATCTGCTGCAACTGGAGCGCCAGAACCTGCCACTTCAAATACCATCACTAGAGAACCAGTAGATACTGAATCACCAGAAGCGATCTTGATTTCTTTAACGATACCAGCGAATGGTGCAGGAACTTCCATTGAAGCCTTGTCACCTTCAACAGTAAGAAGAGATTGCTCTTCTTCTACTGCGTCGCCGATAGCTACCATGATTTCAGTTACTTCAACTTCATCACCGCCGATATCAGGAACGTGAACTTCTTTAAGCTCAGCCGCCGCTGCAGGAGCGGCTGCAACTGGTGCTGCCGCTTCAACTGCTGGCGCAGCCGGTGCTGCTGCACCTTCCGCTTCAAAGATCATGATAAGAGAACCGGTAGAAACAGAATCACCTTCTGAAATCTTGATTTCTTTAACGATACCCGCTTGAGACGCAGGAACTTCCATTGAAGCTTTGTCGCCTTCAACAGTGATCAGTGACTGCTCTTCTTCAACCTTGTCGCCAACGTTTACAAGAATCTCAGTTACTTCAACCTCGTCAGCACCGATGTCTGGTACATTAATTTCGATTGTCATTGTATTTACCTACCTTAATGCCAGTCTTATGCGTATTGCGGGTTAATTTTGTCTGCGTCGATGCCGAATTTAGCAATTGCTTCAGCAACTACTGATTTCTCAACATCACCACGTTTAGCCAGTTCAGTAAGTGCTGCAACAACAACGTAGCCTGCATTTACTTCGAAGTGACGACGTAGGTTTTCACGGCTGTCTGAGCGACCGAAACCGTCAGTACCAAGTACTTTGTAAGACTCAGAAGGCATGAATGCACGTACTTGCTCAGCGTAGTTCTTCATGTAATCCGTAACTGCGATTGCAGGTTCGTTACCAAGAACAGTTGTGATGTACGGTACTTTCTCTTCAGCTTCTGGGTGAAGCATGTTGTCACGCTCTACCGCTTGGCCGTCACGAGTCAGTTCGTTGAACGACGTTACAGAGAATACATCAGATGCTACGCCGTACTCTTCGCTCAGGATCTTAGCGGCTTTACGCGCTTCGTTCATGATAGTACCAGAGCTCATTAATTGAACCTTAGACTTAGAACCTGCGTAAGACTCAAGCTTGTAAATACCCTTACGGATGCCTTCTTCAGCGCCTTCTGGCATTGCTGGCATTGCGTAGTTTTCGTTCATTACTGTTAGGTAGTAGTAAACATTCTCTTGGTTCTCACCGTACATGCGACGGATACCGTCTTGCATGATTACCGCTAGCTCGTAAGCAAACGTTGGGTCGTAAGATATACAGTTAGGTACAGTGTTCGCCATGATGTGCGAGTGGCCATCTTCGTGCTGTAGACCTTCGCCGTTTAGCGTTGTACGGCCTGCAGTTGCACCAAGTAGGAAACCACGAGCTTGTTGGTCACCTGCTAACCAAGCCATGTCACCAATACGTTGGAAACCGAACATTGAGTAGTAGATGTAGAACGGAATCATCGGTAGATCGTTTGTGCTGTATGAAGTTGCAGCTGCAACCCATGAAGCCATAGAACCTAGTTCGTTGATACCTTCTTGAAGAACTTGACCAGACGTTGCTTCTTTGTAGTAAGAAACGATGCCTTTATCTTCAGGCGTGTAGTCTTGACCGTGTGGGTTGTAGATACCAACCTGACGGAATAGACCTTCCATACCGAATGTACGAGCTTCATCACAGATGATAGGAACAATGTTCTTACCAATGTTCTTATCTTTAAGAAGGATGTTAAGCGTACGTACATAAGCCATCGTTGTAGAGATATCACGCTTCTGTTCACCCAGTAGAGGTGCGAATGCGTCTAGCTCAGGAACTTTGAACTCTTGAGTGAATTTTGGCAGACGCTGAGGAGTGTAACCTTGTAGTGCTTTACGACGAGCATGTAGGTATTCGTACTCAGCTGAACCTTCTTCCAGTGTTAGGTAAGGAAGCTCAGATACTTTCTCATCAGAAAGGATGTCTTGTAGGCCTAGACGGTCACGTAGGTATTGTACGTGAGTCATGTCCATCTTCTTAACACCGTGAGCGATGTTCTTACCTTCTGCAGCTTCACCCATACCGTAACCTTTAACTGTCTTAGCTAGGATTACTGTTGGTTTGCCACCTGTCTCTTTTGCATTGTTGAATGCAGCGAACAGTTTAGAAGAATCGTGACCACCACGTTTCAGTTCGAAGATTTGGTCGTCAGTCATGTCTGCAACTAGTGCAGCTGTTTCTGGGTACTTACCAAAGAAGTGCTCACGTACGTATGCGCCATCTTTAGATTTGAATGTTTGGTAGTCACCATCGATAGTTTCATTCATTAGTTGAAGAAGCTTACCAGTCGTGTCTTTAGCTAGTAGAGAATCCCAGTTGCTACCCCAGATAACTTTAACAACGTTCCAACCTGCGCCTTTAAATAGGCCTTCAAGTTCTTGGATGATGCTACCGTTACCCATTACAGGGCCGTCTAGACGCTGTAGGTTACAGTTGATTAGGAAACATAGGTTGTCTAGCTTCTCACGCGCAGCGAAAGAGATAGCACCACGTGATTCTGGCTCATCCATCTCACCGTCACCTAGGAACGCGTATACACGCTGACCTGAAGTATCTTTCATGCCACGACCTTCAAGGTACTTAAGGAAGCGCGCTTGGTAGATAGCAGAGATAGGGCCTAGACCCATAGATACTGTTGGGAACTGCCAGAATTCAGGCATTAGTTTAGGGTGCGGGTATGAAGGGATACCTTTACCATCAACTTCTTGACGGAAGTTATCTAGCTGTTCTTCAGTTAGACGACCTTCAACGAATGCACGAGAGTAGATACCAGGAGAGATGTGACCTTGGTAGTAAACTAGATCGCCACCGTCTGTCTCGTTTGGAGCACGAAAGAAGTGGTTAAAACATACTTCGTAGAACGCAGCAGCTGACTGGTAAGAAGCCATGTGACCACCAAGGTCTAGGTCTTTCTTAGAAGCACGCAATACAATCATGATTGCGTTCCAGCGAATAATCGAACGAATACGACGCTCAAGAGTTACGTCACCAGGGTAAGCTGGCTCTTGTGCTGCTGGAATTGTGTTGATGTAGTTCGTGTTGATGCCTGTAGCCATATCAACACCATCTAAACGCGCTTTATCTAGAACTTGTTCTAGTAAAAACTGTGCACGTTCTACACCTTCTTCACGTACTACTGACTCAAGAGCTTCTAACCAATCTTGAGTTTCCAGAGCATCAACGTCATGCTTCATGTCAGACATGGCGATCTATCCTTTTTGTTAGTTGGATTCTACTAAACACGTAAAAAGCCGAAGTATTACGACTATTTACCCTGTTGGATTCGACGTAAAGAACGTTCGCGGCGCGACTCTTCTTTGGTCAAATCCATCAATGTTTCTTCGATGTAAGCTAAATGAGAGTGTGACATTTCACGCGCCTGTTCTGGCTGTCCTGAAACGATCGCATCTACAATATTAGCTCGATGTATACTCACTTTCTCCACAACGTCTTTACGACGATGCAACAGTTTTAAATTTTCTAAGACGTTTTGTTCGAGTAACGGAGCCAAACTACGAACAATGTGCAATAACACCACATTGTGCGCTGCCTCTGTTAAAGCAATAAGAAAAGCCATCACAGCTGCAGACTCGGCTTCAATATCACCCTTATCTTGCGCACCGCGAATTTTTTCTTGGCATGCTTGAATTCGAGCAAAGTCTTCATCAGTACCACGTAATGCCGCGAAGTAAGCCGAAATCCCTTCCATCGCATGACGCGATTCCAACAAGTCTAGTTGGGTTTCAGAATGGGAGGACAACAAATTAAGCAAAGGATCTGAAAAGCTTTTCCAGATATTTTCGCTAACAAACGTACCTCCACCTTGACGGCGAGTAAGCAAGCGTTTTGCTTCTAAACGTTGTATCGCTTCTCGGATTGAAGGACGAGACACATCGAACTGTTTCGCCAGTTCACGCTCAGGCGGCAGCTGCTGCCCTGGAGCCAGTGTTCCTTCCACTATCAACCTTTCTAACTCTTGTTCGATAACGTCCGAGAGTTTTGGCTGACGAATCCTTTGATAAGCCATAGTTTGTTGTTCTTCTTTTTCTTCGCTGACAATTGGTATTACCAATTTTAAGTTGGGCAGAAATTAACATAATTAAAACGCCACTGTCCAGACTAAAATTGACCTGAATCATAGAACACAGCACGAATTAACCATGATTTAACAAATGAAATTTAAAACAGCAACCAATTTGGTCTTACCATTTACAGGGGTAATACTTTTGGGGAGTATCCGTGCTAGAAAGTTTCAGGATAAAAATGGATTGTTTCAGAAAGATGAGTGCCACTTGATTAAAAATCAAACCAAGCGCACATTAGAGGTAGAAATCCTGTTCATAAGTTTTAATATTAGATCGTTTGATAAGCTCGTCACACTCTCGATTTATTGACGCCCTCCCCCTAACCACTTTATTTACATCGCAACAACAAAAATTCACAAGTCATTATGCTAGGCGTTGACTATTCAACCACCAGCAACAATAAGAGCATCTTCGATAATGAGGCTTAAACCTTGAGCTCGCCTTTAAACTTCTGCCAGTCGAAAACCAAACCAGGGTCAGTTTTGCGTAACGGGGCTATATATTGATGACCAGTGATACGCTCGGTGGTTATTTGAGGGAAAGTCGATACGATCGTTTCTGTTAATCGAGAAAGCGCTTGGTACTGCTGCTCTGTATAAGCGATAAAGTCGCTTCCTTCCAGCTCAATACCAATCGAGTAATCATTACACCTTTTACGCCCCGCAAAGCTCGACTGGCCTGCGTGCCAAGCTCGGTCAAGAAATGACACAAACTGTACCACCTCACCATCACGGCGAATCAAGCAATGTGCCGAAACGCCCATTTGGTGAATCACTTTAAAAAATGGATGATCTGCCGGATCAAGTTTGCCCGTGAAAAACTGTTCAATGTAAGGGCCGCCAAATTGGCCTGGTGGTAAACTAATGTTATGAACCACCAGCAGAGAGATATCGTCGGTGCTGGGTCTAGCATCAAAATACGGAGAAGGAACATGCCGAGCATTGTCGTACCATCCGTTGGAGCTCATCGTCATCTTAGTCTCGCTTTCTTTTCTACTAGCGCAATAAGATTGTGACTTGGCCCATAGAGCAGTCGCGCTAGCCTCTTTAATTTGAAGTTAAGCAAGAGTATCATTCCATTCCCACTCCCTTTCAAGATTAGATTTGCGATGAAAAACACACATAACAGCCACCAACGCCTTGATTACTTAAAAGAGCAACTGCCGCTAGAGATCACTCGCGCAGTCGCTGAGACCATCAAAGAAGATCTAGGTGGAACGTTAGATCCAGCGGCTGATATTACGGCAAGTCTAATCCCTGCAGACGCAATCAACAGCGCAACTATCATTACCCGTGAGCACGGTGTGTTCTGTGGTAAAGCTTGGGCTGATGAAGTGTTTAAGCAATTGGGCGGTGAAGTCACTATCGAGTGGAACGTAGAAGACGGTGACAAGGTTGAACCAAACCAAACTCTTTGCACGCTAGCAGGCCCTGCTCGCGCACTTTTAACCGGTGAGCGTAACGCAATGAACTTCATTCAAACACTATCGGGTTGTGCGACGGCGACAGCAATCTACGCTGACAAAATCAAACACACAGAATGCCGCCTATTAGACACTCGAAAAACGATTCCTGGCCTACGTAGCGCACTAAAATACGCAGTGGCTTGTGGTGGTGGCTTCAACCACCGTATTGGTGTTTTCGATGCCTACCTAATCAAAGAAAACCACATCATCGCTTGTGGTGGGATTGAGAAGGCTATCTCTACTGCAAAAGAGCTTAACCCGGGTAAGCCTGTAGAAGTTGAAACCGAAAGCCTAGCAGAGCTCGAACAGGCGATCAGCGCCGGTGCTGACATCATCATGCTAGACAACTTCACCACAGACATGATGCGTGAAGCCGTTAAAATTAACGCAGGTCGTGCAGCACTAGAAAATTCAGGTAACGTAACTTTAGATACGATTGCAGAATTTGCTGAAACGGGTGTCGATTACATTTCTGTGGGAGCACTGACTAAGCATCTAAAAGCAATGGACCTTTCAATGCGATTCAAAGCTTAATCTCATTGTTCTATCAATCACTTAACTTCAAGGCATGGCAATCAGCCATGCCTTTTTATTGCTTTTATTATCAGTATATCAATCAGTTAACTAAGCTGATCGCATAATTTTGCGCCCTATATGAAACAACACACTAATAAATACAAAACCACTCGCGCCCACACCTGAACACCATTCCACATCTAAATCTCAACTTCTATTCTTTCCGTCAACCAGTGCTTGCACTGAAACAAACTAACGAATGGAATAGAACAATGAAAAATAAAAGTAAAAGAACAAACCAGAAAGGCTTTACGCTGATTGAATTGATGATAGTGGTCGGCATTATCGGCATATTAAGTGCAATCGCAGTTCCTGCTTATAAGAGCTATGTAATCAAAACCGAAGCAAATGCTGGAGTTAGCATACCTAAAACACTATTGACTAATATAGATATGTATATACAAGAAAAAGGGGCATTCCCAGAAGACGCTCAAGCAAGCGATTTTGGTGCAGCTACAGACATGAGTGCTATGGGAACTCTTAAATTTACAAAAGATGGAACTACAGCCACAAATGGAACTGCTGATTTCACTTTTTTACCTTCAGCATCACTTTCAGGTAAAAAAATAACTTACACGAGAAGTAATTCAGGTTGGAAATGCACGCATGACATCCCTGCTACATTACTTTCAGATACCCTGAAAGGCTGTAAACTGGCAACGCCTTAACGTGTCTAACAACCTCCCAAGAATTCTCCGTCAGGCTAACTTACTTAGCCTGACTCAAGAACAAGCCGTTGCGGAACATGTGCAAGCTACAGGTGTTTCTACGCCTGAAGCTTTGCTCGTTCTTGATTTCCTCACCGGCGATTCCTTAGCAAACAATATCAAAACCATCTTCGGCTTACCGTTAGTACAACTAGCCAGTACTGACTACGAAATCTTGTGTGAGCAATTGGGGCTTCGTGAGTTGATCACCAAATATCGAGCAATCCCGATTTCAGTATCTAATTCTACTCTCACACTCGCCTCCGCCGATCCAACCGACTTGCAAGCAGAAGATGACTTTCGATTCGCGACAGGGTTGCAGATAGAACTTGTTGTCGCTAACTACTCTGAATTAGAAGGCGCCATACGAAAGCTTTATGGTCGCTCTATTTCCGGGCAAGACTCCAAGCGTAAAGAGATCACACAGGATGAACTCGCCGATCTCGTTGAGGTTTCTGACGACGAAATAGCTTCCATTGAAGATCTCAGTCAAGACGACTCCCCTGTTAGCCGTTTTATAAACCAAATATTAGTGGATGCGGTGCGTAAAGGCGCATCAGACATCCACTTCGAACCTTATGAAGAAAACTACCGAGTGCGTCTGCGTTGCGATGGCATTCTTGTTGAGGTCCAACAGCCGGCGTCTCATTTAAGCCGTCGGTTATCCGCTCGTTTAAAGATTCTCGCCAAACTTGATATCGCTGAACGTCGCTTACCTCAAGACGGCCGTATTAAGCTGCGTTTGAACGACGAGATCGCGATCGATATGCGTGTGTCGACTCTACCGACATTATGTGGAGAAAAGATCGTACTGCGTCTTCTAGACAGCAGTGCAGCCAATCTCGACATTGATAAGCTCGGTTACAGCGAGGATCAAAAAGCGCTCTATCTCAATGCCCTAAAACGCCCACAAGGGATGATCTTAATGACTGGGCCCACAGGCAGTGGCAAAACGGTATCTCTTTATACAGGGCTTCGCATGCTTAACACCTCTGAGCGTAATATCTCAACAGCTGAAGACCCGGTGGAGATCAACCTGTGTGGTATCAATCAGGTGCAGGTGACGCCAAAGATCGGTTTTGGGTTTGCCGAAGCACTACGATCGTTCTTGCGACAAGATCCTGATGTGGTGATGGTCGGTGAGATCCGTGATTTAGAAACCGCCGAGATCGCGATCAAAGCGTCGCAAACGGGTCACTTAGTCCTCTCGACACTCCATACTAACTCAGCTTCGGAAACCGTGACTCGGCTCGCCCATATGGGGATTGAACCCTTTAACCTCGCCTCGTCATTAAGCCTGATTATCGCGCAGCGACTGGCAAGGCGACTTTGCAACCACTGTAAAGCAGCTGACAACTCGCCGGACATATTTCTGCGTCACTCTATTCCTAACAGCCAAAACATCTACCAAGCCAATCCTCAAGGATGCAATGAGTGTAATCAGGGTTACTCCGGTCGAGTGGGTATCTACGAAGTGATGCCGTTTACCGACAAACTAAAAAATAGTCTGATTAATAAACCTAACGCGTTAGAGATTGAAGATCTCGCGCGTAGAGAAGGAATGAGAACACTGCAAGAATCCGGTATCGATAAGTTGCTTGAAGGCACCACCAGCTATCAAGAACTGCAACGTGTTCTGTATCTATAATCCATCGGAGCACTCATGAGCACTAAACTGCAGTCACAATTAAAAAACTACCACTGGAAAGGCATAAATAGCTCAGGCAAAAAGGTGTCAGGGCAAACCTTGGCACTCGCTGAATTAGAAGTACGAGAAAAGCTCAAAGATCAGCATATTCAGATTAAGAAAATCAAAAAGAAAAGCATCTCAGCAGTCACTCGTTTAACACACCGAGTCAAAGCCAAAGACATCACCATTTTGACTCGACAACTTGCGACCATGCTTGCCACTGGCGTGCCTATCGTTCAGGCCATTAAGCTAGTGTCAGACAATCACCGTAAAGCTGAAATGAAATCAATTCTATTGCACATCTGTCGAGGTGTCGAAGCGGGAACCCCTATATCAAAAGCGATGCGGACGGCAAGCTCTCACTTTGACGACCTGTACACCGACTTAGTCGCTACTGGCGAGCTTTCCGGAAACCTAGCGCAAGTCTTTGAGCGCTTAGCAACCTATAGAGAAAAGAGTGAGCAGCTAAAGTCTAAGGTCATAAAAGCACTGATTTACCCCACAATGGTGGTCGCTGTCGCTTTGACTGTCTCTTACTTAATGCTCACCATGGTCATTCCTGAATTTGAATCGATGTTTTCAGGCTTCGGGGCAGATCTCCCTTGGTTTACTCAACAAGTACTCTCCCTTTCGCATTGGGTACAGGCTTACAGTCTTTATGCTGCCGTTGGCATAGGGTTAGTCACATTATTTACCTACCAACTTCGTCAACGGTCTTATTCCATTCGTTTATCATTCAGCCGTCTAGGCTTGCGATTCCCTATTCTTGGCGGAGTATTGGCCAAAGCCTCAATCGCCAAATTCAGCCGAACCTTATCAACCAGTTTTAGTTCAGGGATTCCTATTTTAACCAGCCTGAAGACCACAGCCAAAACCGCTGGTAACTTGCATTATGAATCGGCCATCATCGAGGTTCATCGTGAAACTGCCGCTGGCATGCCGATGTATATCGCGATGCGCAATACCGATGCCTTTCCTGAGATGGTTTTACAGATGGTCATGATAGGAGAAGAGTCCGGCAACCTTGATGACATGCTCAATAAAATCGCATCAATTTATGAATTTGAAGTCGACAACACCGTCGATAATTTAGGTAAGATTCTAGAGCCACTGATCATCGTATTTTTAGGCACCGCTATTGGTGGACTGGTTGTCGCGATGTACTTACCGATCTTTAATCTTATGAGTGTGTTAGGATAGCTAAAAGCAACCAAACACCCCTCAAGCAGAGAACCACTGCTTGTATTGATTAAGTGGTAAAGGACACTATGGAAGTATTTCACTACTATCCTTGGCTATTCCCCGTATTAGCTTTCATTTTTAGCCTTCTTATTGGCAGTTTCCTCAACGTAGTCATACACCGTTTACCGATTATGATGGAACGAGAGTGGCAACAAGAGTGCTCGGAGTATTTCTCTCAATATAAAATTCCAGCGCCAGAGGGGAAGTTCAATCTCAGTATCCCTCGTTCGGCTTGCCCGAAATGTAAAACCCAATTAAGAATCGTCGACAATGTTCCAGTATTAAGCTGGTTGTTCTTGAAAGGTAAGTGTCATAGCTGTGCTAACCCAATCAGTGCTCGCTATCCATTGGTCGAACTGCTGACTGCAATACTATGCACCGTAGTGGCTAGCCACTTTGGTTTCAGTTACTACGCCATTGCTTTGATTTTTTTCACCTTTGCATTGATTGCCGCAACCTTTATCGACCTAGATACCATGCTGTTACCTGATCAAATCACCTTACCTTTGGTTTGGTCTGGTATCGCGTTAGCACTGTTTAACATCAGCCCAGTATCGCTTCAAGATTCCGTAGTTGGCGCAATGGCCGGCTACCTAGCTTTGTGGTCTGTTTATTGGTTGTTCAAGCTACTAACAGGCAAAGAAGGCATGGGATATGGAGACTTCAAACTCCTAGCCGCATTAGGTGCATGGCTTGGCTGGCAACACCTACCAATGATCATTCTTTTGTCGTCGCTGGTTGGTTTGGTTTTCGGCTTGATTCAACTTCGCTTGAAACAGCAAGGCATAGATAAAGCGTTCCCATTTGGACCTTACCTGGCGATTGCGGGTTGGGTAAGTTTGATGTGGGGCAATGACATCATGGGTTGGTATTTCACTTCTGTACTAGGGATTTAATCATGGCAATCATTATCGGATTAAGCGGTGGGATCGCCAGTGGTAAAACGACGGTAGCTAATCTCTTCAGCGAACATTTTCACATTGATATTGTCGATGCTGATATCGTGGCACGTGAAGTGGTGGCGTTGGGCAGTGAAGGTCTAAAACAGATTGCGACTCATTTTGGTGAAGAGGTATTGCTCGAAGATGGAGCGCTAAACCGAGCTAAACTGCGCGAAGTGATCTTTTCTGATCCCACAGAGAAACAATGGCTCAATGAACTGCTTCACCCTATGATCCGCGACAAAATTGACAGTGACCTGTCTAAAATCACATCCCCATATGGTTTATTAGTCGCACCGCTATTGGTTGAAAACCAAATGCAAGGCATGACCGATCGCGTATTAATCGTTGATGTGCCGGTAGAAGTGCAAATAGAACGTACGATGAGTCGCGATAATGTTTCTAGGGAACAAGTTAAATCAATTTTAAAATCACAGGCATCAAGAGAACAGCGCTTAGCAGTTGCAGATGACGTGATTAAAAACCATACTAAAAACCAAGAACTTTTGCCTCAAATCACAGATTTACATCAAAAGTATCTGGCAATCAGTGCAGTAGATGGGTCAGAATAGAACAATGTTGAATGAAGGTTTGCTCGATGATCACCCATAAATTTGAACATCCTCTAAATGAGAAAACACGCATCTACTTAAGAGTTGAATCACTCTTGAGGCAGTTACACTTGTCTTCTGCATTTTCCGATGCTCAACAGTATCAACTCTTTTTCCGTTCTATCTTTGATCTGATTGAAATATTCGAACAGATACAACTTAAGAGCGAACTCGCAAAAGATATTGAGAAACAGCGTGTAACCTATAAAAGTTGGTTAGATGTTGAAGGTGTCGATCAAGAGATGCTGACATCATTGCTCAATGATATTAGTCATATCTATCGTGAACTGATGCAGGCGGAACGTTTTGGGCAATCATTAAAAGAGGACCGCTTCCTTAGCGCCATTCGTCAACGCTTTAACTTGCCAGGTGGCTCATGTTGCTTTGATTTACCGGCTCTACATTATTGGCTTCATCTTCCTCTTGATAAGAGAGTTAGAGATGCTGAGACATGGATGGATAGCCTACAGCCTCTGTATGAAGCACTAACACTATGGTTGAAGCTCACCAGAGAGACTGGTCACTTTAAGGATCAGATCGCTCGTACAGGTTTCTTCCAAAGCGATGCTGATGAAGCGAATATCCTTCGCCTTTCAATTCCAATGCAGTACGGTGCCTACCCGATGATCTCGGGACATAAAAACCGTTTCGCTATTAAATTTATGAGCTTTGAAACTGGGCAAGCCTGTACTCAAGATATTGAATTTGAGTTGGCTATCTGCAGCTAATTCATTTCCTTTATTGTTTGGCTTGAGTCCTCACTCGAGCCTAAACTCACTATTATTACACCTTCAAATTAAGAATCACTATGTCGAAGAAAATCACCATCGTTAAATGCCCTCAATGTAACACTGACGTTGAATGGGGCGAACAAAGCCCGCACCGCCCGTTTTGCAGCAAGCAATGTCAGATGATTGATTTCGGGGAATGGGCTGACGAAGAGAACAGCATCGCTGGTGCTCCAGACATGTCGGATAGCGATGGTTGGTCGGAAGACCCACACTAGGCGCGAGTAGCGAGTAGCGAGTAGCGAGTAGCGAGTAGCGAGTAGCGAGTAGCGAGTAAATTTTGAAGGGTTGGCGTTTTACGGCAATCCTTTTTTATTGCCTATAACACGGCACTAATGGGGATTCCCTACTCCTTCCTTCGTCAGTCTAGGGAATGACAGCTCTGGTTGATTCAAAAACTCCCTCAGCGGTTCGACAGCCTATCAAGGTATCACGGTATCAAGGCTTGTCATTCGTCATCCTCAGAGTGAGGAACGAGCGAGTTGGGGATCTCTTACCTGTGAGACTCTAAATAGCAGACACAAAAAAGCGGAGCCAAATGGCTCCGCTTTTATCGATAGAATGCAAAAAGAATTACTTCTTAGTAAGCTTCTCTTTAATACGAGCTGACTTACCAGAACGCTCACGTAGGTAGTACAACTTGGCACGACGTACTGCACCACGGCGTTTAACTTCGATGCTATCAACCATTGGAGAGTGAGTTTGGAACGCACGCTCTACGCCTTCACCGTTCGAGATCTTACGAACTGTGAATGCAGAGTGTAGACCACGGTTACGAATAGCGATTACAACGCCTTCGAAAGCCTGTAGACGCTCACGGTCACCTTCTTTTACCTTAACCTTAACTACAACAGTGTCACCTGGTGCGAATTTAGGAAGGTCTGATTTTAGTTGCTCTTCTTCAAGAGCCTTGATGATGTTGCTCATTTGTATAAATTCCTAGAATAAACTGATACTAAATTTAATAGGTTACTGCTTGCTTTTCGTTAAGAGCGTTGCTCTTTAATGAATTCAGCCAGTAATTGTTCCTGTTCGTCAGTCAGAGCTAGGTTTTCCAGGAGTTCTGGTCTTCTTAGCCAAGTTCGGCCCAACGATTGTTTCAATCGCCAGCGACGAATGTCCTTATGGTTTCCAGACTTGAGTACCGATGGCACATCTTTATCGTCTAGCACCTCAGGGCGCGTATAATGGGGACAATCTAGCAAACCATTTGCAAAAGAATCTTCTTCTGCTGATGCGAAATCTCCAAGTACACCCGGAACAAACCGAGATACTGAATCAATCAACGTCATGGCTGGCAACTCGCCACCCGTCATCACAAAATCTCCAATCGACCATTCTTCGTCGACTTCAGATTGAATGATGCGCTCATCTACCCCTTCATAGCGACCACAAATAAGAAGCAAGTTCTCGTTTGTTGCCAGCTCTTCAACACCTTGCTGATCGAGTTTACGACCTTGAGGTGAAAGGTAGATAACCTTCGTCTTTCCCGGTGCTGCCTGTTTGGCTGTTTGGATAGCATCGCGCAAAGGCTGAACCATCATTAACATGCCAGGACCACCACCGTAAGGTCTGTCATCAACAGTGCGATGTTTATCATGAGTGAAATCACGAGGATTCCATGTCTCAATAGATAAAAGACCTTTTTTAACCGCTTGACCTGTTACTCCAAAATCAGTAACAGAACGGAACATTTCAGGAAAAAGGCTAATAATGCCAACCCACATGTGTTCTCTCGCTCTGTAATTTGGAGTTAGAATCCAGGATCCCAGTCAACTTCGATCCGGCGAGCTTCGCGATCAACTTTCTTGAGCACTTGCTCTTCAAGGTACGGGATTAACCGTTCCTTTTGGCCAAAAGCATCTTTAAGATTTGCTTTGATTACTAGAACATCGTTCGAGCCAGTTTCTAATAGGTCAGTGACCTCACCAAGGTTGTAACCTTTAGTGGTAAAAACTTGCATACCGAACAATTCGCGCCAGTAGAATTCATCTTCTGACAATTCAGGTAATGAAGCAGGGTCAATAGCAATTTCAAAGTTGGTCATCAGTTGCGCGTCTTCACGTACATCTAATCCCGCTAGCTTACATACATAGCCTTGACCATGACGTTTCCAGCTTTCAACTTTATACTCAACCCACTCGCCCTTTAGCTTTAAATACCAAGGACTGTAATCAAATATGCTTTCAGCATTGTCTGTGTAGGAGAAAACTTTAAGCCAGCCACGAATACCATAGGTAGACCCAAGTTTACCCATAACAATTCTTTCGTTTTGCTCGCTCATCGTTTCTTTACCCTTCATCGACATAAGCTATTTCTCTTTTTAAAAAAGAATTAAGCCGCTTTTTGAGCGTCTTTAACTAGCTTAGCTACGCGGTCAGATAGAGATGCGCCTTGACCAACCCAGTGGTTAACACGATCTAGGTCTAGACGTAGACCTTCTTCTTGACCTTGAGCAGTAGGGTTAAAGAAACCTACTTTCTCGATGAAACGGCCAGTTACAGAGTTACGGCTATCCGCAACTACGATTTGATAAAATGGGCGCTTCTTTGCACCGTGACGTGCCAAACGAATGGTTACCATGTCGTCCTCTTTGCTTTCTTAATAAAATAATTAACCCCAAGTATAAGTAAATAGCTTGGGGTCTCGTGCCAAATTAAAGCCCCGGAATTTTACTCTTATTCCGGGGCAATGCAAGGGCTTTAGCTATTTTTTCACCAACATAGCCACCGCTCACTTTCTGTGACACGGCTAACACTATGAAAAGTAACGTAGCTAAAGCTTACATTTGTAGATTATCGGCCAAACGGGTTAAAACCACCACCCATTCCGCCCATACCTCCACCGCCGCCCATCATGCCTTGCATGTTGCGCATCATGCCTTTCATTCCACCTTTCTGCATTTTCTTCATCATCTTCTGCATTTGAGTGAACTGTTTAAGCATACGGTTTACATCTTGTACTTGCGTACCAGAACCTGCAGCAATACGCTTTTTGCGTGAGCCTTTGATTAGGTCTGGGCGCTGACGCTCTTTCATTGTCATAGAGTTGATGATCGCTTCCATTTGCTTGAACATCTTGTCATCAACTTTATCTTTAACGTTGTCTGGTAGCTGAGACATGCCTGGAAGCTTATCCATCATGCCCATCATGCCGCCCATGTTTTTCATCTGACCAAGTTGCTCACGGAAGTCTTCAAGGTCAAAGCCTTTCTTCTCTTTGAACTTCTTAGCCAGTTTCTCTGCTTTCTCGGTATCAACGTTTTTCTGTAGGTCTTCAATAAGAGACAGTACGTCGCCCATACCAAGGATACGAGAAGCAACACGATCTGGGTGGAATGGTTCTAGTGCGTCAGTTTTCTCACCAACACCTAAGAATTTAATCGGCTTACCTGTGATGTGACGAACAGACAGTGCAGCACCACCACGCGCGTCACCATCCACTTTCGTTAAGATAACACCGGTTAGTGGTAGCGTATCGCCAAAGGCTTTTGCAGTATTCGCAGCATCTTGACCTGTCATAGCATCAACAACGAACAGCGTCTCTACTGGTTTAATGGCAGTATGAAGCTCTTTGATTTCACCCATCATCTCTTCATCGATAGCCAAACGACCGGCAGTATCGACAATTAGCACGTCGTAGAATTTCTTCTTCGCGTGGTCGATTGCAGCGTTTGCAATATCAAGAGGCTTTTGGTCAGCTGAAGATGGGAAGAAGTCGACACCCACATCGCTTGCTAAGGTTTCAAGCTGTTTGATCGCGGCTGGACGGTAAACGTCGGCAGACACAACCAAAACTTTCTTCTTATCACGCTCAGTCAGGAGCTTAGATAGCTTACCTACCGATGTGGTTTTACCCGCACCTTGTAGACCCGCCATTAAGATAACGGCTGGCGGTTGTGCTGCTAGGTCAAGAGCCTCGTTAGACTCCCCCATCACAGCTTCAAGTTCAGCTTGAACGATCTTAATGAATTCTTGACCCGGTGTGAGAGATTTAGAAACCTCAACACCTACAGCGCCTTCTTTAACGCGCTTAACAAAATCGCGGACAACTGGCAGTGCAACGTCGGCTTCAAGTAGCGCCATACGTACTTCACGCAGCGTCTCTTTAATATTGTCTTCGGTCAGGCGACCTTTACCGCTGATGTTTTTCAGCGTTTTGGATAGACGATCCGTTAAATTATCAAACATAGTTTTCTCTTCGCTCAAAACTGCGACTATTACTGTGAGTATACATTAGCGCGGATTAGAGTCATACCCGTTGTGGAGCGTTAATCATCCACGCATGTGATGTGAGACATTATTCACTTGGAATTGAATGAGGTTCACCATAGCCCCAAAGAGCGATGCGAGGTATAATTCGCCAATTAGTAATCATTTAAATGGATACCATGGACAGTCTTATTGCGATCGCAGCAGCCTTTCTTTATACAATGGCGATTTTCACGATCATTCCAGGTCTCGTGCACCAAACAGGAATCCGTGTAAAAACGGTGTTTATCAGCGCATTACTTGCTTTAGCTTTCCATGCTTGGTTGCTTGGCGATTTAATCTTTAATGCCAGTGGTCAAAACCTCAGTATCTTAAACGTTGCTTCTTTAATCAGTTTAATCATATCTGTGGTCATGAGCGGTGCTATGCTCAAAACACGTTTGTGGTTCATCTTACCTGTTGTTTATAGCTTCGCTGCTCTAAATCTAATGGCTGCCACTTTTCTTCCTAGCACCTTCATCAAACACTTAGAGAATGACCCAAAGCTGTTGCTACACATATCTTTAGCTCTGTTCTCATACGCGACACTTACCATCGGTGCGCTATACGCTATGCAACTCGCGTGGCTAGATCACAAACTTAAAAAGAAAAAAGCCTTAGTGATAAACCCTAACCTACCTCCTTTAATGATGGTGGAAAGACAGCTTTTCAAGATCATTTTAATCGGTAATGGTTTGTTAACAGGTACTTTATTAACTGGACTTATCTTCGTACAAGATATGTTTGCTCAAGGTAAAGCACATAAAGCAGTATTGTCTTTTATAGCTTGGGTTATCTATTCCATCCTTCTTTGGGGTCACTATCAGAAAGGTTGGCGTGGGCAAAAAGTCACATGGTTTGCCCTTGCGGGTGCCACCATGCTCACACTAGCTTACTTCGGTAGCCGCTTCGTTCAGGAAATAATCCTGAATTAGTCTGTATAATGAAGGCAAGCTCTCACACCTTGCCTTTAAAATATTGAGTACGATACATTCAATTGACATCTCGACCATGTTCGGTCATAAATTAATCAAGATACACAACAAGGAAAAGAATAGTTTTGGACGACATATCAACGGGTATCTTATTTGCGCTACTCGCGTGTCTCATTGTAATTTCTGGTTATTTCTCTGGTTCCGAAACGGGCATGATGTCCTTGAACCGCTACCGTTTAAAGCACTTGGCCAATACGGGTCATAAAGGTGCCAAACGTGTAGAAAAACTTCTAAGTCGCCCAGACAGATTGATTGGCCTTATTCTCATTGGCAACAATCTCGTCAATATTCTTGCATCCGCGATCGCGACTATTCTTGGTATGCGTATCTACGGAGATATCGGCGTTGCAATCGCAACCGGAGCCCTGACCCTGGTGATCCTCGTGTTTGCTGAGGTTACACCAAAAACCATTGCTTCTCTTTTCCCTGAACGAGTTTCTTACGCCAGCAGTATTCTATTAATAATACTGATGAAGGTGCTATCTCCATTGGTTATCTTGGTCAACTTTATTACCAATGGCTTCATTCGTATCTTAGGCGTTAAAGCTAACCATGATGCAACCGATCATCTAAGCTCAGAAGAACTCAGAACCGTAGTAAATGAAGCGGGTAGCTTAATACCACAGCGTCACCAAGATATGTTGGTGTCTATTCTCGATTTAGAACACGTCACCGTGAATGACATAATGGTGCCACGTAACGAGATCACCGGCATCGACATCAATGATGATTGGAAATCGATCGTGCGTCAGCTCACTCATTCACCTCATGGTCGCATCGTGTTGTACCGTGATCAGATAGATGAAGTGGTTGGCATGCTGAGGCTACGTGAAGCTTATCGCTTGATGCTCGAAAAGAACGAATTCAATAAAGAGACACTGCTGCGTGCTGCAGATGAGATCTACTTTATTCCGGAAGCGACACCGCTTAACACCCAACTGCTTAAATTCCAACGCAACAAACAGCGTATCGGTTTGATTGTTGATGAGTATGGCGATATTAACGGTTTGGTTACCCTCGAAGATATTCTCGAAGAGATCGTGGGCGAATTTACGACTTCAATCGCACCAAGTTTATCTGAAGAGATTACACCGCAAAGCGATGGTAGCTTCTTGATTGAAGGCAGCGCTAATATCCGAGATATCAACAAAGGTTTGCAGTGGGCACTACCTACCGATGGACCAAGAACACTTAATGGTTTGATACTGGAGCATCTTGAAGATATTCCAGAGAGTCACCTGAGTGTTCAGGTTGCCAGCCATCCAATGGAAATTGTTGAGCTCGAAGAGAATCGCATTAAGCTTGTGCGTGTGTTTCCGCAGATCGTAAACGGATAGAGGCGACTCATTAGATGAGAGTAATACCAATCACAGTAAGTAAGTGATCAAAAATAGCGTAGGGAAAAGGCTTGAGAACAAGGCAGAATTTTTCGATAAGTAGTTATTCTACAATCAAAAATTCTAACGCAGTTATCGAGCGTTTTAGCAAGCTAGGGTGACCAGTTATTTACTACGATTGGTATAACCAACTGAGTTACCAACTAAGTCCTTCTACAATAAAAGGCCCGGTTCATTGAACCGGGCCTTTTAGTATCTAACTCGCTCTGCCTCTAGATTGAAATGTATCTAGAGTGAAGCGCATCTAAAGTAAAGAAAAGTGATTAGTCGATTTTAAGCTCTTGAAGCATCGACTCTGGCAATGCCAGTTCATCATTTTTGTTTACTGAAATACCGGTAGCGATGATTGCATTCGCAATCTCTTTAGCTTCATCTAAGGAATGCATTGCCGCAGTACCACACTGGTATTCGTTCAACTCAGGAATCTTATTCTGGTTCTCAACTTTCAGTACGTCTTGCATAGCCGCTAACCAAGCTTCAGCCACTTGCTGCTCTGAAGGCGTACCAATCAAGCTCATATAGAAACCGGTACGACAACCCATAGGCGAAATATCAATGATCTCAACCGCAGAGCCATTGAGGTGAGCACGCATGAACCCAGCGTATAGGTGCTCGAGAGTATGAATACCTCTCTCAGATAGGATATCTTTGTTTGGCGCAGTAAAACGCAGGTCAAATACCGTAATGGTATCCCCTTTTGGGGTTTGCATTGTTTTAGCAACACGAACTGCAGGTGCGTTCATGCGCGTGTGATCAACAGTAAAACTATCTAATAAAGGCATTGCTATTCTCCATGACGATTGGCTTTAAAAAAACCAACTTCGATTGTCTTCTAGTTCTTTTCGGCACTGTTTAAGTTGCCATCCATAATCTTTTGCTTGCTGTTCGACTTTGCTAGCCACCTTAATCAACGATGGTTTGCTGTTGTATGATTTGCGCTTATAGCCACCACGGCCTTCATGATAAGCCAGATATTGGTTATACGGGTCCCATAATGAGATCCCTAACTGACGGCGCGTCTCGCTGGTGTACCAACCAATGAACATCAATGCATCATCAAAATTGGTTCTCGAACCACCATTATTGGTCGCTTTTTGAAAGTCTTCCCAAGCAGGGTCTTGAGCTTGTGCATAGCCGTAGGCACTACTGACTCTTCCCCACGGTATAAAGCCAAGAATATAATCTTTTGGTGGACGCGCATCATGTCGAAAGCTGCTCTCTTGTTTAACAAAAGCCATCGCGACGTTAATCGGTGTGCCCCACTCATCTTGCATATCGACCGCATCTTCATACCAAGAAGGGTGCTCTCTGAAGATGCTGCATATATTATTTTGCTGCTTAGGAGGAGGCGTCGCACATCCAACCAATAGGCTAGAGACAATACCAACAGTCACAACAGGTAACCATTTTCCACCCACATGAGTAGACTGACCTAATAAGGTTTGCTTCCTTTCCACCAAAGTCTCGCTATGCTTTTAAATATGAAAAATAGTCCGTTAAGAAACTATCAAAGTCTTGAGTGCTCGCTTCTTCACTTTGCTGTTGAGCAATGACAGAGCGTTGAACTTCCGCTTCCATTAACTCAGCAGAATAAACTTTATATTGGTGTGCCTTGTGTTGTTGAGCATACGTTTTTCCTAACGCACAACCCACTTTACCCAAACCACCCAATTTCTTGGTCTCTTCTAATAACTGGCCAGAAATGGTCAACTCTGGGTTATCAATCCAGGCTTCAAGCGTATCGCACGTTTCTTGGTATGCACGACCACCTTGCTCAGCATCCATCAACTCAGCGATAACTCGAAGATCTTTGAATACATTTTTAGCCCAGTCTTGCAGAGACAGTCTTTCTCCATCACAACCAATCTTGAGCTCTAAACCAACCTGACGACCTTCTAAGATCACCTTGTTCCAGTTATCGCGCCAGCATTCAAGTTCGCAGTTATCCATCTCAGCAGAGTCTGATAACACGCTCCACGTTAGGAATAAATCTAAGAAGCGAACTTGCTGTTCATTGATACCAATTGAACTGAATGGGTTTACGTCTAAAGAGCGAACCTCGATGTACTCAACGCCAGCACGAGCCAGTGCTTCAGATGGTTTCTCACCACTTTTCGCCACACGCTTAGGACGGATTGGAGCATAAAGCTCATTCTCAATTTGCAGTACGTTGCTATTTAGTTGACGGTATTCCCCATCAACCTTAGTGCCAATCTCAGCGAATTCTTCTGATGGTGTGCGAATCGCTTGATTCAAACCTTCAAGGTATTGGTCTAGGCTGTTGAAGCCAATCTTCAGTACACTTTGCGCGCTGTTGGTGTAACCAAGGTCACTTAAGCGCAATGCCGTTGCTTTGGGTAGATACAGTGTTTCTCCAACCTTTTCAAAAGGTAGGTTGGTTTCTCTTCCTTTGATAAAAGAAGAACATAGCGCAGGTGAAGCACCGAAGAAGTATGGGATTAACCAACCAAAGCGGTAGTAATTACGAATCAAACCGAAGTACGCATCTGATTTAGCTTCGCAACGCGCTTCTTCGGTTTGCTCTCCAAACAGACTGTCCCAAAAGCTTTCTGGGAAAGAGAAGTTGAAGTGAACACCCGAAATAATCTGCATCAGACTACCGTAGCGACGCTTTAGGCCTTCACGATATAGCGTCTTCATCTTACCGTTGTTAGAAGTACCGTATTGCGCAAGCTGAATGTAATCTTCACTCCCCACATAACAAGGCATAGAGAGTGGCCACAGCTTTTCGCCGTCTAACTTGGTTTGAGTGAAGTGATGGATATCAGACAACTGATTCAAAAGCGTCGGAACGTCGTTAGAAACAGGCGTGATAAACTCCAGTAGCGACTCAGAGAAATCGGTCGTTACCCATTCGTTCATCAACGCAGATCCTAAAGCCTTAGGGTGCGGCCCAGTAGCAAGATGCCCATCTTCCGTGTAGCGCAATGTTTCCCTTTCAACACCACGACCAAATTGAGAGAAGGTCTTAGGGTTGGTTGCAACTTGCTTTAGTCGCGCAGCAAAATCAGTCAAAATTCTGTTCACTTATCTTATATTGTTCTTATTAGAACTATCATAAATTAGGTTGGAGGAGAAAAGTAGAATCTCTTCCCTCCCCCTTTAATGTGTACTCTAACGAATGATTTCAAGCTCTTCTATTGGAATATCTAACTTTTCTAATTGAGGGCGCAGCGAAGTCGCGTCACCAACAACAATTATTTGATAATCATTCGGGTCAAACCATTTCTTCGAGAGCTCATTTAAAGTCTCTTTTGAAACCGTTTCTACTATCTGGTTGCGCTGCTGTAGGTAGTCTTCATCAAGGCTCAGCGTAACAATATTACTCAACAATCCAGCCTTTTGACTTGGTGTTTCGTATTTAAGCGCATCTTGTTGACCGACGGCAAGGCGCATAAATTTCACCTCTTCGTCAGTTAATCCACTCTGACTAAATTCATTTAGCTCAGCAATAAACTCTTGAATCGATGGAACCGTCGCATTGGCTCTAACTTGAGCACTAAACACTACCGCACCAGTTTCACGCGTACTCGCAAAGTAACCGCTTGCACCGTAAGTGTAGGCCTTGTCTTCACGCAGGTTCTGGTTGATACGGCTATTGAAGTTACCGGCTAAATTAAAGTTAGCCAATTGACTTAAATACAATTCACCGGTCGCATCAAACGGTAACCCTTTACGAACTAAGCGTACAATACTTTGTGGTGCTCCCGGCTTATCCACTAAGTACAAGTTCTGCCCCGAAAGCTCCTTGATGATCTGTGGACGAGTGAGTGGTGCAGCGTCACCTTGCCATTCTTCAAAGAACTGAAGCTGCTTTCCAACCTCTTCCTTCGAGATGTCCCCTACAATAACAACATTAGCTCCCTCAGGAGTATAGTGCTGACTGTAAAACAGTTTTACATCGTCTAGAGTTAACGATTCTAGAGAGTCCTTGGTGCCATCACTCGCTCGACCAAAAATACTGCTACCGAACAACACTTCTCGGGTTGCTTGAGAAGCCATCCAGCTCGGTTGTTGATGCTGGTAGACTACGCCTTCTAACATCTGACTCTTAACGCGTTCGAAATCTTGAACATCAAACTTAGGCTCAAATAGAACTTCTTGCACGATCGCTAAGGTTTGAGGCAGGTTTTTCTCTAACGTCGAGACTGAAATGTCTGTGGTATAGCTGCCAGCACTAATGCTAACGCTACTACCAAGCTTATCTAAGGTGGCCTGTAACTCTTCAACCGTTCGTTTAGTCGAACCTTCTTCCATCATCGATGCTGTTAGGTTCGCCAAACCCTCTTGACCTTTACCAACATAGCGCTCACCCGCAGGGAGTTGAATTTGTAGCTGCACTGTCGGCGTTTCGCTAGTCACAGTACCAATCAAGTCAGTACCATTTGCAAAATGCATGCGATACAGCTCAGGCATGGTCGCTTCAACACCAAAGTTCACTTCTGGCATCACGCTGCGATCAAATGTGTTCGGTGCCTTTCTGAAATCCAATTGTTCTTCTGTCACTTTGCTGTATTCAGGAAGGGTACGAGCAGGAGTGCTAAATGTAGCCTCACGAACCGCTAAGTCGAGTTTTTTCTTAGGAACCACACTCAAGGTAACCTTGTGCTTACCTTCGATAAAACCTTGATACGCCTTGCTTACGCTTTCAGGGGTAACAGCTCGGATTTGATCGAGTTGTGATTCAATACGATCAGGCTGGCCATAGAAGGTTTGATTTGAAGCGAGCTGTGAAACCTTGCCTCTAACACTTTGCAGTGCAAACACCGCATTCGCTTCAGCCATGCCGGTAATTTGATCTAGACGATCTTGTTCCACACCGCCTTTCGAAAATTGTTCTAGGGTTTCCATCAGTTCTCTATTAAGAACCGTCAAATCCCCCTTTTCACCTGAGTCACCCATCGCATAGACATACATAGTACAAGCGAGCTCAGCACAATCGTGGAAAGAGCCTGCACTCACCGCTTTTTGCGTTTTTACGAGGTTTTGGTACAGATAACTGTTGGTCCCTGAACCTAACACGTTAGACAGCGCATTCAGTGAAGCTTGCGTATCTTCACCGCGGTAGGTTGTTGGCCAACCAACAAGCACCATCGGCTGACGAACGTTGTCTTCTAAGGTGATGTACTTATCTTCTGCTAGAACAGCTGGTTGCTTCTCAGCAGCCTTAACTTCCGGACCTTGAGGGATTGGGCCAAAGTACTGATTAACCCACTCTAGCGTGTCATCAACGTCGATATCACCACCGATAGTCAGTACCGCATTATTTGGGCCGTACCAACGTAGGAAGAACGCCTTAAGGTCATTCACATCAACACGGTCTAGATCTTCCACATAACCGATTGGTTGCCATGAGTAAGGATGACCTTCAGGGTAAAGTGCTTCACCCATGCGTTCCCACATCAAGCCGTAAGGACGGTTTTCGTAGCTTTGAGCTCGCTCGTTCTTAACCGTGCTTCTTTGAACTTCAAATTTCTTCTGAGAAACCGCATCCAACAAGAAGCCCATGCGGTCTGATTCCAGCCACAGCATTTTCTCAAGTTGGTTAGATGGAACGGTTTCAAAGTAGTTAGTACGATCACGGTTAGTGGTGCCGTTTAACGAGCCACCCGCTTCGGTAATGATCTTAAAGTGCTGCTGGTCACCGACGTTCTCAGAGCCTTGGAACATCATGTGTTCGAAGAAATGAGCAAAGCCCGACTTGCCTATTTCCTCACGAGCTGAGCCGACATGATAGGTCACATCCACATGCACAAGAGGATCAGAATCATCAGGGGAAAGAATAACTGTCAGGCCGTTTTCAAGCTGATATTTGGTGTAAGGGATCACCACTTTATCTTTAGAAGGCTTAACCTCTTCTAACAGAGTGACACCTTCTGGTAACGAGGAAAAGAAGGGTGTTGAGCTAGGTACATTGTAAGAACAGCCTGCAATGGCGATAAGAGAAAATGTACCAAGTAAAACCTTTTTCATAGGTTCTCCTTAGAAAAAACCGAAGTAGATAGCAGCAAGTAAGCTGTAGCGAGCGGCTTTGCCAATCGCTATCAAAATAACGCTAGGAATAAATTTCATTCTTAACCAACCCGCGGCTAAGCACAAAGGGTCACCAATGATCGGCAACCAACTGAATAACAGTGTCCAATAGCCATAGCGGCTCAGCCAAGCCATAGCCTTATGACCATGCTTTTCAGATTGAGTTCGATTAGGCAGCCACAAACCAATCCAATAGTTGGTCAGCCCGCCTAAAGTATTACCGAGTGTCGCCAGAAGAATGATTGATGATGTTGAGAACTGATCTAAGCTCAATGCTGCCACAAGGCTTGCTTCTGAGCCCCCTGGTAACAATGTGGCACTCAAGAAGCCACTAATGAAGAGCACCCACAGCGCCGAGTCAGAAAACCACAACGCTATGTTTTCAAAAAGAGAATTAAAGAACTCTAGCACTGCATATTAACCTTCTTGCATTTTAAGTAGTACCTTGCCTCTGGTGTGTCCGGTTTCTACTTGTAGATGCGCCGACTGTGCTTCATCTAACGGGTAGATAGTTTGAATTTCTGTTTTGAGCAATCCTACGCTAACCATGTAAAGCATAGTGTCCATTTGCTCTGGATTTGGCTCAACGAGCATACCTGAAGCAGTGAAACCCAATAATGTCGCTTTCTCGCAAATTAATTCAGCAGACAGCGTAGGCACTGTTACCACTCTCGCACCATCTTTCAAACACTTCAACGCATCAAGCGCGGTATCACCACCCACTAAATCAATCAGTACATCAACATCAGAGACTCTTTCCGATGCTGGCGCAAATTGATAGTTAATAGCATGAGCGCCTAACGTAGCAAGGTAATCAAGGTTGGCTTCGCTGCAGGTCGTGTAAACCTCAGCTTTTGCAGCCACTGCGATTTGAACCGCAAGATGACCAACGCCGCCGGCGCCCGCTAAGATGAGTACGCGATCGCCCTCTTTCACTTCCGCTTTGTTAAGCGCTTGTGCTGCGGTTTGGCTAGCGAGTGGTAAAGCTGCAGCCGCTTCTAACGCAACCGAGTCTGGGACCATACTTAATGCGACTTCTGGAACACACACATACTGGCTATAACCGCCACCTTGCAGTGGAAAACCAATAAAGCCAGCTACGTTATCACCAACAGTAAAACGCTCTGCCTGTTCGCCTAGCGTGACAATTTGCCCTGAAATATCGTAACCAGGAACCCAAGGAAGGTTGTCTTTGTTTTGTGCTGCCGCCCAACCAAGGCCTGCACGGGTTTTCACATCAATAGGATTAATGCCTGAAAAGGAAACTTTAACCACCACTTCTCCGGCCTTTGGCTCAGGAATAGCACTGGTTTGAATACTAAGGTTTTCGACGCCGCCGAATTGAGTAATCGCAATCTGTTTATTTTCCATTTCCACATTTCCTTGATTGATAGAAGCCCTGATGAGTAAGCACCCTAATTAACAAAAAGAAAGGGATGCGAAAGCATCCCTTTGACTATAAACCATTTAATAAGGCGAAGTTAACCGCTCATGCGTAAATTGACGGCCAATTAACGTAACGAGCAGCATAACCAAGTAACTCATTAACCTACGAGAGCTAATAGGATACCCGCTGCAACGGCACTACCAAGTACACCCGCTACGTTCGGACCCATCGCATGCATCAACAGGAAGTTCTGAGGATTTGCCTCAAGTCCAACCTTATTCACAACACGAGCCGCCATCGGAACCGCTGATACACCAGCTGCGCCAATCAGTGGGTTAATGTCTTCTTTCGAGAAGCGGTTCAGCAGCTTCGCCATCAATACACCACCAGCCGTACCAATACTAAACGCCACCGCACCTAAACCTAAAATACCTAGCGTCTCTAAATTCAAGAAAGTATCTGCTTGAAGCTTAGAGCCAACACCTAGGCCAAGGAAAATAGTCACAACGTTAATCAGTTCGTTTTGGGCTGTTTTTGAAAGACGATCAACCACACCCGCTTCACGCATTAAGTTACCCAAACAGAACATACCTACTAGAGGGGTTGCTGAAGGTAGGAACAAAATCGTCATCAGCAGTACAGCTAGCGGGAAAAGGATCTTCTCAGCTTTGCTTACATGACGAAGTTGAGCCATCTTAATTTGGCGCTCTTCAGGAGACGTTAACGCTTTCATGATTGGTGGCTGAATAATAGGAACTAAAGCCATGTAGCTATACGCCGCTACCGCAATCGCACCTAATAGATCAGGAGATAGCTTGCTCGCCAAAAAGATCGCGGTTGGGCCATCGGCACCACCAATGATCGCAATTGACGAAGCATCTGCCATTGAGAACTCCATTCCTGGTACATAGTTCAGCAAGATCGCGCCAAATAGCGTTGCGAATATACCAAACTGAGCAGCAGCCCCGAGCCACAGTGTTTTAGGGTTAGCAATCAACGCACCAAAGTCCGTCATAGCTCCAACACCCATAAAGATCAGCAGTGGAAAAATGCCAGTTTCAATACCAATGTAGTAAACGTAGTAAAGCAAACCGCCGGGATCCGTGAATCCAGCATTTGGAATATTGGCTAATACAGCACCAAAACCAATAGGTAACAGCAGTAAAGGTTCAAACCCTTTGCGAATTGCCAAAAACAACAGTGAGCAACCAACCAACATCATACAGATCTGGCCGAACTCAAAGTTAGCAATCCCTGTTTCAGACCATAAGGTCATCAATCCTTCCATGGTACTCCCTTACGCTAAGCTTAGTAGTGGAGCGCCTACAGTAACTGCATCGCCTTCTTTAACATTCAATTCTTGAACGATACCACTGCGAGCAGCTCGTACTTCCGTTTCCATTTTCATCGCTTCTAGGATCAGCAGAACATCACCTTCGGCCACTTCAGCACCCGCCTGAACGATGACTTTAAAGATGTTGCCGGCTAATGGAGCAGGAACCGCTTCTGCATCAGAAGCCGCAGCAGGTGCTGCTTGAGCCGCTTGTGCTGGTTTCGCTGATGGAGATACCGATGTCAGTTCACCTTGTGGGCCAACTTCAACATCATAAACTTGACCATCGACCTTCACGCTGTAGCTCTCAATGCCGCCAGCAGCAGGTTGTGGTGCAGCCGCAACAGGAGTTGCAGCTTCAGCCGTTGGTACAGGTTCAAACGCTTCAGGGTTGTGACGATTTTTAAGGAACTTAAGACCCACTTGTGGGAATAGTGCGTACGTCAGTACATCATCAACGGTATCTTCAGCGAGTGAAATACCATCTGATTTCGCTTTTTCTAAAAGGTCAGTCGTTAACGTATCCATTTCAGACTTAAGTAAATCAGCAGGACGACACGTGATTGGCTCAGCACCATCTAACACTTTCGCTTGCAGTTCAGCATCAACCTCAGCAGGAGCTTGACCGTATTCGCCTTTCAGTAGACCCGCAGTCTCTTTAGTGATGCTCTTGTAGCGCTCACCCGTTAGAACATTGATAACCGCTTGAGTACCGACAATCTGAGAAGTAGGTGTTACCAAAGGAATGTAACCCAACTCTTTACGTACGCGTGGGATCTCTTCTAGAACTTCATCCATGCGATCGGCAGCGCCTTGCTCTTTAAGCTGGCCTTCCATGTTGGTTAACATGCCGCCAGGAACTTGAGCGATCAAGATTCGAGAATCGACACCTTTTAGCTGGCCTTCCCATTTCGCATACTTTTTACGTACATCACGGAAGTAAGCCGCGATTGGTTCGATTTGGTCTAGTTTGAGATTCGTGTCGCGCTCTGTGCCTTCTAGCATAGCAACAACCGTTTCGGTTGGTGTATGGCCGTAAGTACAGCTCATAGAAGAGATTGCGGTGTCTAGAATATCAATACCCGCTTCAACAGCTTTAACGGCTGTAGCGGTTGATAGACCCGTTGTCGCGTGGCTATGCAGCGCTAGAGGCACATCACAAGACGCTTTGATGCGAGTGATTAGCTCTTCCGCTTCATAAGGCTTTAATAAACCTGACATGTCTTTGATGCATAGTGAATGACAACCTAGATCCTCTAGGCGCTTAGCCAAATCAACCCACGTATCTGAGTTGTGAACCGGACTGGTTGTGTAAGACAACGTACCTTGAGCGTGGCCGCCAACATCAATCGTTGCTTTCACTGCGGTTTCAAAGTTACGTACGTCATTCATCGCATCAAAAATACGGAATACGTCCATGCCGTTACTATGGGCACGTTCAACAAACTTTTCTACTACATCATCCGCGTAGTGACGGTAACCCAATAAATTTTGACCACGCAGTAGCATCTGCATTGGTGTGTTGGGCATCGCTTTTTTCAGCTCTCGTAAACGTTCCCACGGATCTTCTCCAAGAAAACGGATGCACGAATCAAACGTTGCGCCGCCCCAAGTCTCAAGTGACCAGTAACCGACTTTATCCAGTTCTGCCGCAATTGGCAGCATATCTTCGATACGCATACGAGTAGCAAATAGTGACTGGTGCGCGTCACGAAGTACCACATCTGTGATAGCTAGTGGTTTAGACATGCTCATAAACTCCTTTTTAATCCTTTAAATGCTACTTAGCAGTAGACGCACGGTATTGATGAACCGCGGCCGAAATTGCTGCCACTACCTGTGGACTAACAGCTGAAGGGTTTGATTGTGATTTTTGAATTTTTTTAGGTGCTGCGATCGGCTCCGGTACTTCTTCTGGTACCAGTTTTGACATCAACCGAACGAGGTAAACTAGAATAGTTAAGAAAATAAAGACAACGGACATCCCCGTTATCATTAGAGTCGCCGCATCTCCTAGCAGGCTTCCAATATTAGTCATGTTGCTTCCTTTCTTCGTCATCCTGACATACGTACAGGATTTCAGCGAATAGTGATCCCGACCCATGGATTATCTCGATTGGTAAAAGTTTGTCAATTTTGTTTAAGGTTCTGTTACGGATAACGCACACATAAGGTTAATTATTCGCCTATCAGATCACATAAATCTGTCAAATGAGTCATTTTTAGATATTTAAACTGTGACTTAAACGGGGCTTTTCTGAGAATTGATATGAGAAAGGTAGAATAACAAAGAAGCAATCAAGAATTACTTTAAATACAACAAGTTAAAAACATCACAAATTTAACATTGTTGCAACAAATTTATAACGAACATAAAAAAAGCCTCGTAAAAACGAGGCTTTCTCTAATAATGTGGTGCGCCCTGGAGGATTCGAACCTCCGACCGCCTGGTTCGTAGCCAGGTACT
>NZ_JBGOOU010000002.1:216133-310665 GCF_041439815.1 Vibrio sp. 1F279 | reverse complement strand
TAAAACCCCTTTGGGGTTTTTTTCACAACGACGTTGTGATTTTTTTAGTCAAATTGCCATTTTGGGGGCCCGCACGAACTATTGCAATAAACTCCTGCCCCCCCCCCCCCCCCTTTTTGAGCTTGACCTTGACCTTGTTCGTATGAACTATTTGGCCCTAAAGGGCCTGTAGGTGGTTCAACAGCAGGCGCACACGACTGCAGTAACGCTAACAATACGATTGCAAGCGCGACAAAAATTGCCAAAAGCATCTAAGTTTCCTTAATCGGATTTATGGGTTTAACGGAGTTTCAATTAGAAGGCTTTCTGCCGAGAGTAACGCATCTAACTTATTGGTAGCTTTGTTCATTATCAAAGGACCCAATCTGAATTCGAAATCGTAGTGCATAGCAAGTGACGACTCAGGTCCACTCGACACCTTCGACCTACGATTTATTAATTCTTCATCCGTAAGCGCTCGGTTCCAGAGTTGCACGTTGTCAATCTGAGCATTTACAGGATAAGCCCCCCCAAATGTAATAGGCTCCGTACTCTGCCCGCTAAAACGAATATTCGATAAGGTCCCAACTAACTGACCATCAATATATGCTTGAGCGTTAGGGGCTTGGTATCGAAGAGTAAAGTGATACCATTGTTCACTATTTAAACTAGCACTATTATTTCGACTTTCATCACCAACGCCGTAACTCAAATCACCGTTTTTATTTAAACCAATGTAAAAACGATGTTTATTATTGTCATCAGAACCAACGTACTGTAATAGCCCCTTAAGTTGGTTAAACTTGATATCAAACATTAATGTTTTGTCTTCAGAATTAGGATAAATCCCCGTTACAACGTGGCTATTTTTGTTACCATCCAATTGCAGTACACCACTCGATATAGATATACCTTGCTCTCCTTGAGCCAACTTTACTGCTTTGTACCAATCAGTAAATGAGTACCAATTGGTGATACCATCACTATTGCTATCTTTGTTGCCATCCCTAACACGCAAAGCGCTCCCTTCTTCAAGCTCAAACCCATCGAACATGCTATCCCCATCTATATCTGGATCGCATGCAGAGACAAGTATTTCTAATTCTTGTCGATCGGATAATCCATCGTGATCGGTATCGTTTGTTGTGGCATCAACACACATTTTCGCTTCAACGTAATCCGGGATAGTATCTAAGTCAGTGTCATTGACTTGATGACTTTCAAGCTCAATATCATCGACCAACTTTAGGTCGAATTGATCATTGGCGTGATTTTTTACCCATTCTCCTTTCACCGACGAAAAGTCATAAGACGCGATTAAACCCTCGATATGCTCCTTAGGATGCAGCGCCATGAAGCGGTGGAGTTCTGGTTCAGACAAGGCTCTGTCCCATATCTGCACGTTATCAATAAGGCCAGTGTAAAAATCAGAAGCCATTCCCGACTTATTCAAAGCGCCCAACCAAAGTGCATGTTCGAAGGGAGCAGAAATCGTCGACCAAGAACGTATTGTTTCTTTTGTTAATTGTCCATTGAGGTATAGTTGAATATGATCATCATTTATGACTAACGCGATGTGGTTCCAATCATCCGTCGAGTATTCCGCCTCTCTAAAAGAATAACCACTCGATTTGTCTTCACCCCATGCGAACTTCTTCTGCGCATACTGAATTCCAACGTAATAATGCTGGTCGGCAGTTTCACTTACACCGGATAACTGTGATTCTTCACTGGTTGATTTAAACCAATACATTAAGGTTGAATCACCGTTTTCTGGGAAGAAAGACGTAATTGCATAACCTTTACTCGCCGACAAGGCGCCAAATTCGACCACTGTTTCAGGCAATTGCTCTGTTTGTATCTTTCGATATTCATCCCAGTTGGAAATACCGTTGCCATTGCTGTCAAAATTAGCATCAGTAATCAAGCCATCACTACCGTGAGAACGCTCAAAGTCATCCGTCAAGCCATCATTATCACTGTCAGGATCGCAAGGGTTAGTAATCAAAATGAATGGTTTGCCAACTGAGAGTTCATCACCATCATTAACGCCATCACCGTCGCTATCAGCCGTTAACCCATCAGTACAAAAAGCTAACTCTAATCGGTTAACAAGACCATCGCCGTCAGTATCTTCGTCTGTTGGCTCAGCAACTAAGTAAGCGCCTTGCGTTAATTTGAGATCGTATCGTCCTGTTGCTTTATTTTTCACCCAATCACCTTGGGAGTGAGTAAAGTCATACCATGCAGCAAGATTGCTATCCGAAGCTTTGGGCGCAGTAAACATATACTGGTAAATTTCAGTTGCGTTTAATGACCGCTCCCAAATACCAACATTATCAAGTAACCCCTTCATATGTTCTTTAGAGAAGCCTACATCATTAACGGCTCCAAGGTAGGTGGCCCACACATTCGGTAAGTCTGCGCGCGATGGGTATTTTTCATCTACGAGTTGCCCGTTAAAGTATAATTTTGCTTTTCCTTGATTTGACAAGACGAGAGCTAAATGTGCCCATTCATCCGAATTAAGTTTTGCGGCAGTATATGATGTGCTGCGCTCGTCACCATATTTTACTTTATCGTATGAAAAACCAAGTTTATGTGTATCCATGTTCCCTGATCTTTGCTCTTTACTTGGCTGATACTTAACCCAAAACATCAACGTCATGTCATGTGACAACGAGAAGTGATTGGTAATTGCGTACCCATTGTTATCCGTTAACTGCAAAGAACGTGAGGATTCAATGATGTCGTCTTGTGACAACTGTTCAACTTGATGCTGGGCATACGCTTCCCAAAGGCTCAAATTGGGATGATTTACAGAACTTTTCCCTGCGTTACTCTGAAGCGGATCACTGTTTTGTTCTAACTCAAAATCATCCGGAATATTATCCCTATCACTGTCCCATAAACAGGGGTCTGTAATTGTTAAATATTGGGAATTGACCCCATATTCCTGACCATCCAATAGACCATCACCGTCTGTGTCAGCTTGGGTTTCATCTAAACAGCTTGCAAGTTCTAACTTGTCATCTAAACCATCCAGGTCTTGATCAAGTATCGCTTGCTCTGGAGAGATTTTAGCTCCTTGAACCAGCTTTAAATCATACAGCCCTGTGACGCCATTTTTTACCCAACCACTCCTAGTGTGGTTAAAGTCATACAGCCATTGCAATGAGCTGTCTTGTTGGGGAGTTGGTGGCGTAATCATATAGCGTCTAACCTCTTCTAGGCTTAATACGCGTTGCCACAACATGACATTGTCCATTTGGCCGTTCATATGACGATCCGCTAGACCTTCAATATTAGTTGCACCCAAGAAAAACGGATAACCAATCATTTTAAGCACACTTTCATTCACATCTACCATTTGACCATTAACATAAAGCTTCGATTTTAAATCACTTATAGTTAACGCAATATGGTTCCACTGATTATTGATTAAATCGTGGTGATGAGCGACAGAACCACTACTACCAACCCAATAAAGAGGGCCATACATACTGTGTCCTAAAGACAAAATCACATCATTCGTTATATCACTAACACCACTCATTGATTTGTCATACACGAAAAGATCTTCGTTCGGCTTATACCAAAACATAATGCTGGTAGGTTGCTCTTTTGGGTAATAACCTGAGATGGCGTACCCTTTTGTCTCTTCTATATCCAAAACGTTAGGCGCAACCTGTTCAATAGAGGAGAGAAATTCATCACTGCGGTTTATATATTCAACATACCTATCCCAGTTTGGCTTATTAACTTCAGCATCAATAAGATGGCCATCGGCTAACGTTGGATTCATGTTGTTATCGATTTCAAATGCGTCATCAATACCATCATTGTCAGTATCAGAGGAGCAAGGATTAGTGGTGAACTTTTGGCCATTGATAAGAAAACCTTGATTGAGTTCGTAACCATCGCTAAGTCCGTCACCATCACTGTCTAGCACCTCAGAATCAGTACAATAAGTCGCTTCAAACTCGTCGCTTAACCCATCTTTGTCAGTGTCGTAAGTTTGCTCTGATTCAATGATATGTGCACCCTTCACCAATTTCAGATCATATTTCCCAGTTGCCCTATTTTTAACCCAAGCTCCAAGATGATTTGAGAAGTCGTACCAAGCGACAAGGTTTTCGTTAGTACTATCAGGGCGCTGACGCATATAATTAATTATTTCCCTTTGGTCAAGAGCCTTATTCCAGAACTGAATATCATCAACTTGACCATTTTGATGTTTCACATCCAAGCCTTTATAGTTAACCGCACCAAACCAAAGTGTATAAGAGGACCCAAAATTCTCATTTCGTTTATCAATAATCTGCTCTAATTGCCCGTTAACAAAAAACTTTTGGGTACTTTGAGAGATAACAATCGCCAAGTGGAGCCATTGATCTGATTTGATCGTAATATCTGATTGAAGTTTTTGAGAATTTGAACGAACTAGCGGCTTATCATTTCCACTAATACCTATGTAACTGCCTTTATAAGTATCAGTTTGTACGCCACTAAATTGATCTAGGCCTTGCTTGTTTGGTTTAAACCAATACATCAATGTAGTTTCGTCATCGTTCTTCTCTCGTTGAATATCAGAAACTGCATAACCTAAACTGTTCGACAGGTTCAACTCACCATCTAAGTGTTGCACTTTTTTGCCTTGCTCTAATAGGCGATGCACACTCTCTTCGGCATAGGTTTCCCAGTTGGCAATCTCTTTATCATTTAATACAACATCAAGGTCATGTTTTGTTGGATCCATACCATTGTCTTGCTCAAATTTGTCATCAATACCATCGTTATCGGTATCGCTAATACAAGGGTCTGTGGATTTTAAAGGTGCCAAGGGTGTCAGTTCATTTTTATCTAAAATTCCATCCTCATCACTATCACTGTTATATACGTCCAAGCATTTCCCTAATTCAAAAGCATCAGAAAGGCCATCGCCATCACTGTCTCGCTCTTTGTCCTCTGGTTTTAAGCGAGTAACATCGGTCAACTTGAGATCAAAGCGACCACTCACTTGATTAATTACCCAATCACCACGCGATTTAGAAAAATCATAGGATGCAACAAGCCCTTGAGTGTTTACTTGAGGTGCTTCGGTCATGTAACGACGAACCTGATGTTGCTCCAGGGCTTGAGTCCAAATCTGCACGTTATCAAGAATGCCATTCATGAAATATTTCGGCTGACTCGAATCATTCAATGCTCCGATCCATATCGCGAGTATCTCTTTTCTATTAAACCAAGTTGGCACACGACTCGAGTAAGCTAAATTCCCATCTAAATAAACTTGGGTGGTATAAGTGTTAGAATCCCAAACGAAAGCAAAATGATGCCAATTATCAATAGTGATATTTTGCTGAAATCTCCTAGGATAAAAGGAAGTATTAATAATTCCTTTTATGGTGTTATTGAAACCGATTCCTAATTTTGTTTGGTGCCACCCTTTACCGTTAAATCCAGAATATTGTTCGGATTTATCCTTAGGTTTAAACCAGTACATTAAGGAAAAGTCTTCTTTATTATTCGACAATCCAGAAATAGCATAAGTATTGCTGCCTGTTACATCGAAGTGCCTATCTTCTTCAATAACCTGAACCTCACTGTCTCTCTTTTCAACGTAAGAAACATACTTCTGCCAATAACTGTTCTTTGAACCTAAGTTACTTTTCAGCGCATCGTTCTTCGCTGGGTTCATTGAGTGGTGATATTCAAAACCATCAGCGATACCATCGTTGTCGGTGTCGGCATTGCATGGGTTTGAAGTCACATCTAGCGATGAGCCAATACCGAACTCTTCACCGTCAGGAATACCATCCGCATCACTGTCGGAGTTATGACTATCACTACACAGAGCACTCTCGAATATATCAGGTATACCGTCACTATCTGAGTCGATATAGTTTTCTTCAAGCTTCAACTTCGCTCCAGCCACTAGCTTCAGGTCAAACTTATTCGTTACTCTATTTTTGACCCATTCGCCGCGGCTTTCATTAAAGTCGTAAAAGCCAAGTAAGTTATTACTTGTCACTCTGTCGAGACTAAACATGCTTTTTGCGACATCTTGTTGTGATAGCGCTACATTCCAAACACTAAGATTATCGATCACCCCCTCAATACTTTCTGGTTGCCAAGCTCGCTTGTGATGACGAGCACCAATCCAAAGGGCATATTGGCTGGCTTCTTTAAATGCCAAAGATCTCATCGTGTGCTTTAGTTGACCATTAATATATATTTCTGCCACAGAGCTTGAATAGACCAAGGCGACATGCGTCCAATCCTCATCCTCAATCTTCACTTTACTTAACGTGACAGATTTATTTCCAACACCGAACGTGACACTATTTTCTTGATCAATACCGGAATAGAACCGACGACCACTATCATCGTCACTACCCATTGTCTGTTGCTCCTGACTTTCAGCGTGTTTAACCCAGTAAGTCATACTCATCGCTTCACTACCTGGAGCAAACCCAGAAATTGCATAACCATTGGTATTTCTTACATCTAACAATCTGTGTTCGGATATAACTTCCAGTTGCTGTTGCTCATGTTTCTTCGCAATCCAATCAACATAATGCGACCAGTTATCTCCTCGATAGCTATCAACCACCATTGGATCACTGCCAGCTTCAACTTCATACGCGTCTTCGATTCCATCAAAATCACTATCTTGTAAGCAAGGAAGTGAGGTCATAATTATTGATTCACCAAAACGCATTTCTTGACTATCTAAAAGGCCATCATTATCAGAATCGGGGGTTTGCGAAGACACGCATAGCTTGTCTTCGATGTGATCGGGCAATTGGTCTCGATCACTATCTAGTGCAGAAAAAGTATAAATTGGACTTTTGGAGTTAGCGCCTTTTCCATCATGCGCGACAACGTTCCAATATCTAGAATGGCTGTCTGAAATATGAGAAAAATCCAACTTTAGTGAAGTAGCTGTGATACCAGTTTTAAATTGACGTAATTTTCCTGGTTCATCGCCAAACCAAAAATCGTAATAGGAAGCGCCTTTAATTGGTAACCAAGTAAAAGTAATGGATTGTGACAAGTTTTTTATCGAATAATTATCTGGAGCAGTCAGTGTGATAGGATTAAGGTCTGAAGAAAACTCGCCTTTGCTTATACTTAGACGATTACCAAGAGCATCAACAGCATAATAGTTAAATTCATTATCGGCTTTTTCATTGATTAATTCTCCACGTAGATTGTATCTATATTCTACTTGACTTGCATTAATGTAGAAAAAACCAAGTAAGAGATATAACATCAACGTCTTTAATGAGATCTTAATAAAAGTCACGAATAAAACTCAGGTTAGAATAATCATTGTTAAATGCTATTTAAAAACCTCACAAAATCCCAATCAATTTAATTTATATAGTTATAACTATTAATTATAATCGAATCATCAACGTTATATTTATCGAAAGTTAATTACAAATCAAACAACGAGCAGTAGTTTATTGTTCTTTCTATAGGATAAATCACTAATACCTGACTTAAGCTTCAAAAGTGTTTATAGTCCAGACATACATTTCAACATCCATGATTGAGAGGCAGTAATGATCAGTTGGCCATCTTTGGTAAAACTCGACGGTGACGATGAACTTATTTACGTCGCATCCGAAAAAGAATTTCAGGCGGAATGCTCAGAGATGATCTTAGGCGAAGATGATTACCTCATTGATTCTGAAGGCAATAGCTACTCGCTTGAATCAAGATCAAATCAACTGTCTCTCGCGAAACAACCTGAGCAGTATTCAATTGAAAGCGTGACCAAGCTGATTCGAAATCACGAGTTCCAGAAAGCAGAAGTGTGCCTGATGAAGATCCACTTCCTGACGATCGAAGAAGCGATTCAATCTTTGGCTTTTGAGCCTCGTTAATATTGGGTATTAATTCAAAACTTAGGTTCGACTTAATACGTCCAAACAGAACAAACAAAAACAGCGCCAAATTAGACGCCGTTTCTATTTCTTGCCTCGTTATCACAAAGCTGGAGTTATCTTCGTTTAGATAACTTCTTTTGAAGCGTCCGTGATGATAAAGTTATCGATGTACCCATTAACATTGACCTCATCCTAGGTAATGTCCGGGGGTTTAACCGCTTTATCTAAGCCAATTAAGGTGTGAATGAGTATTGTAGGCGAGATAATCCCCTCTTTGACATACCTACTTGAATTAAGTGAAACTCTGCTTTTCTGTATGTACCGAAATTCTAATGACTTCCTAAGGATTACTCTATCCATTGGAGCATGTTTAAGAAGCCATGAGTGCGAGATGTCATCAAAGCAAGACTTTATATCTTCCTCGAATATCCATTTCGCCGCGCTCACCGATCAACCCTAGTTTAGGAGTTTAAAATGGCAAATCCTTTAGAACTCAATATCGATTATATTTTAAAACCCAACGGCAGCTTTCAGCCGCCAAGCGCCTGTGACATCGAATTTAAAAGATGGACAGGAAATCTTTATATGGCTTTTAAAAGCAATAAGGTAAAAGCGATACCTTACCTGCAGAGAGGTATTGATGCCGTTTATTCTCATCTTGAAGCGATGAAATATAGACACCATAAGAAGCTAAGTAGCAGTTATGGTTTTGGTGCCTCAGATGTGACAAATGATCCGGTGTGGATGGTTCTGCGCAGTCAGATTAGAGTACATTTCAAAAAAATAATAAGAGAAGTTCGCCCAAGTAAAACGCCACTGGAAAATATTCGCTTTAAATGTATTAACCGCACTACCTATAATTTTTTGCTACAGCAGATAAAACTCATCGAATCACTTAGAACAAATATTGTAAGAAACGGTGAGCTAGGACGTATACAGCTTGAAGTGATTGATGCACAACTTGATAGCCTGAAAAGTTTGTACGATCAGAAAGAGAACATTGATAATAATATCTGGCAGATCCTTAATGATCAGCATAAACGCAATTCATATACCGCACTTTGTCATAAAGGTCTCAAGACCAGTTATGAAGATAAAGCATCAGCAAGAGACGGTGCGCTAAGTACTAAAAATACCCTGGATCTTTTTGCTGAAGGCAAAATTGAAATAAAACGTACTTGGGATTTTAGAAATATAGTCCGTAACCAAGCCTCAGTTAAGGCTGGTGTTGAAGCACGAGTTAAAGTAGAAACCGACTTGCATGCAAAATTCGGCAGCAATGGCGGGGCGGGGATTATGAAGGGGCGGGCGGGCAAGCCGGAAATAGGCATAACAGGCAATGCCGGTGTTAGCCAAGGATTGGGAAAAGAAACCAACTTTTCACAGGCTGAGCTTGAAAATCGTAATGGTTTTGCACCAATGCAGTTGATCCCTGGCATCGATATCGGGGTTAACCTTGAACTGGCGGCAAAATTTGGCGTAATGGTTGAAGTCAGCCATGAACTGAGTATTGGACAGTTATTTGCTCTACAAAGCGAAGCGTCCTTATTTGTCGGCGCGGAAGTTAAAGCTCAGGTAAACGGAGCATTCAACAGCAGTAATATCCTCGGAGCTGATGAGTTTATTGTCGGCGCTATCGGTGGTAGTGCTTTTATCGGTGCTAAAGCGAAGGGATCGACAACAGCCGTTTTTAAAGCGCGCAGTATTGATGCTGCACGTTTTAAAATTGAAGCTTCGGTAAGTGCCGGCGCTGGAATAAACGCGGCACTTGAGGCTGTTGTACGCGGTAGTGGCGATATTAAAGTGAGAGCGGCTGCCGGCTTAACAGCAGGTATAGGTACTGATGTAGAGGCGGATACCATGGTTAATCCCCTTCTCCTAAAGGTTTTGCTGTGGGATAAATTAGCCTCCCATTTAACAACAAAAGCTTATCAAAAGCGTAAAAATGAAAAATATGACCGCAGTGTCAACATAGTTGCACTTGGCCGATGTCAGAATAAAGCCCACACTTATATGATTTTATTAGATCAAAGCTATAAGTTGCTTGCTGAAGAATTATGGCGAATTTCTGTTATCACAGACTTTACTGAATCTGACATTGATGGAATGAGGGGGACTCTGCCGAATTTGTTCAGACCACCAGAACTTGAAGCCGCCTATTTAAGCTCAACGGATAACAGTGACGACGCATTGACCAATGCCCAGCTAGGAGTTGAAATAGCCGCTAATGCACGCTTTAAAGACAGGAAGAAAACAAAAAAACACGCACAAAAGGGCAGCTTGCTGATCTTAGAACCTCAAGTTTAGCCTTCAAAAATTACGCTTCTGTTGCGAATAGTAAATTGGATATTGCCCGAAAGGGTCAGCTGTAGTTATAGTTGTGGTGGTAGTTATAGTTGTAGTTGTAGTTGTAGTGGTAACAGTCGTTGTAACAGTAACTGGCGAGAGAAGAAGCGATTCAGTCACTCGCCTTTGAGCCTCGTTAATATTGGTTATTAATTCGAAATCTAGGTTCGTATCAGAACTTCCAAACAGTAAAAACAAACACAGCGCCTAAATAGGCGCTGTTTTTGTTTGTTATCTCGTTATCGCTTAATTAAGCGACAAGAAGTCAGATTAAGCGATAAAAAGTGAGACTAAGCGATGAAAATCTGTGCCAATGCGTAGCCTAAACAACATGCACCCACTACACCGATTAAACCGACCGACATGAATGAGTGGTTGAAATACCACTTACCAATCTTGGTGGTACCAGAGACATCGAAGTTAACCGTAGCGATATCTGATGGGTAGTTCGGGATGAAGAAGTAGCCGTAAACCGCTGGCATTAAGCCGATAAGCAGGGCTGGGTCTAGTCCTAAGCCAAGACCAACAGGCAGCATCATACGTGCAGTAGCGGCTTGCGAGTTCACCACAACCGATACAATGAATAGCGCTAGTGCAAACGTCCATGGGTAGTTAGTTACCATTTCTACGATGCCAGATTTGAACTGAGGCATTGCGTATTGGAAGTAAGTATCCGACATCCAAGCGATACCGAAGATAGCAATCGCCGCCACCATACCCGATTTGAATACCACACCGTTTGGCACATCACGCGGGTCAGTTTTGGTTGCCAGCAAGATGATACCGCCGAAACAGAGCATCATCATTTGGATGATCACCGACATCTTGATTGGCTTGTCGCCGTCTACGATGGTTCTGATCTCTGGCACCATCGCCACGATAACAATCACGACAATTGAAAGTAGGAAAATCAATACCGCATTACGAGCCGAAGTTGGCAGTACTTCATCCAAAGAGGTCGCAGTAGTGCTCTCGATGCGTTTTTTCCACTCAGGATCTTTTAGACGCGCTTGGTATTCAGGATCGTCGTTCAGTTCTTTACCACGTTTCAAGCTATACAGAGAAAGCAAAAGTGTGCCGAACAGCGTTGCAGGAACCGTCACCATCAAAATCGAAAGCAGAGTAATAGAGTGTTGGATATCAGAAAGTTGCGCGAGGTAATAGACCACAGCAGCCGAGATTGGAGACGCCGTAATCGCCAATTGAGACGCCACCGATGCAGCCGCCATTGGGCGTTCAGGACGAATACCGTTCTTCAATGCCACATCACCGATGATAGGCATGATGGAGTAAACCGCGTGGCCAGTACCTAATAGGAATGTCATCGAGTAAGTCACGAACGGTGCTATCAAGGTGACGCGTTTCGGGTTCTTTCTCAGTACCCTTTCGGCCACTTGCAGCATGTATTTCAAGCCACCAGCCGCTTCAAGAATAGAAGCACAGGTAACAACAGCGAGGATGATCAGCATTACGGTGACAGGTGGAGACGTTGGTGGCATCTTGAAGACAAACACCTCGATAACCAAACCAATACCAGAAACAACACCTAAGCCGATACCGCCATACCGAGACCCGATATAAAGTACGACTAATAAAAATAGAAACTCAAAATACAACATAAGCAACCTTGCTAAAAATGTGGACTAATTCTATTTTGTCCGTAAGTTCCACCATTTACTTTTTGCTTGGTCACACTATGATTGCAGGCTTCCGAAAATTGTTTTTTATAAGATTATGGTCACGTTAACACACCTGTAAGTTTATGAATTGTAATAAGAAGCCAGACCCGAAACCTAGATTTGTTATGTATGATAATCATTCTTGTGTCTGTTAGAACGGTATGATCTATAAAATATCAAGCTCATAACTTAACGATATCATTCCAAATAGAATAAATTGGATTACAACTCATCCAGAGGCATATTACAGAGCCAATTCTGCATATTCTCACGCAACACTGACTCGCCTATCTCCAGACACTATGTCAAAATACTCGCCCTCACGACGACAACACAGAAAGAACCACGTATATGAATTTTCAAGCTGCTATTTTTGATATGGATGGACTGCTGCTCGACACCGAGCGACTTTGTATGCAGGTTTTTGAAGAAGCATGTCACGCGCAAGGTGTTCCGTTTTTGCAGGATGTTTACTTAGGCATCATTGGTTGTAACGCAAAAACCATCGAACAGATTTTTAGAAAGGGCTACGGCGAAGGGTTAGATTACCCAGCATTGAACAATGAATGGCGCACTCGCTACAGTGCGATTGTTAAGCACCAAGCTATCCCAGTTAAAGATGGCGTGATTGAGCTTCTTGAATGGCTGAAAGCAAACGACATTCCAATCGCGGTGGCGACCTCGACTCAGCTTGATATCGCTAAAAAGAAGCTTGAGCTGGCTGGCCTAGATTCTTACTTCACCTCACTAAGCACAGGCTGCGAAGTGACCAATGGTAAACCTCACCCAGAGATCTACTTACTAGCGGCAGAACGCCTAGGTGTTGCCCCTGAAACCTGCCTAGCGTTTGAAGACTCAAACAACGGTATTCGCGCATCAATGGCAGCCAACATGATCAGCTTCCAAATCCCTGATTTAGTAGAGCCATGTGACGAAGTAAAAGCGCTTGGGCACACCATCAGCCCTTCTTTGCATGATGTGTTAGCACAGCTTCAACAAGCTGCAGCTTAGGCTCTGAACCGTTGTTAACGCTTTAATCAACACAGGATAACCTTTCTATTAAGCCGACTCACAGAGTCGGTTTTTTTGTGGGTATTCCTTTTATAAAAGATAAAAACTCGCGCTTGAAACTGTTAAAGTCGATATGAAACGACACTGAACGATAAGCAACATTGATAACGTCTACAGATGGGGAAAGGGACGCGTGATTAAAAGATTTGAAAGCCAACTGCTTGATTTTGCACAGCAAGAGATGACACAAGATGCAGCGCACGACATCAGCCATATTAAGCGCGTAGTCAAAACTGCCAAGGCTTTATGTGCTCAAGAACAGGCTAAGCTTGAAGTCGTGCTGCCCGCCGCTTACCTTCATGATTGCTTCACCTTTCCGAAGAACCACCCAGACCGCGCTCAAAGCTCACAAATGGCGGCAGACAAGGCTATCTCTTATCTCAAATCTATCGAGTATCCTGCGTCCTACCTCGACGAAATCCATCACGCTATTGTCACTCACAGTTACAGCGCCAACATCACACCAGAAACCTTGGAAGCACAGATTGTTCAAGATGCAGATCGCCTAGATTCTCTCGGTGCGATTGGTATCGCTCGCTGCCTGTACGTAGGTCAAAGCTTTAACGCCGAGCTGTATAACCACGAAGACCCGTTTGCGAAGCAGCGTGACTTGGATGACAAGCATTACAGCGTCGACCATTTCTACGTAAAACTGTTTAAGCTCGCTGAAACCATGAATACAAAATCAGCCAAATTGGAAGCCAACAAGCGCACCGAGTACATGCGTGGCTTTCTTGATCAGTTGGGTGCGGAAGTTTAGCGGCTTATAAAAAAAGACACACGATAAGGAAGAGATAAGAATATGGAAATAAACCGCTTTAAAGCATCCGACGCCGACGAGATCGTCACTTGGTTTGCATCCCAAGAAGACTACGTTCTATGGGGCGGACGAACCTTTGGCTGGCCGTTAGAAACAGCCTCCATCATCGAACGATCTCAAGAACCACATGTCGAGCTATATACCTTTTCTGCATCTAAGTCATACTCTGAACCGAACGCCGATTCAAACGCCAACTCAAACGCCAGGGACTTGCTTGGCTTTATCGAATTTCAACGCATGTCAAACAATGAACTTCGCTTTTGCCGAGTTGCGATTCACCCAAACCAACGAGGCAAAGGGCTTGGGCAATCCATGATAGAAAGTGCATTAGACGCTGCGAAAAAAATCCCTGATGTCACCACCATCACCTTGGCCGTATTCAAGCAAAACCACGGCGCAAAGCGCTGCTACGACAAAGCGGGCTTTGAGGTGGTCGACAAAGAGCCGAGCGTGAAAGAGTTTAATGGCAAAACCTGGCCCTTGTATCAGATGGAATTAAAGCTCTGCTAGTTTATTTTAATTGTCAGGTTAGTTTTAGTTACCAGGATTGTTTTATTTAACAGACTTATTTTAATTGCCAGATTTGACCCCATATCATTAAGCATTGGCTACACAGATGTAATTTGGAACCTTCATGACCCAAGAAAAATTCGACACCATTTATCAACGTGCAGCTCACCGTAAAGGCGGAGCGGCCGAGCTCGAAAAGATTGTTCGTGCGCCCCTTTCACAAGCCGAGCTGTCACAAATCACAGACGACCGCTGGTTGGCAGCCTTTACTGAAAAGGTATTCCAATGTGGTATTTCATGGAATGTAGTGAGAAAGAAGTGGCCGCAATTTGAAGAAGTGTTCTTTGAATTCGACATCGAAAAAATGCTGATGCTACCAAATGAAATGTGGGAACAGAAAGCACAAGACCCGCGTATTATTCGCCACCTCACTAAGGTGATGACCATCCCTGCTAACGCCACCATGATCCACAATGCCAAGCGTGAGGCGGATTCCTTCTCACAAATGGTTGCCGACTGGCCATCAGAGCGTATTACTGAACTTTGGGATTATCTGAAGAAACACGGCAAGCGACTAGGTGGTAATACTGGTGCCTACACTCTGCGCCAAATGGGCAAAGACACCTTCATCTTGTCGTCGGATGTTGAAGCGCACCTACGCAGTACCGATGTGCTAGATAGCGGCCGTAACACCAAGCGAGCACAACTGGCAGCGGGTAAAGCCTTCAACGAATGGCAGCAACAATCAGGTCGTAGCCTGAGCGAAATCAGCCAGATCGTTGCCTACAGCTGTGGTGATAATCGAGTTTAGTGGTCATCGTAGTTAATTAGAGAACCCGTCCAGATTTATCTAACCTTTAAAGACCCGTTGCGGATGCCACTGGTCTTTTTTTGTGCTTCATTCAAAGAAATGTAAATTAACCGCTGACAGACAACGATCTTCGGTGACGCCAAGTCATTATGTTGATAGGTTAATGTTTATACATCTCGATTTCATACGTATCTATAGCGATCTCTAAAACATTCGTTTCTCCGCTAAATGGAGGTACTAAACCTAGAAAGGAATTCTATGTTCGAACAGGTCATCAGCATTCTGTTTCCCGTTTTTGCTTTAGCCAGTGCTGGCTTTGCGGTCGGTCGTTGGCTAAAGCCCGATTTCAAACCGATCAATCGCATCAACATGGATGTGTGCATCCCTGCGCTAGTGTTTGCATCGCTGACCACCATGCCTCTCGACACAGAGCAATTGCCACTCATAACCGCTTCTTTGGTCGCGGTGTTAGTGCCTGCTTTATTGATGATTCCGATCTGTAAGATCTTTAAGCTCAATTTCAAGGCTTGGGCTCCGCCACACATGTTCCGTAATAGTGGCAACCTAGCCATTCCCCTATTCACCTATACCTTTGGCGAGAGCGCACTAGCCCCTGCGGTATTACTATTTGTGGTATCGGCATGTGTCCATATTAGTGTTGGCTTAGCGCTATTGAGCGACGGTAATCCGATCAAACAGATCCTCAAGATGCCAATTTTCTTAGCGGCTGCACTAGCGATGACGCTCAACCTGTCTGGAATTACCGTGTGGAATCCAATCTACGAAGCCACATCACTGCTTGGGCAAGCTGCTGTTCCTATTATGCTGCTGTCGCTGGGTTCACAAATGGTCAACTTGAGACTGAGCGGATTAAAAGTTGGCTTGTTGTGTACGGCTCAATCCCTATTTACAGGGGCGATCGCTTTTACCATCATCTATTTCTTTATCCCACTGCCGACGCTGCACTTACAAATGATGGTACTGTTCACCATGCTGCCACCCGCTGTGATGAACTACCTGTTTGCAGAGAGGTTCAATGTCGAGCCCCCTAAGGTCGCGTCCATGGTGTTGTTTGGCAACTTCCTAAGTGTGGTTACCCTACCAATCTTGTTGTCGTTCGCACTGTCTATATCGAGTTGAATCTCGATCTAAGGGAAGATTTGTCATTCATTACAGTTATAAAAATGGGCAGATAAACTGCCCATTTTTGCATTCATACAGTTAGGATTAACTATTTCCATAATTGAACCAGAACTTAGAGCTATACAAAAAAAATTAAAATCGTTGTTGGTTATTGCAGTTATGTTTAATATACAATCATCAAGCAAAGGAATGGGTTATCGCCCCCCTATACAGCACAATCAAGATGGACAACAAGAACAGACATTTTCTTTGACTTAACTTTCGAAGAACTTCATCGCTTTGGCGTGACAATAAATAAAGCATGACCAAGCGCTTTACTCCACTATTACTATCTTTTGTAAGTCATATGAAAATTAAAAATGTAATACCTCTACTGCTATGCCTCTTCTCTCATCAAGCTATATCTGCGGCAAATTTCACAACGGACTTTGTAGAACTTGGGATGCAAGCAAAGCCTATGGGGTTAAGCGTGGATGGTGGACGCGACATCAACGATAGCTTGGCAATTTTGGGCGGCCTTAGTACCAACACAGCCGAAGATGAAAGCAACTTTGATGCATACATCGGCCCTCAAGTTTATGGTCCAATAACTCAAGGGATCGACTTAAATACGCAGCTGCTACTCCATTTCAACAAAAACTCATACGCAGCTGGAGAAACGAAAGCTTATGTCGAATTTAATGCGGGTATTCGAGCGTGGATCACTCAGAGAGTAGAAGCCCATGTGCTTGCGGGTTCTAACGGAGAGCACTCAATCTTTACGTTTGGAGCTAGATTCCATGCCACAGATAAAGCCGTGTTTTCAGTTGCTTCCAAAAACAACGGTCTTTACGGCCCTCAATTACAACTTTCGGTTAGATACCAATTTAAGTAGCCACCTTTATAAACAACTTTCCGCTACTGTTGGATCTAACATAAAAATAGCGTCAGTAATTCAATACTGACGCTATTTTTTTATCTCTAATTCAGACACACCCTATTAGTTATACGCTTACCTAAAGTTATACGCTTGCCTAGCTATTGAGTTATCCATTGATATAGCGATGAACCGTGAACTACAAACATTCAGTGAACTATGAGCATTTATCCAACTTGAGCTCGGCTGTCACCTTAGTAAGACGTAATGCAATCGCGAAACACACTAAGTAAGGACTCACATACCAAAAGATACTTTCTAGCGGCTGCTTCACCTGAGCTTCTCTGGTTTTTATATATTGGTTTTTCTGCTTTTCATACTGACTCAGCATACCATCCACCCACACCGCATCACTTTCAACTAACGACACGCTAGGCGCAGGAACCGTAAAATCCGATGCATTGGGTAACAAGGTGAAATCGACATCTTTAAACGTAATCGCCGTATTCAAATACCACAAACACGCGTCGTGGTACTGAGCGTAATTATCTAAAGATGGCTGACCTGTACAGGTATCACTTCTCAGCTTATCCAAAGAGAACTGCTGAACAGATTCTAAAATCGCCACCGCTCTGGTTTGTTCGGTTTCAACCCAATCACCCGCCACCTTCGCTCGAATCTCAGACACGGCACCAAGCATTCCGATACCCGCTAAAAACGGCCATAAATAATCCATACGCTTCCATTTTCGCCGACTCAGGTTGAATCCACACCAAATTGGAATATGTAAGAGGAGCGTTAGTCCAAGTGACAGCAGAACGAAGTTCAAGGAGCTAGAGAGCATGAGCTCGCTATCGAAAAAGTTCTTCATAATGAGAAGCTTGCCTGTATAACCAAGAGAAATTTGATACTAGGTTCGATATAAGAAAAGTGTGTAAGAGGAAAGTAAAAACAGCACTAAGAATTGGTGTTAACGCTGTTTATTTGGGCCTATAACCACCGATGACAGGGCTTAACCACTCGTTACTCAGAAATGGCTAAGTTGTTCAGTTGTTCAGTTGTTCAGTTGTTCACGATACACAAGATGCTAAAGGCTCTTACGCGCCAGACTTGAGGTAGATACCTACTTCTCTTAGCTGTGCTTTAATGTCTAACATTTGGACGTGAGATAGCACTAATTGGATCAAATTGAATATTGCTCCAGCGAACATCAAACCCGCGACATAACCAGACCATGCTTGGTGATCAACTTGATACAGAGTATTGAACGAAAGAACGAAGAAGATGAGACTGGAAAAACCAATAGCATACTCATTACAGTTGTAGACGTATGAATTCGTCGCGTAATCGTATTTGATTTTTACCTTTCCACCCGCTCTGCCTAGCTTAAGATTAAGAACATTTCCGCTAACCTCATATTCCAATCCATTAATTAATACAACGCGCTCTACTTTCTCAAGCATATCTGTTTTTTCCGTATTATTTTGAATACTGTCCATAGTCGTACCCTACTCAGTCACCTAAAAATTATTCGTAAGCACTCAACCATGCTTTTAGAAGTTGGTTAGTGTTCTTCTTCTGGCTCGCAGACAATGACTTAACCAATTTTTTCTGCATTTCGACATGTTCAGTCATCATTTGGTCGATCAGAATAAGACCATCTTTGGTTAGCTGAACACTCACGCTGCGTCTGTCTTCTTTGCTGTGCTCACGACGGATCAGCCCTTTAGCTTCTAGTTTACCAAGGCGATTGGTCATTGCGCCTGATGTCAGCATCATCGATCCGATCAGTTCTGATGGCGTCAGTTGATAAGGCTTCCCAGAACGTCGCAACGTTGCCAACACATCAAACTCACCAAGTTTCATGTCGTAATTTTTATGCAGCTCGGCAACTTGCGTCTCCATATACTTGGCAATACGCATAATCCGGCCCATCATTGCCATTGGCTCAGTTTCTAACTCAGGCTTTTCCTTTGCCCATTGCTCTACTACGCGGTCGATAGCATCCATTTGCGATCTCGCTCCGTTATTAGTCTGATTAATTCAAACTAGTTTAACATAAAGATACTTTACAACCATATGATCTAGGTATACAGTTCATACAACCAATTATCTTAACGTAAAGATATTTCATATGAACATATTATTAGCAATGATTCCTGCGTTCTTTTGGGGAACAACCTATGCAGTGACGCAATTTACGCTACAGGAATGGCCCCCCTTATTATTGGGTGCTTTGCGTGCGTTGCCTGCTGGTTTGTTATTGCTAGTAGTAAAACCGACACTGCCTCAAAAAGGCGAATGGCAGATCATTTTTACATTGGGTCTTATCAATATCGCGACCTTCTTTAGCTTAATCTTCGTGATGGCGTTGACGTTGCCTTCGGCAATCTCCGGTGTAGGTATGATCTCTGTGCCAGTGTTTGCGATGATCTTCCATTGGGTAGTAAAGAAACAGCGTCCGCAATTGATTCAAGCCTTGTCTGGTGTTGGATTAATCACATTGGCGTGGATATTGTTTAATCCAAGTCAAATCGCATTAAACCCAATAGGTTTAGGCGCCATGTTCGCTGCAATCATGTGTATCGTTATCGGCAGCAGCATTACCAAGTCACTGGGTAGTCGCATGCATTGGTGGAAGGTATTAACGTGGCAACTGATTCTAGGCGGTACGATTTTATCTGTCGCGTCTGGCGTTCATGCGCTCATCGACCCACAGCCTTATGTTAACGCTGTGACTCATTTCGATACTCGTAACGCAATAGGACTTGTTTGGGTGATTGTCCTGAACACGGCCTTGGGTTACGGCATGTATGTGTGGCTACTACAGCGTATGTCAGTGGTGGATTTCACCTTCGGTGGTATCGCTAACCCAGTAGCTGGGATCGTGACGGGTATGGTGTTGATGAGTGAATCATTTACAGCAGTTCAGTACTCGCTAATGACAGGCATGATAGTGATGTCACTGCTACCGCAACTTATCCTTTCGGTAAGACAGTCAAAACAAGTTAAGCCTGTTACGCAGTAGACGCAGCCTCTTAAACGTATTGCTCAAAAACGCGCCTCATTGAGGGCGCGTTTTTTGTTGGTGGCTAGACTCTCAAAGAACCAAAGAGTCGCGCTCTACTCAATATGTCGGACTTTGGTCATCAGCAGAGCTAAAGCGGTAAATAATTGAATAATGAAGCAGAGCACAAAAATATTTGGCACGTCGAATACTGTTACCAAATAACCGGAAGCCGCTAACCCAAAGGGCATCAATAATTTAAATAAAGATCCCGTAATGCCTGCAACTCGGCCTAAATGTTGCTCATCGAAAGCTTCTTGCCGGTAACTCCAGATGCAAATACTGCTGTACACGCCAATCGCACTCACCCACATAAACGCGCCCATTAATACCCATTTACCATCAAGACTAAACAGCCCATCACCAACAAAAGATGACATTAAAAGTCCGCTAGCTTGGTCGCCGTCTATGAATAATACAGGAATAATAAAACCGACCGCTTCAAGTGCAATAGAGACCATAAGTAAAACACCTAAGCCGATGCGTTGACGAACTTTGTCAGCAGTAAACGAACCTAACAGCCCTCCGATTCCAGATGCTGCAATCAGGTAGCCCACCTCCATATGGTTTAAAGCCAGCTCTGCTTTTGCAAAGTAGATAGCTTGAATCCAAAATACCGCTCCCGTGGTATTTATCACCATCACTGCTAAGGTAATGTGCCACATGTTCTTGTTCGCATACAAGATCAGCCAACCCTCTTTCAGTGCGCTAATCACCGACTGATGAGCAACGGGCATAGCCGGCTTGAATTCCAATTTATTGAGCTGCCAAAACGCTAGCACATACATCACTGCAATAAGTAAAAACACATTATGTAACGCGGATAACAGAAGCAGACCACCAGACAAAACCGGGCCGACCGTTTCTAGCAAACTGTACAAAGAGCTCATTCTTGCGATGGCGGTATTTTGCATGTACTGAGGTAAAACGTTTTTCATCATCCCGATACGTGCATTGTGATAACCATAGTTAAACGCCATCATCAGGAATGCACACGGAAACAAAGCATATAGAGGGTTGGAAAGCCAACGCACTGCAATATATGAGATAACCAACACCAGCACTTGTCCGAGCAACATGCATTGTGACCAATGCTTTTTATTAAACTTATCAACCCATACACCGATGAACAGCGCTAAGAGTAGATTGGGCAAAAACTCGACCGCTCTCATCCACCCCATCATCTCTGAAGACTGTGTTAACTCGTACACCAACAAGGGCAGAGCAAGGTCATAAATCTTGGTTCCAAATGCAACGAAGAACGCCGTCGAAAACAACACAATAAAGCTCGAGCTTTTCCAAATAGAGGACGTAGCCTCTTCTTTATTTACACCTTCCATTTTTCATTCCTTTTAAAAACAATCGAATAACCCTATTATCGAGATTAAAAGATGAAGAAAAATAGAAAGATTCAGCAAGGATTTCACCTTTATGCATTACTGGAAGGCACTGGCATTTTTACGTTCTCGGGTACTCATTAACCAACCAACTCAACTTTCGCTTACAGAAATTACTGAAGCTCTAGGTTGTACCAAACGCAACGCTCAACTGATTATCAAAAAGCTAGTAAACGAAGGCTGGATTGATTGGAAGTCAGGCGTTGGACGGGGCAACCTACCCACACTCACTCTACTCAAAAACGTGAACCATGAGTTGGAACTGAGGATTGATGAATTACTATCGGAAAACAAGGTCGACCAAGCTTTAGAGCTTATTGAAGAGTCGCAACGCGATCTGTTCCTGCTTGGTTATATCAGCCGCTATCAGAGCTTGCCGACTACGCTCGATATTCTGCAAATCCCTTTCTATAGAGGCACACATAGCCTAGACCCGATTGAAGTGACACGACGCACTGAAGCACACATCACCCGTTACCTGTTCAGTAACTTACTGCGTTTCAACACGCTTACTCACTCGTTTGAAGGTGATCTTGCAATTGACTGGTCCCAAGATGAAAATCGTTGGTATTTCACTTTGCGAAAAGGCTTAGTGTTTCATGACGGCTCATCGATTCTAGCGCAAGACATCAAAGCGCACTTTCTACGCCTGATCGGCAGCAGCCATCACAATAGTCAGCAATTTAAATGCATCTCTACCATTACGGTTATCGATCCGCTTCACCTCTGTTTTGCTATCAATGCCAACGCAGGCTACCTTCCATCGCTACTATCGAGCTCTGCCGCAGGTATTGCCAAGAAAGTAGGAGAACAAATCATTGGAAGTGGCAGCTTTAAACTAGTGGAACAGTCAGAGTGGCTAACCAGACTCGAAGCTTTCAAGGCCTACTATGGGCACCGACCTTGGGTAGACGGCATTGAGATTTGGAATGTTGGCGATAAAGCCAAAGACTATGAAATGCACTGCGACATTGTTCACTCACATCCGCACTATCAACAATCGTTATTACAGAACGAGCTAGCAGAGATAGAGCAGTGGGAGAAAGGCTGCGAGTACGCCTTGCTCAACTCACATCGCCACCCTTGGCTCGCAGAACCACAACACCTTAGGTCACTGAATGATTTACTGCGTTTACTTGGTGTCGCGAAAGACATTCCTCTGAATACTGTCGGCTACGCATATGGAATGCTGTCGACGTCTAGTCAGCCATCGAAATCTAAGCTAGTGACGGCGAATGACAAAGACGCATTAAAAGTGGCTCGACAATTCGCAGATAAACTAAACAAGCCTAAACAACCGATAAAAATCCTAACCTATCAGCTGTTTGATCACATAAAAATGGCTCGCCACTATTGTGAACAACTTAATGAACTTGGTTTTAGCTGCGAATATCAGGTGCTCGAATTTCCAGATTTTTGCCAACAAAGCAACCTACAAAATGCGGATATATTGATCAGTGGTGAAGTGTTTTCAGACAATCTCGACAGCAGCTGGATGGGATGGCTACAAAGTTCTATTGCCTTAGAGGTTTGTTTAACTGACGAGCAAAAACAGTGGCGTAACAAAAGCCTTGAACAGCTATGGGTTCTCAATGACTACCACCAGCGACAATCGGCCTTTCTAGAGCTTGAGGCACAATTAATAGAGTTCGGTGTTTATAGACCGATTTTCCACGTAAAACAGCAACTCAATTATGCTAAAACAGTTAATCCTGTTGAGCAGCTGGCGAATGGTTGGATCGATTTCAACCAAATCACTATGCGTCGCTGAATAGCAATATTTCTAGATAAGAAATCACCCCTTTATAGTCTGATTAAATAAAGGGGCTTTTTGCTTCATATCATGTCTTTCGTATCAATTGAGTATACAGAGATCGACTTAAATCAGTTTCGCTGCTTCGGCCTCAATTTCAACTTTCCATCGCTCGTCAAAGAGCCCTTGCACAAACAGTAATGTCGTTGGGAGACCACCAACATCGAAAGGCAATTGCTGCTTTGCGGCTTGATAGTCAGACATATCATTCCGGTCCACTAAGTACAGCCTTACACTGATTAAATCTTCGATATCCATTTGGTTTGCCTGAAGCACACCTCTCAGATTTTTCCAAGCCAGTACAATCTGTTGTTCCGCACCTTCAGCCACCATTCCTTCGCTATCAATCCCTAGTTGCCCAGCGATGTGCAATCGCGTTGAACCTGCGGGGATCAACGCACATTGATGATAATTAGCGGCTGGAGCGGGTACTGAAGAAGGGCTCCATATCTTATTCATCATTACGCCTCAGAGGCTGTGACGATTTTTGACATGACGGTGATAATTGGCATATCCGTAAGCATCGCGCCTAAACGGTCAAAATCACCAATATCTTTGCGCCAAGCAATGTATTCATTAAAGTGAGCGGTACTTTCCCATTCTTCACATAAAACCAAGGAATTTTCTGCCAAATCTTTTTGATAAAGCTCCGCAGAAAGGTTGCCGTTAAAAGTACGAGTATCTGGCAATATTTCATTAAAAAACTCAACGATCTCTGCCGTTTTATCTTCAGTATGGCTCAAGGTAAATTGCACTAAAATAGTCATCATTCTCTCCGTTTTCTTATTTTGTTAAGGTACGAGGAGAATCTTACTTGTTTGTTAAAATAGATAAATACAGTAATATTTGAAACATAGTTCGATTTAATAAGACAATGAACCACCATGAAAAACGAATTACATCGCATGCAAGTGTTCGCCCAAATTGTAGAATCGGGCTCCATAACGAAAGCGGCTGATAAGCTAGATCTCTCAAAATCTGTCGTTAGCCATCACTTACAAGGGCTTGAGCAACACCTTGGTGTGAAATTACTCACTCGAACAACACGTCGCCAATCCTTAACCGACGCTGGACAACGTTTTTATCAACGATGCTTAGAAATGCGAAAATTAATGTCGCTTGCGGAAGAAGAAGTACGCGAGTCCTGTTCTGATTTTGCAGGCACTATCACCATCACATCCCCACACACATTGATGACACATCTTATTGGACCTGCAATGTGTGAGTTTATGAAAAGCCACCCTCGTATCGAGCCTCAACTATTGGCCAACGATATGCGCGTAGATCTTATCGAGAAATACATAGACCTGTCGGTCACTGTTGGGGCTCTTCCTGATTCAACGTCTCGTGCAATTAAGCTCGGAGAGCTTCATCAAGTACTGTGCTGTCACCCAGATTATCTTACTAAGGTGCAAATACCGCAGCCAATCACGCCAAGTGACCTCTCCCAATATGACTACATTGCCAATCAGTGGGAAGGAATCAACAGCCAAAGAAGCTTTGAAATTAATAAGGGCAAAGTAAGCACGTATCAATTCAGGGCAAGTAGAATCGGAGATAGCGTTCCGACGATCCGCATGATGGCCTTAAATGGGTTGGGGATTGCCTGTTTACCTAAACAAGCAATTGAAGAAGACCTGAAAAAAGGAACATTGGTAAACATCTTGCCCAAAGATCAAGTTCTTAAAGCCTCTTTCTATGTCGTACATAATTATGGGTTACAGGTGCCAGCCAGAATTCGCGCCTTTATTGAACACCTAAAACAACACGCTGAATCTTATTCTTAATATCTTACAACCAAATTTCCATACGTCGCTAAACTGACGATTTATCGACCAACATTAAACCTCACAAAGAATAATGGCTTTGTTCAAGTTATCTAAAATAAAATAATTTTCTTCAAAACAATTACATTATAGATTTAATTTCCATAAAAAACTCAAATTAGAGATAAAAAGGCAAAACTTTTCTCCGACTACCTTTCTATACTGTGCCACGTCATTAAGGCGCCACAAGCCTATGATTTAAAATAATTATTAATGAGTAGTCACCATGAATTCGAAGTCGCTAACTATCTTGCTTTTTGTCTCTGTTTGCTTAATTTGGGGAACCACTTGGTTCGCTATGGAAGTGGCATTGCATTCTATCCCACCTATTTTTGCCACTGCGTTACGCTTTTTACTTGCAGCACCTTTGCTTGCGGTATTAGCAAAAGTCTTCAACCAACCTTTGCTTTTCCCTAAAGGTAAACGTCAATGGCTGCTTATTGTGGCACTGATGTATTTTGCTATTCCGTTCACTTTGATGATCTATGGTGAGCAATACATCTCTTCTGGTCTAGCGTCGATCATCTTCGCCAACATGCCAGTCGCTGTCATGCTGATGTCGGGTTTATTCTTAGGTCTACGATTGGCGAAACATCAAATCTTTGGTTTGGTCACAGCTGTTGTGAGCCTATGTTTAATCCTTGGCAATGAAATGCAAATGGGTGGTGATGATTACCTTATTGGCACGGTTTGCTTAGGCCTTGCAGTTGCCATTCACGCAGTGATGTATGTTTTAGTTCAAAAGCACTGTAAAGGCATCGAAGTACTTACCTACAACGCCGTTCCGAGCTTAATTGCTTCTCTATTCTTGTTCGCAGTTTCAGCGATGGGTGAAAGCGTTAATGTTGAGTCCTTCACTTGGGATTCAATCTCAGCTGTCGTGTACCTAGGTTTTGTGGCGAGTGTTGGCGGGATTGTGGCTTACTTTAAATTAGGACAAGTTTCGACGCCTTTCCAAGCGTCTATCTGCTTCCTAATCTTCCCAGTGGTTGCGCTGCTGATCTCTTGCTACATCAATGGTGAGGTTCTATCTGAACAGTCTCTGCTTATGATGATCCCTCTACTTTGTGGCATCTTGCTTACTAAGGCACCAAAAGGAATCTTCAAGTTGCGTGGTGGATTAAAAACCGCAAGAAGCTAATCCTACTGAAAGCTAACCCTACCGGAAGCTGACTAGATATTTCCATCTAGTACATACAAAAAAGCTCCAATATCACTATTGGAGCTTTTTATTAGTCTTTATCCAGAGTTAGCGCCAGCTAAACATTCGCACTTCATTGCCCTCTTCGGGCTTCTTAGGGATGTTTAAAGACAACGCCAAAGATACCGCCGCCATCGCAGCACCTATGTAGAAAACCGTTGCAGGGGACGATAACCAAATCACCCCAAATACGACCGGAATAACAACCGCTGCAATATGGTTGATGGTGAAAGAGACACCTGCTGTTGATGTCATGTCGGCAGGATCGGCGATTTTCTGGAAATAGGTTTTGATCGCTAATGCGAGTGCAAAGAACAGATGGTCGACAACATACAGCGCCGCTGCCCATTCCGCGCTTTGTACCAAACCATAACCGACAAACACACCAATCAAACCAACATACTCGAAGATCAGCGCCTTGCGCTCTCCAACCACACCGATAAATCGACCAATACGTTTTGCGAATAAGAAATTAAACAGGTAATTAATTAAGAACAGTAGCGTTACGTCAGCAGCCGAGTAACCAAACTTCTCTACCATTAAAAAGCCAGCAAATACCGTGAAGATCTGTCTTCTCGCGCCACTCATAAAGGTGAGCGCGTAGTAGAGCCAGTAACGCTTTCTCAGCACCAATTTCTTATTTTGTTGAGTCTTGGTTTGAAACTCAGGAAAACCAAAGGTCATCACCAAAACTAGAATAAATCCAATACCGCCAGTAATGCCGTACACCCAAGCAAAATCGAGCTTCAGCTGTTCTAACATCACCCAGATTGAGCCATAAGTAATTAACGAGGCCAACGCGCCAACAGAGATCATTTTACCCAGCATCTCAGGGGCTTCTTCTTTACTCAGCCATTGGAGTGACAAAGACTGCTTGAGCGTTTCAAAATAGTGAAAACCCGTCGACATCAAAATGGTGGTCAGCAGTAGGCCAGTGAGTGAAGGAAACAAACCGGTAATCGCCGTACCGACAGTGAGCATCGCTAGCGATATCAACATGAAGCGTTGCTCGCGAATGAACGCCAACACAAACACCACGGTAAAGGCCAAAAAGCCAGGGATCTCACGAACACTTTGCAATAAACCAATATCCGCACCATCAAAATTCGCTTTCTCAATAACGAAGTTATTAAGCAGCGCCATCCAGCTCGAAAACGCGATAGGGACAACAATTGAAATCAGTAATAAGAAGTTTTGCGGCGTTTTCCAGCTCGCGATTTTATCGAACATTGACGGACTCCTGTTCGTCTAATTGGTTAAGCACTCGTAAGGTTAGTTGCTCGGTATACGGGTTGATCTTCCAATGCTCAGGGCTCCAACCTTTAACAAAACGTTGAAAATCAGCCCATGCCACGTAAAACATTGGTCGCCATGCGGCTTCAACATCATCGAACGAAAGGTGTGGTTGATAGTGCATGAGTGCTTCTTTCAAGTGCTGGAAGTAAGCATCCAGCACTTCTGATTCAAGCTCTGCGCAATCTTGCGGCCTAACCGCGCTGCTCATGAACAAGGCCACATCTTTCATCGCACAACCACGCCCAACGTATTGGAAATCAACGGCAGCAGCGCGCTCGCTTTTTAAATCAAAGCAGAAGTTGGCGAGCTTAGCGTCACCATGTACCAAGGTTTGATATGGGCACGCCCTTAATAGATTATCAATGTGCTGCGCTTGGCTCTTAAGCGGTAAATCAGCCAATGCGTTTAACTCGTCAGGCCGAGTGTCTAAATGCCAATATGTGCCGACTTGCCACAATGAAGCTAAATGTTCTTGATCTACATTGATGTGCTTTACATGAAAGTTAGCGAGCCATTTAAGGCAAGCATCGCGCTGGTTTTGCTCTTCTAGTGTGTAACCAGACGCCAGATCAGACTGAGTATCTTGGATTGCTGAATCATCAAAAGCAGCAAGCACATCAAACTGAGAAGTTAACGGAAAACCGATTTCGGCCAAGTCTTGCATCACAATCAGCCACTCGTGCTCTTGTAACTCACATTGCAGCCCTACAGGTACAGGGCAACGCTCATCCCACTGTTGGGTAAACGACTGATACCACGCGGTCTCAACTTGGTAAGAGTGCACCTTTCGTTGATGAGAAAGTTTGGTATTCCAACCCTTTGGGTGTTCTGCTTTATCTGGCAATGCGACATGTTTAACAATCACACTGTTGAATGAAGAACGCCTGTCTTTAGAAAAAACCAAACGAACTAATTCACCATACCCGCCCCATAGGCTTTGAATTACCTGGACATCAAACCCTTGATGACAACCCAGTGAGGCCGCTATTTTTTGATAAAGCTCATTTTGATAAAACTTTTGTTGATAAAGCTCTGGCTGATTTTGACTTGAATTCGCTATCGGTTGAGCGATATTTTTTGACGATATTGATTGAGACATATACTCGTTACTATGCTTTATCGGATAAAAGGTGTGCCCACTGTGGCTGCCTATTCATATAGTGAATCACATAGCTACAAATCGGTACAATTTTAAAACCTGCTTGTTCAATTTCAGTCAGTACCGACTCCATCATCACCTTACCGAAGCCCTTACCTTGAAGCTCATCAGGAATACGTGTCGATGTGATATGTAGTACATCTCCATCCTTTTGATACTTAACAACCGCGAACTGGTTGGGTGCTAGCTCAACTGTGATCTGGTTCGCATCTTGATCCCATTTTGTTGCCTGCATTCTCAACTCCTGAAAATAATTGATACGACAAACAATAAAAATTTGAAGTATTCATTCCTTGTAATAGACTAACTCAAGCTTATACAAATAGAACTAAGTACTTACAAACAAAGTAAATAACTCTGTGCCATCGGCTTAATAACGAATCAATAAAGATAAAGGCACTCTATAAATCTATGTGAGTACATCTACCTAGTCTATGTAATTGCACTTAATTTATGTAATTGCACCTGCTAAATCTAGCACGTATTTGCCCCTTAATAGCAAGTTACCAATATAACAAACAGACGCATGTTGGCGCATGGAGAACATATAATGAACGCACCACTGAAGAAGCCTTTGGAGCATAATCAGGCACTTCAAGATCCTCGTAACCGCACCGTTTCTACGTTAAATAGCACCGATGCACTGGCCATGATAGAGCACGGCAGTGAACTGACATTAAATGTATCGACTCCAGTTGGTACTAAGTTTCTCGCCACCACCAAATTTATCGGTACACACAGTGATAACTGCATTGTGGTTGAGGTTCCCGACGTATCCAACGATGATCTGAGCTTTTTCTTTCAAGAAGGTTTTTGGATGACAGCCCGTGCGTACTCTCTGCGAGGAGAAGGCGCTCTTATCCACTTTAAAAGCCAAATTCACCATAGGATCGGAGATCCTTTCCCTATACTTGTGCTTTCAACACCAAGCTCGATGCAAGTAACCCAACTGCGTAAAGAGACACGCTACGAGGTGAACTTAGCTTCCAGAATCATCTTCAACGATCAACGAGCAAACTGTGAGATTAGAGACTTATCGAAAAGTGGTTGTCGTTTTGTTACCTCACCTACTTCTCGTGCGATTCAAATTGCCGATCGAGTATCTATTGAAGTTACACCTGAGAACTACAATGGCCCACTTATACCGCCATTGAAAGGCATCATCTGTAATCTCCAAAAATCAACGCACTACGCTCGATACGGGGTAGAATTTGATGATATTGGCCGCTCTAATGCCAAGCACTTGTTGGCGAAGCTGAAGTTCGATGGCACCAAGCTCTGTTTGCGAAATAGGTAAAGTCATTTAGCACATTGCTTTCACCGAATACCGTAAGCAGACCAGATACAGACGACTCAATAGCGAGCAAAGTCGCAATCAAAAAAAGCCATCGATTTTTATGTCGATGGCTTTTTAGTTTTGTCTATCTGTCTAACTTTCAAATACTTATCTAATTAAAAAGCTAGCTGGGTCTATAGATATTAGACTATTTACGCAGTGCGTTCAGTTTAGCTTGAGCGATACCAAAGATAGTATCGATTGGATAGCTCCCCTCGTCACTCGCCTCACCGGCGGCTTTGCCTGTAAACAGCTCAATCGCTTCGGTCACATGGTCGATAGCCCAAATATTAAACTCGCCCTTTTCAACCGCTTTTACGATGTCATTACGCAGCATCAGGTTGTGAACATTTGAACGTGGGATGATCACCCCTTGCTCATTTGAACGTCCTTTGATTTCGCACACATCAAAGAAGCCTTCAATTTTCTCATTCACACCACCAATAGGCTGAGACTCACCGAACTGGTTCATCGAGCCGGTAATCGCGATGTCTTGACGGTTCGGCTGCTTAGAAAATGCAGACACCACCGCACAGAACTCAGCCATACTCGCGCTATCACCATCGACGCCACCATACGATTGTTCGAAGGTGATATTGGTAGTAAGCGGTACTTTCGCTGTCTTACCAAATACCGAAGAAAGGTAAGCCGATAAGATCATCACCCCTTTCGAGTGAATACTGCCGCCTAGATCTACGTTTCTCTCGATATCAATCACTTCACCGTCACCATAAGCCGTGGTTGCCGTGATCCGGTTCGGTGCGCCAAACATATGATCGGTTGTGCTGAGTACAGACAGCGCATTGACCTGCCCAACCGCCTGACCATCCACATGAATCAGTGTTGTACCGTTGGTGAAGGTTTCCATTACGCTGTCTTGCAGTCGCCCGACACGCATCTGTTGGTTCGATAGCGCCTGGTCGACATGCGTAGCACGAATCAGGTTCGACTTCGCTCCTTTCGCCACGTAGTTTGATTCACGAAGCAGGTTGGCAATGTGTGCCGAGTGCAGCGACAACTTACTTTGGTCACCCGCCTGACGAGAACTGTGCTCAATGATGCGAGCAATCGCTTTGCGATCACAATGCAGCATGTTGTTGTCGTGCACGATACTTGAAATGAAGCGTGCGTAATGCATTTCAGAATCCGCAGTACGCTTCATCTCATCTTCAAAATCGGCCGTCACACGGAACAATTCACCAAACTCCGCATCGTAATGTTGCAGTAGTTGATAAGTTCGATAATCACCAAACAGGATGATCTTAACGTCCAATGGAATAGGCTCAGGATCAAGTGATACCGCCCCCGTTAACGTGACCTCTTTTTCTAATGACGTGAAGCTCAATTGACGCGAACGCAGCGCGCGCTTCAAGCCTTCCCATACATAAGGTTGTTCAAGTACTTTGACCGCATCCATCAGCAAGACGCCGCCATTGGCTCTATGTAAGCTACCTGCACGAATCAAAGAGAAGTCCGTAAATACGGTGCCTTTGAACGTTGCCGTCTCGACATAACCAAACAGAGAGTGATAATTTGGATTCTCTTCCACCACGATCGGCAGAGTCTCCTCCTTCTGGCTCACAATCACGTTCACCTTGTAGCGACGTGGCATTTTCTTATCCAAAGAGGCGGTCGCAACTTCTGCTTGCTCTGTGCTCTCTTCTAAGAAAATATCTGCGTTGTCGACAATGTCTTTACGCAGTGCTGTCAGGTACTTTTTAATATCAGGATATTGGCTGTAATCTTGCTTCAACTGCTTGATGAAGTGGGTAATAACATCTCGCGCCGTATCATCATTCAACTTTTGAACTTTCTCTGTGTACGTCTCTTCAAGCTCGGTCAGTTCACGAGAAATGGTCCGCAGCCCGACTTCCAATCCATCAATGGTTTTATCGAATTGATCTTGCTCTTCTGGCGTGAGTAAGTCGAAGCTCTCTTCGGTATGAAGATCATCGCCATTCATCGCGACAAATTGGTAGTCACCCTGAGTCGTGATCGTCAGGTTAATGCCCTTATCTTTTGCTTCTTGACTGATCGCTTCTAACGCCGCTTGTTGCTTAGCGGCCAACTGATTTTTTAATCGGTCAGCGCGGTTAAAGTACATCTCGTTATCGAATGCGAGTGGCATTGCTTTAAGAAGCTTACGCATCAGCTTTTCAATATCTTGCTTCAAACTGCTGCCAACACCACGAGGTAATTTCAGCACCTTAGGTGTACGAATGTCTTCAAAATTCGCGATATAGCACCAATCAAAAAGCTCCTGTACTTCTTGAGGATGTCGGTTTAGGTAGCGCAAGATCATGGTGCGTTTACCCAGACCATTTCGACCTATCGCATAAATGTTGTAACCCTTTTCCTTAATTGACATCGCGAACTCAACGGCCTTTTGTGCACGTTCTTGCCCGACGATTTCGTCAATTGGAGCCAGTTCTTTGGTCGACTTACATGGTAGCTTGTCGAGTTCCGCTACCTTATACAGCTGTTCTGTATTGAGTCTTTGCATCGCCATCGCCGCCTCCTTAGTCCTTCATTACTTGGGTGTAGATAAAATCAGTGTAGATGTAATTACCTATAAATTTAGTGACTTACGCTGCACAGCTGTTCAACCGAACAAATAACACTCAATTTACCCCGTTTTTAGCAATAACGAGAGATTTAATTCACCAACTTAGCATGTGAATGATTTTAATTTGCAATTGATAATAAATATCATTAACATTTTAGGATATTTAAAATTAAGGATGTGGACATGGAAATTGAACGCTGCTGGATGCACTACCTAAAAGCTGAACAGTTAATGGAACAAGGTCATTGGCCCGAAGCACAGCGCCTCTATAATGATGTTCTCACCTCTCTTCCTCATCACATCCAAAACGCGGCATACCAAAGTGACATCAAACCCTGCCAGTTTGCTTGCTTAATTTCAGGCCTTAGAGACGCCAGTGTCGCTCAATCAGAGATTCTCAATCGTTTAGGCCAACAGCAACAAGCCTTCGACACCTTGAACCAATCTTACGCATTGATGCAATTTATCTCTCTTGAAGGTACAGAGTTGATTCAACGTACCTTTAGGTTATTGGAAAAGCAGAGCGAAGATTTACTCAATCACCTGATCGCATTTTGCAGTGCTCAGCGCAGCTCACATTGGATGCTCGAGCTAGAACAAATTCAACGCGCTCATCACCATTTTGGGCAACTTAAAACCACTTCAGAAGTTCAATCTTCACCTAATGTCTTAAATTGATAAGGATATATCATGTCGGACCGGGCCATTCTTAAAGTTAATAATCTCTCCGTTAAATTCATAACCAATGATGGAATCATTGATGCGGTAAAAAAGATTAACTTTACTCTTAATTCTAGTGAAACCTTGGCCATTGTTGGCGAATCGGGTTCAGGTAAATCTGTCTCTTCCAACGCTTTGATGCGTTTGCTTCCTGACAACGCCATTATTGATGCTCAATCGGAAATCGAATTTGAAGATCAGTCGATACTCAAAAAGACTGAACGAGAGATGCAGTCAATTCGTGGTGACAGGATCGGAATGATCTTTCAAGAACCAATGACCTCTCTCAACCCATACCTGCGCGTGGGCACACAAGTGGCTGAAGCCATTATGTGTCATCGTAATGTATCGAAATCTCAAGCGAAGCAGCGTGTGCTTGAGCTTTTCAACCTTGTGCATCTGCCAATGCCAGAACAAGCATACAAAAAATACCCACATGAGTTTTCAGGCGGCCAGTTGCAACGCATCATGATCGCAATGGCTCTGATCAATGAACCAGACATTCTGATTGCAGACGAACCAACTACGGCTTTAGATGTAACGGTTCAGGCTGAAGTGCTTTCTCTTATCAAAGAAATTCAAAGCAAGATGGGCATGGCGATTTTGTTCATTACCCATGATCTCGGTGTAGTGAAACACTTTGCCGATCGAGTACTCGTGATGTGTAAAGGGGAATTGGTCGAAGAAGGACTCACTCAAGAGCTATTCGAAAATCCTAAGCACGATTACACACGCATGCTGATCAACTCAATTCCGAAAGGCGCTAAGGTTCCTGTAGAAGCATCGGCACCAGAGCTACTGTGTGCCGATGATATCCGTGTTCAATTCTTGGTGAAATCCCACTTCATTAAGAGTAAGAGTCAATATTTCGAAGCCGTAAAAGGCATTTCATTGACCCTAAAACAAGGTGAAACATTAGGCATTGTTGGTGAATCTGGATCAGGTAAATCAACACTAGGACGCGCACTGATCGGCTTACTGCCAAGTACCGGACGTATTGTTTACAAAGGCCAAGATGTGAGTTTGTTAACCGATAAAGAACGTCACAAGCTTAAGAAAGATGTACAGATGGTATTCCAAGATCCTTATGGTTCTTTATCACCACGCATGACAGTTGGGGAAATCATCACTGAAGGTTTAACGGTACATCAACCTCACCTATCCAAGAAAGAAAGATTAGAACGAGCTCGCAAAGCATTGATTGAGGTTCGCTTAGAACCCAATTCAATTAACCGCTATCCACATGAGTTCTCGGGCGGACAAAGACAACGTATTGCGATTGCTCGCGCGCTGATTCTTGAACCTTCTTTCATTTTGCTGGATGAACCTACTTCAGCACTCGATCGCTCTGTACAACTGACGGTGATTGACCTGCTAAAAGACATTCAAGCCAAGCACAATATCGGCTTCCTATTCATCAGCCACGACCTTTCGGTAGTCAAAGCCTTATCGGATCGTGTATTGGTGATGCAGAAAGGTGAAGTGATGGAAGAAGGGTCTGCAGAAGAGATTTTCAATGCACCGAAAAATGACTACACCAAGAAATTAATCGCAGCGTCATTCGACTTAGAAAATAAGTCGAAAAAAAATGCCGCGTAAAGGGAACTAATCAAGATTAACAGCGTCTTATATGTACATTCTGAATAATCTCGATACTCAAAATAATTGGAGTTGCAGCTAGGCAACAAATAAGTTCAGCCCTATGAGCATAGGTGTTCTATGTAATTTGGGTGAACTTAGGCAGTTAACAACGCTGCGGCTTCAAATATGAAGAGTAGAATGGGTTTCACTCTAGAATGGATATAGCAAAACTGGTTTGGCCGCCAAAAGAAAAATGTCGCATGGATGCGACATTTTTCGTTTCTGGCGTATATGAAAAATCAACTCAGCGATTCGAGCCAGTGATTATGAAGGTTTGCTCAAGTTGACGAACTTTAAACAGGGTTAGCTGATAGTCGGATCACAGCAGCAGAGCGCTAACTTGTTTTTGGACAAAAGTGAGTCAGTTATATTACTAAATTAGAATGTTATTGATTAGGTTTGGTATGGAAGGTAACGCCTGTAATAAGGTGTGCCCCACCGTACTAGCAAAGCACACTGAACCCCGTACCCAACCGAGTGTAACGCATCACTTTGATTGCTTTGATAACTGAATTATTTCGTAATACTCGTACCAAATATAAAAATCATGTCATCAAAACGAATTTCTACATAAAGTTCTACTGATATAAGAATGTAGATGAGTGTCGATTTCCAGTTTACTTTCATTAGGTTACTCCTTCTTGCTAAGTAACCCAATAGTGCAGAACTCATGTGGCTTTTTGGTGGTTAGCCGAAATTATTTATGGCTGCCATTTTTTAAGTGATTTTAATGCAGCTGAAATATCTCTGTTTAGGTTTGATGCCTTGTCTAGCTCCACACCATGCCTAGCTGCCAATTTACTGATATCTTGAGCAATTTGACTACAGTTTGCCGTTGTTCCTTTTTTATACTTTGAAGATTGTTCACTTAGCATTAACGCCATTAAACCTAAACTAGAAACTAAAGTATCTTCAGGTGTTCTCAATAGTCTTTTTTCTGGCTCTGTTATCTTTTGCTCAAGGACTTCCAAGTCCTTACGTAGTACAACTAACTCATTAAATTCCGGTAAATCATCCGTGGGATAAGCTCTTTCAGCGAGTCGATCGAATACTGCCTCCCCATCATTAGTAGGTAAAAAGTCGACAGGCTGAACATACCGTCCTTCTGAATCTAATAATAAGCACCCTTCAAGGTTAACTAACTCCGAATCTGTCCCTGTAATAAAGGACAATAAATGATCTTTAAAAATGCCAGTATTCAACTGTATCTTGAGAGGGCCTTCAATGCGGAAAGGATCTGATAATGAACCAATAGAAAGGCTAATGGCCTTTGGTCCACAAACGTAATTGGTCATTAATTCATCAAGTGTGTAATCCAATATTGATTTATGTGTCACATCTTGGGTTATATTTTCTAAAAACCATCCTCCAATAAGACTTGTATACATTGCAGCTTCTCGAGCCCAGCCATGTCTCACAAGCCAACAGATATCAAGTTCTCCATCAATGCATAGTTGAACTATATCTTTATCTGATACATCTTCTTCACAGATATAAGATAATCTTCTAGCAACATCATCGATGCTTAACCATTGCTTTAATTTGAAAATTTTCTTCATCTAAGCTTCTCTTAAATGCTTTGTATGGCCCTGTAATCCTGACACCTGAGATGACAATGTTAACAATGGGTGCTCTTCATCTAATGCTAACTTACCAATATAGTTCACTAATTCAGTACAAGTTCCATAGTAACTCTGTGCTTTTTCCAAAGAACACGACTCCTGCCAAGAAGCTATGACTGAAGGACAACTTTCTGGCGATACTTCTTCATCATCTATGGTAAAGGTATTGCTTACACTTTCAGTTTTACCATGAGCAAGTGAATTTCTCGCCGAGAACAAGCGAACAACTATATTTACAAATTCATTATTTTTTCGCTCGTCACGGGATACCGTATCTAAGATTGCCTTACATTTTACAATAGGTGGAATTCTGAATTTGTTATCTATTTCTGTAAAATCAGCGCCATCCTTTCCGCTCTCTTCGAAGCACTTTGCTAATTGTTTAGATTTTTGCCCATGTGAAAATTTGATCAGATTATTAGCGAGTAACTCATACCGCTCATCAATACCATATGCTTTTGCAACTCTTTCTTCGAAGCCTAATTTCTTTCCGCAATCATCAAGTTTCGCTACAACATCTAGTGGTAAGTCGGAATCAAGCACAGCTTCAGTTAACTCGCTCTTGTTTAATAATCTTGAGCAAATGTAGTTAAAATAACTTTCAACCATGAATGCAGTTAACGTTACTACTGTAATTCCCGCACAAGTATCACCAAAATTTTCAGCTTCTAGGGCTCTTTTTGCTGATGCAGCAAACCAAGCATGAGCATAAACTGTACCATTTGAAGTACCTTCCACCATTTATTATTGATCCTCTTACAATTTAGGGAAAAGGGCTAACAGCTTTACATATTGATGTTGGCTGCTTATTACATCAACTATATCCAAAGCACATCCGTATAATCAATTGAATATACGGGGATTTTTTTGTTAGTTCTGTGTGATATGTTGAAACATTCAACATATCACCATCTCCTATATCAAAAGGTTGTGTAAAACCATAAGCAGGTATGAAACAGGATAAGCAACTCTAGAGAATCATTAGCTTAGATAGGGATAAATCAAGCTCGCAGTTTTCTTATTGAAAAGGGCCAACAAGCTTTGGGGCAAAAGTGATTTAGCTTACATGCCCCCGTATAACCTAAAGTAGTGATTGAATTAACTTTGGGGATTAAAAAACGCCCAGTTAAGGGCGTAGTAGAGTCAATCGTAAAGTTCAAAGCCCAGATCATCAATAATTGACAACGTCACCGGTCCCAAGTCATCACCATTAGCCATTAACTCTTTAGGCATTGGCGGAATAGTTCGGCCTTTAGAATCCTTACCGCGTTTGTCGTCAGTCCCATTGATGTAATCGTATAAATGACCGCCGTCGGAAAATGGCAAGCATTCATAATCTCTATTATAAGCTTCATTGTAGGCAGTAACTGCTTTGCTGGTTTCCATACAAAAACCTTTACCGGCAATCTCTTTTGAATCGTCTATAAACACGTCACTTGAAGTTCCAACGCCAAGAATATGCGCAAATTCATGCAAAATAGTTGGCTTATAGCTTTTGGGATCAAAATCAGGCTCATGGAGGTCTGAGCTAATCCAGATAATGCCTAATGAGGGGATATTGTCTTCATACTCTTCTACTGCCGCTAAGCCGTACTCTTCCACATCATCTGACACAATAATTTCAATGTTAATTGTGTGCTGATCTTTTCCATCAACCTTTTTGATTATGCCTAGCCATTTGTTAGCGGCTTCAATGTAGCGTTCTTTGTCATACTTAAAGTCCAAATCAAAGTTAAGGACAAAAGTTAAGTGATCATTTGATATAACTTCTTGGGAATAGTATTCAGGATAAAACTCAGAATCCTGACTGTAACTGACTGACGATAAAAAGGACAAAATGAGAGCTAGAGTTAATTGTTTCATTCGAAAACCTATAATAAAGCTGTCTAGGATGACGGCTAAGTAGTAACGTTTAACTTGGTCGGATATTACAGTATTTATCGCTTTACTAACGTAAGCATACGTAACACCTTAATATCGGTGCACTACAAACTTCTCGACAAATTCAATGCAAGGTTTATTTTTCCCACAAATAAAAAATGCCACATGAAATATGTGACATCTTTATTATCTCACAGCTAATTTAGATCACAATTCAATCCCCATATTGAACAATGTGAACGCGCAAATATAAGTAGTGAGATCGATAGCTTTACTCAGCGACATTCCTGCACCACGGTTCGCACTGACATCAATACGAATCATCACGGGCGCACCACCTTGAGGCTTGTCTTGAAATTAACGATACAATGATTTGGTCGACTCTCTGACGATTAAATCAATCGGTGGCAGTCGAGCTTCATGCCGCTCGCCAGATAACAAGTTCAAGATCGACTGAGCACACACTTCACCAATCTCTTCAATCGGCTGTCTTAAGGTGGTTAACGCTGGGGTGAAATACTTAGAGGTCGGCAAATCATCAAAGCCAATCACAGACACATCTTCTGGCACTTTATAACCGTGGTCTGACAGCGCCTTAATCGCACCGTAAGCCGTTTGGTCATTTGCAGCAAACAAGGCTGAGAAGTGAATCTTTGACTCTATCAACTCTATCGTTTTCTCGTAGCCAGATTCACTACTAAAATCGCCCTGCTTGACCAGTTTTGGCATCACCTTAATACCGGCCTCTTGAAGGGCCTTCTTATAGCCTTCAAAGCGATTACCTGCATCAGGCTGGCTTGATAACCCCTTGATGTGAGCAATATTCACATGTCCTTGTTGCAGTAAATGTAGGGTTGCCATATAGCCACCCAACACGTTGTCGATATTGATGGAGCGGACATTATTCTCAACAAAATCGTAGCCAACCATCACGATAGGGATGTCTTGTGCATACTTAGCAATCTCTTCCTGAGTAATACTGCCTGTCACGATGATCATGCCATCCACGTTACTTTTCGCCAGATACTCCAACGCGTGCATTTCTAGCTTTTTCTGCCAATGCCCTGTTGCGATCACTAATGAATAGCCTTGAGCGATCAGAGTTTTTTCCATGTCGTTGAGGATACGACTGGTGTAAGGGCTATCAGGGTGTTGCACCAAGACACCAATAGTGAGCGAACGTCGGTTGGTGTTTTCTTGCATTTGGAAGTTAGGTTTGTAGCCCGTGTCTTTAATGGCTTGCTCAATGTTTTGGCTTTTATCATCCGACACATAAGTGGTTCGATTAAGGAAGCGAGACACGGTACTGGGAGAAACACCAGCCAGTCTTGCCACATCGTATACTGTTGTTTTTTTTGTTTTAGTGCGCATCTCGATACCCTAATCAAGTGACATTCGGGGAGCTTTAAGCTCCCCATCAGTTCCAACCTGCATACCACTGCTTTAGCTGAAAATCGTGTCATTAAGTTAATACAAGTAGGCGAAGATCATCCCCGGTCTAAAGTAGCGACCAGCCGTGTATTTCAAGCCAGTACTCAGTAGCCATTTGTGCAAGCCAGCCAGCTTTTCTAGCGGGATTTCACCGCTCAACATTTTAACAAAATTATCAGTATCTTTCGTCAATGTTGGGTTGACACGACCGTCAGACAGCACACAGTTTTGATATTTAAGTACACTTAGCCAGTTTTTCGCATCATTTTGCGACAATTTAAATGCTTCTATAAGATCGTTCTCATTGACAGACACAGAGCAATTGAAGCCCTCTGGCGCTGCAAATGGAATTTTCGAATAGTCATAGAGTGCGGTATACACGGTATCCATCAATGTTTCTGCTTGCTGCGATTTACCCGCTAAATTCAACGCTGTTGCCACACTAAACTGAACACCAATCCACACATCTTGTGCCTGAAATGCTTCATGTGGTGAGCCATCGGCTAACGTCATATTCGCAACACCCAACTCAGGACTGTTAATTTCGAAGTTATGCTTATAAACATAGTCCAATGCGCGTTGGATATTATCTTGCGGGAAAATACCTTCTAAACCGATGAGCTTTAGGTAGCTATCAGCCAACAAAGCATCGCCAAAGCTGTTGTCGGAATCTGGCACTAAATCTAAGTATTCTTGTGTAAAGGCTTGAGGCGCGGTCTCACTCAGCAAGCGTTTCTTAGAGACTCTTTGAGATACCTTACTGATGTTGATGGAGGTATCCGTTTCATTTAAATAGGCATTGAGCGTGTTCTTGTCAGCAATCGTATCCCCCGTCAAAGTCAGGCCTAAGGTTTCCAGTTCTTGGTAGCCCGCACCTGTTAAATGCTTGGCTTGAACAGGAGTCACGAAGAAGTGGTAGTAACCCTCTTTCTCATCCCACAAGCTTTGCTCAACTGTTACCAACGCCTTTTTAGAACGCGTTAAGTAGCCCGCGGCTAACTCACTTTCATTCATCAATTTTGCAAGTTCGCTCGCGGCTTGCAGACCTGCAACCCAAAGGCTCGCGCAGTAAATAGAGATGCCGTGAGACGCAAGGTTATCAAAGGTATCGTCTGTGCCACGGGTTAGCGGTAAATCATCGCCTTCAGCAATCAAGTTCGATAAGAAATCGATGCTTTCAGTTACGGCTTGCCAGCACTCTTTAACCACTGAAATATCTTGGGTGTTTTGATAGTGACGGTACACCATCAGAATGTACTTCGGCGCTAAGTCCTTCCATTCTTTCACGTTGTGCCAGCTGTACGCATCTGGCTGGATGTCGAATGGACTGCCCAAGTCGTGGATCACCGCACCTCGAATAGCACGCACGCCTTGGTACTTGTCATCAATCAATTCGGCATTCGGCGTCGCTTCATACTCCCAGTATCGGCGTTCGGTAAAATCTTCCGCCAAAATGGCTTTCGAGAACTCTTTCATCACGCAGCCATCAAGCTCAGGCAACAAATAAAGCAGTGAGAATGAGCCGTAGAAGTACACATCCAGAGAGTTAAAGAATGGGTAGTCGACACACTCTTTCACCAAGAACTTATCTTCTTTATCCCATACCGTTGATTCGGCTAGGAAGGACAATGAGTTCATTGCCATCGTCGCATAACGCAATGCCGATTCTGGCTGCGATATCTTGCTTTGAGCTTGCTTTAGGAAAGCGGTTTGTTGTTCGACGATCTGTTGCTCAATCGCTTCTAGCTCTGGTAATACATCTTCTAACATCGGCAGAGCTGGTTGTGTTTGCGGGTAAAATTGCGTGTAAGCCTTATCTGAATGCCAACCATTAAGCATAACTTTGCTGTGCGCCATTACCTGTGCAAAACGCAGGTCAACAGACTCACCCGCTTCCAATTCAACCTGAACCACCACCAATGCGCTCAGAGCTTCACGCCCTGTGTAGATACCGGTTTGGAACTCAGTGTTTGTGCGGCCTGTTTTCAGTGCGAACTCTGTTTGCTGAGCACTCTTAGAGGTGTAAAGCGTTGGCTTCACAGAAATCGAAACCTTACCAGATTCCGTCAACTGGTTATCCGCTTGAACACCAAACACCACTTCGCCTTCAATATCGCTCTGATAAGGCGACTGGCTAGAAAGCTGAACACCGGTAAAGCTGTGACTTTCGCCTTTTAAGTTAACCACTTCATGCTGCTGAGCGATCGGATTTTGAGATAAGGTACAAGCCGAATCTTGAATGCCATCACGACCTTTTTGATAGGTTGAACCAATCAAGTTTTGTAGCGGTTGAGCAAGCGTAATCACGCGCGTTTGCGATGAATTATTGGTTAATTCGAAGTGATTCCAGTGCATAGGTAAAGAACAAAGGCGTTTGTTCTCTTTAACGATCGGAGAAACTACCTTACGCTTTATATTAATATTTTCGAAGCTATTGTATTTATATTCAGCCAATGGATATAAAGCTTGATATTCTATACCTCTGCCATTAACACTATCTATGTTATTATTATCACCCGCGGTAAGCGATAATAACTTCGTTGTATCATTTGTTAATAAACCATTAAAGAAATCTAAGGCGACATATAATTGACAAATTGTTGAAGCAGAATCTTCTTCAATCAATAATTGAGTCTTATTTGAAAACTCAACGTTCCACTTTGTAAAGTTAGCTTTATTTTCTTGGTAGAATCGACCATTTTTTAATGCTGATCGAATCAGGTTAATCGCATTCGATATGTTTTTGCTTTCGATCTTGTTGCCATCGAACAAGGCAGGATAAAAGTTCAGGTGAACGCTCAGCTCTTGCTCATCACTGACTTGCAGCGTATCGATGGTCGGCACATTCATCACCGACGCATAAAAATCATTAAAATTAATAACTTGCTCTGAACAATCGACAAATATCCCCGGAATAAAGCTGAAATTTGGTGTTTTCCCGTTTGGCGTCAGTGTAAATGTGTTACCAATTCCGCCCACCGCCATACCTGTATTTTCTGGTGTGGTAGAAATTGGTGTGTACCAAGGTTGAATAAATTCAACTGCATCACCTTTTTTACATAAGTGTTCCGAATTTCCTGAGTAACTCGTATATGGAATTTTATTATTCATTTTAAAACCGCCATTGAATATTTTTTTCTTCTTGTTAATATCTTTTTAAAATGGAGACATCAACATGTTTAAAATTATAAATGAAAAATTTGGAAATATTGACTCTGTCACATTAATAAACCACCAACATGGTATAGAACTTCAAATAATCAATGGATTTGGTGCTGTTATTAATAAATATATCGTAAATAACAGTCCATTCTCTTTTATTTGTGGTTATCAGAATTATGATGAACTGATCAACCAACATCCGTTCTTTTCCCGCAGTGCTAAATTATTCCCTTTTCCAAACCGTTTAAACTTAGGTCGTTACAGTTTCGATAACCAAAACCATCAACTCCCAGCTAATTTTCCTTGGTCTGATCACGCCGTACACGGCCTGCTCTACAACCAACCTTTTTCAATCACAAACAACGTAGCCACTGAAGAATCCGCCAGTGTGACGTTGCAGTATCAAACGTCGTCATTGCACCCTGCTTTCCCGTTTGCTTTCAGCCTTGATGTAACCTTCACGGTTGACGTCACTGGCAAGCTCACTTCCTCAACAACCGTCTCTAACCTTGGTGATTCAGCCTTCCCATTCGGTGATGCTTGGCACCCTTACTTTTCACTCGGTACTGAGCTAGCACAATGTGGACTCGCTATGTCGCCTTGCTCTGAGGTCATACACGAAAACGACCTACCCAATGGTGAAAAACACGCTTTTGACCGTTTGTCTTTGGACGATTCACTCACCAATCAAAGCTTAAATCACTGCTTTGAATTTGATTCCAAGACAACCAACCAACTTGCGTTTACGCGCTCAGATTCATCTGCCGCTATTCGCTATCAACAAGATGCAAGCTACCCATTCGTTCAGCTTTACACACCGACGAGCGAACAAAGTATTGCAATAGAACCAATGACTTGCCCAGCTGATGCATTCAATAACCAGATAGGCTTATTGACGCTTAGCCCGAACCAATCTCAGACCTTTACTTGGCAATGCCAAGCTAGTTATCAACCAAAGTGATGCAGCCAAAATAAAGCGACACTAAAGAGAAACCAAAAAGCAATAAAGGGCGCATAAAGCGCCCTTCTCTTTGTTAACCTAAAACCACCTCGATGGTGTGCTCACCAGAGGTAAATACTGGCGCTTTATTACCTGAAATCAGGTCACCATTCACCTTCATCTCAACCACACCTTTACATACGTTATTCGGGTTCGTGACATGAATATGGTATGTCGCGCCACGGAACTGACGGCGGACTTTGAATTCAGGCCATTCTGCCGGAATACATGGGTCCACCAGCAAGCCATCCACTTCAGGACGAACACCCAGAATCCATTGCGTACCCGCTACGTATGTCCAAGATGAAGTACCTGAAAGCCATGCATTTCGGCCTAAACCAAACTGCTTATGTTCATCACCCAAAATGTTTTGTGGGTAGCAGTAAGGCTCAGATTCGAAGGTATCGATGTCGTCGTTCTTAGAAGCTGGGTTGATTTGACGGTAGTACTCATAAGCACGCTCACCGTTGCCCATTTTCGCTTCTGCGATCATCACCCAAGGGTTGGAATGCAAGAAGATACCACCGTTCTCTTTTGCACCTGGTGGGTAAGTTGAAACACCACCTAGCTGCGGATCAAAGCCGTTGTAACCAGGAGTTGAAAGCTTAATGCCATTCGCTGTATTCAGCTTGTTGTAAACAGAATCTAGCGCTTGAGTAGCACGTTCTTGAGTCGCGAAACCAGAAATCACAGGCCAACTTTGACCGTTAGTGTAGATCTGCCCTTGCTCATTTTTATGAGAGCCGATTGGTAAACCTTGCTCATCAAAGTAACGAACAAACCACTCACCATCCCAACCGCACTCATTCACCGTACTCTGCATCTGTTGATACTGATCTTTAAACTTAGCTGTCAGTTGCACTTCGCCACGCAGCTCACACAAGTCCAACATGTCGAGTAGTGCTTTGCCGTACATGTTCGCCACCATCATCGACTCAGCACCCGTTGGCAGGTTTACCGTGTCATTCCAGTCAGCAAAACCTAATAACGGTAGGCCGTGCTCACCAGTATTGGTGTAGGTAAATTCAATCGCGCGGCACAGGTGGTTCCAAACCGTTCCCGTTTCAACTGGGTTGCCCGCTTTGTCTTTTTGATAGAACGGGATCTCTTTGTTCAAGAAGTCTGCATTGCCCGTTTCTTTCACATATTGCGTCACCGCGTAGATGATCCACAGGTGATCATCACCGTAGTAATCAGGGCGATCTTCCTCTTCACGTGAGTCACCCGCGTTCGCTTCCATCGTTGATGGGAAGAACTGATGCATCGCAGAACCATTGGTGTTCTGAACAGACAACAGACGCTCAATGAACTCACGCGCCTCTTCCGGCATGTGGGTAATTACGCCCAATGTATCTTGCGAAGAATCACGGAAACCGATGCCACGAGCACCATAGCCAAGCTGATACAGAGACAAGTAACGAGACCAGTTTTTGGTTGTGTGACACTGACGTGGATTATGTACGTTCAGCATCGAGTTCATTGCCGGATCTGGCGTTTCAACCTGAACCGCTTGTAGGTAACCATCCCAATGTTCAGCCAGTTCAGCGAAAGCAGAATCGACCACTTGATGGTCACGATATTTAGCCAATAGAGGCAATGCTGCTTCTAGGCTCTGTTCTTGCGCGATTTGTACAATCGTACGTTCTGTCTGCTCTGGAGATAACCAACCTAGACGCAGGTTCAGTGCGCCAATGTTGTCGCCACGCAAACACTCGGTGTTGCCTAATTCATCATTGTTTAGTGCTTGTGGTGCTGCCCATGTGCCGTAGCCCAAATTACCTAGGAATGATTGGCGATCACCATCAAAAGACGTCGCAGGGCGATCCGCTGTCATCAGGTTCACCGCGTAGTCACGCTTCATGAAAGCATACTGCTCAAGCACGGTATGACCCGACTCTTGCTGATGCGCTTTCAGCGTCATGGTTTGTGGAACCCAGTCCGCATTGAGTAGCTGTTTAAGCGCATCGAAGTGTGTGAATTCATACACAGGTACCACATCAACGTGCAGTGCTTTGTCTGAAATGTTGGTGACTTTGATGTCTTGTAGCAGTACTTGGTCAGCTTTTGGTACAAAGAAAGTCGCTTCACAACGCACACCAAACGCTTCTGCAATGATGGTGGTGTAAGACAAGCCCGTGTGGTTTTCAAACTTCTCGAGCGGCTTCAAGGTTGGCGTGTAGAAAGGTGAGAACACCTCTACGTTGCCCGCTTCATCACGCACCTTGAGGTACATGGTCGAGCCTTTAAAATCTGAGTTTGGCAGTTGAGCAATGTACTTAGTGATACGGTTAAGTGCAGGATCGCCCTTACACAACAGGACGCCGCCGTTGCTATCGACAATGCCACCGAAATCTAATGTGCCGACATAGTTACACCATTTGATCGGTGTACACGGTGTGGTTGCTACGTATTCTTTGTTTTTATCGTCAAAATATCCGAATTTCATCATCACTATTCCTAGCCCCTCCCAAATCAGGAGGAGCCAAAACAATTTGTCGTAAGTTGGTTGGTGTCAGCTCATGGCTGATTTAAATTGACTGGCTAGCTCGCTAGCGAGTTCTCACTCAGAGCATCAAACAAGTGGAAAGCATCCAAATCCAAGTAAAGCGTCAAATCTTTTACATCCACTTCAGCCGCTTGGGTTTCAACCATCAGCGGTTGACCGCCAATTTCTGTTTTCAGAAGAATGCTCGCGCCCAGTAATTCCTTGTCTTTGATTTTCACAGGGAATGGCAGCACGCGGTCGTGGTCAACTTGCTCGGCACGTAGGTGAATGTCTGTTGGACGAACACCAAAATGCAGCGCTAGGTTCTTAGACGCCAGAGACTTAAAGCGCTCAGGCAGTGGGATATGAACATCGCCAATTTCAACGAAGTACTCGCCTTCTTTTTCAATCAGTTTTGCTTCCAACATGTTCATTGACGGGTTACCAATGAATTGCGCGACAAACTTGTTTGCAGGACGCTGGAACACTTCGGTTGGTGTACCAACTTGAGCAACATAACCGTCTTTCAGGATCACGATGCGATCCGCCAATGTCATCGCTTCGATCTGATCGTGGGTTACGTAGATCGTAGTGGTTTTAAGTTCACGATGTAGGTGTTTGATCTCTTCACGCATCACGCCACGAAGTTTTGCATCTAGGTTAGATAACGGCTCATCAAACAAGAAAACCTTAGGCGTACGAACCATCGCACGACCCATTGCCACACGTTGACGTTGACCACCAGAAAGCTCTTTTGGCTTACGGTTCAGTAGCGGGTCAAGCTCTAGCATTTTCGCTGCTTTTAGCACTTCTACGTCGATTTCTGCTTTTGGCATGCCCTTCAGTTTTAGCGCAAAGGCGATGTTCTCGTACACCGTCATATGTGGGTACAGTGCGTAGCTTTGGAATACCATCGCTAAGTCACGGTCTTTCGCGTCGACTTTATTCATCAGCTTGCCGCCAACCACGATGTCACCAGAACTGATACTTTCAAGGCCAGCAAGCATGCGTAGCGTTGTCGATTTACCACAGCCAGATGGGCCAAGGAAAACCACGAACTCACCGTCTTCAACCGTAAAATCAAACTCTTTGACGACTTCAACATCACCGAATGATTTTTTGATGTTCTTAAATTCTACTTTAGCCATTATCTGTTCTCCTCAGGGCGCTCTAGCAGCATATTTCGGTACGCAATTGCGCTCTGTTTCAATGTTCTTTCTTGGGTGGTGTAGTCAACATGGACAATGCCAAAACGCTGGCAGTAGCCGAATGCCCACTCAAAGTTATCCATCAAGCTCCAAGCGAAGTAACCGTCGACTTTCACACCCGCTTCAACCGCGTTGTGAACCGCTTCGATATGACCTTGGAAATAGCGAACACGTTGGTCATCCATCACTTGTCCGTTAACACGCTCGTCGTTGCCTGCAGCACCGTTCTCTGTAATGTAGATAGGTGGCATATTTTCGTAACGAGCATCCAGTCTTACCAATAAATCAGTTAAACCTTGTGGGTTAATTTCCCAGCCGATGTAAGTGTGTTCTGCGTCAGTCTGTTTTACTGATTCAATGTCGCCGTTCTCATTGAAGCGAGCGACATTGCGTGTGTAGTAGTTGATACCGATGTAATCGACTGGTGCGCTGATGATGTCTAAATCGCCTTCTAGAATCATCGGCATGTTCATCGCTTGGCGCTCAACCACTAACTGTGGGTATTCGCCTTTCAATACTGGGTCGATGAACCAGTGGTAGTTCTCGGCTTCGCAGTAATCGGCTGCCGCTTGGTCTTGTGGCGTCAGCGGGTAAGCTGGCGTCGCGTTGAATACCACACCATGCTTAGCATGAGGGGCATTTTTACGAAGGATCGGCATAGCCAAACCGTGTGCCAGCATTAGGTGGTGAGATGCTAGGTAGCCTTCTTTTTCACCCTTGATACCTGGTGCATGTTCGCCCCAACGGTAGCCTAGGAATGCAGACACAAACGGTTCATTCAGCGTGGTGTACACATCGATATTGTCACCAAAGTATTTACTCACCACTTCTGCGTATTCTGCGAATTTATAAGACGTTTCGCGGTTTAGCCAGCCGCCTTTATCTTCAAGGTATTGCGGAAGATCCCAGTGATACAGCGTCACATATACCTTCATGCCACGAGCATGACACTCATCGATGATCTGACCGTAAAACTCTAGACCTTGCTGGTTGACGACACCGTCTTGTGGCAGGATGCGCGGCCATGCAATAGAGAGACGGTAAGCATCAACGCCTAAGCCTTGAATCATCTCGATATCTTGTTTCCATAAGTGGTAGTGGTCACACGCCACATCACCATTGTCGCCGTTATCGACCTTGCCCGGCGTCTTGCAGAAAGTGTCCCAGATAGACGGTGTACGACCGCCCTCTTCAACGCCGCCTTCAATTTGGTATGAAGATGTCGCGACACCGAATACAAATTCCTTACTGCGTAACTTTGAATCACTTGGAAGTTGATATTTATTCATTGTTATAACCCTTAAACCTAACCTTTGACTGCGCCGGACGTTAAACCACTGATCATCTGTTTCGATGCGAACAAGTAAGTAATCACGAGCGGTAAAATAGAAATTGTGGTACCTAGCATTACCGCGCCCCATGGCGTATTCGGAATACCTTGAACACTTCGAAGTGCTTGCGTAATAACATAGTTATCTGGGTTGTTAAGCACCACGAGAGGCTGCATAAACATGTTCCAGAAGAAAACGAACTGAACGATAGCCAGTGTTGCCAGTGCTGGCTTCATCAGTGGCAGTACCACGCTCCAGTACGTTCTGAACTCACCTGCACCATCCAATTTCGCCGCTTCAAGTAGCTCTTTTGGAATCGATGCAATCACGTGCTGACGCATCAAGAAGATACCAAATGGTGTGGTGGTGAACGGTAGCCATACCGCCATGTGGTTATCCAACAAGCCTAAGAATTTCACGATCATGAAGTAAGGGATCAAGCTAAGCACAGGCGGAATCGCCATTGAGCCAACCAGCATGCCGAACAACACGTTCTTACCGCGGAACTTAAACACAGCAAATGCGTAGCCACCCATGCTACAAAACAGCAGCGAGATGGTGGTGCCTAAGAAAGCCACGTAAATCGAGTTAAACATCGCTTTCCAAAACGGCATGATTTCAAGCAATTTGGCGTAGTTAATCGCCAGGCTATCGCCAATCGCAAAGCTAATGCCCGTGCCGAAAATTTCAGAACGGTCACGCGTTGATAGCAGTGCCGACCATACAAATGGAAAGACTGTAATTAGCGCTGAAACAACCAGTAAGATACCTAGCATGACCATCAAGATCTTAGTCAGAATGAACATGCTGCGCTCGCTTGGTATCAGTCCACTTAGTGGTGAGGTATTTGTCTTAATTGATGTCGACATCTTAATGTTCCCCTAAGCCTTTCTTACCGAAGAGTAAAAATTGAACCAATGTACAAGTCGCGATGAGTGCAAACAGTAACCACGAGATAGCAGATGCTGTACCCATTTCTAGCCATTCCCAACCCACTTTGTAGAGGTACATCGAGATAGTTAAACCAGATTGGCCAGTACCACCTGTACCACGCGTTAGGACGAACGGTTCTTCAAACATTTGCAGGTTACCGATGATGGTCATCGTGATAGCAAAGAAGATGAATGGACGAATCATTGGTAGTGAAATGTTCCAGAAGCGGCGGAAGGCATTGGCACCATCCATACGTGCAGCTTCTAAGATGTCTTTAGGAATCGTCATTAAACCCGTGGTGTAAAGGACGATGTTAAAACCGGTGTATTTCCAGAAAACCATGATTGCGATAGACGGCTTCACCATAGTGGCATCGTCTAACCAACGGATTGGTTGGAAATCGTTAACCCAAGCGAATGCCCAACCAAACAGCGTGCTATCGGCCAGAGCCATTAGCGTTTGGTTAATAATTCCTGAGTTAGGAGAGTACATATTGAAGAAAATCAGTGATGCTGCGACCGTTGATGTAATGAACGGTAGAAAGTACGCCGATGTTAGCCAGTGACGCATACGGTCACCCATTGAAACCAACATGTAAGCCACTGGAATAGCGACTAAGTGCTGAGCCACGCCTGAAGTGATCGCTAGCCAAAGCGTGTTCTTCAATGAACGCCATAGCCATGGGTCCGTTAAAGCAATGTGATAGTTCTCAAAACCAACGAACTCCATCGCATCCATGCCTCTTACCGGGTTCCACTCGTGGAACGACAGGTAAACAGAGAACAACAGCGGGAAGATCCCAAATACAGAAAAAATGATCAGAAACGGCAGAAGAAATCCATACGGTGTAAGCGCTTTCAAATTTAGACGAGAAAAAAGGCTTTTGTCCGCAGGTTCTATCGTTGTGCTCGCTGTATGATTCATAGTAACGACCTCTTAAAAAGGAAGCGCGTTATCCACGCTTCCTCACTTACTTAAAGTAAAAACAAATTAAAGGTTACGCGTGCGACGCTTGATTAGACGCTCTGCCTCTTTAAGCGCAGTCTTGATGTCTTTACCTTCATCAAGTACTTCCATCAATGCGTTCTCTAAGATAATAGAACGTGCAACGTGGTCGCCTTGTGCTGGAGAGACGGGTTTGATGTTTTGCGCCACTTCAGCAAAAAGAAGACGGGCTTTTTGTCCGCCTAGGAACTCCATCTCTTCTTGGAAAAGCTCATCGTCATACGTTGTGATGTTCGCAGGGAAAGCAGCAATCGTTTCGAAGTGCTTAAGCTGCACTTCACGATCCGTCGTCATGTATTCAATAAGCGCCCAAGCTTCATCTGGATTGTCTGATTGAGTTGGAATTGAAAGGAATGAACCACCCCAGCTGCCATAGATGCCATCAGGTAGGTTTTCTACTGCCCACTTACCTTTAGTTTCAGGAGCAATCCAGTTGTTTAGGTGACCAAGAAGCCAAGCGCCAGAAAGTTGAGTTGCAAATGTGCCGTTGCGGAAGCCTTCGTACCATTCGTTAGACCAAGCCAGAATGCGGCCGTCTAAGCCTTTGTCGCGAATTTCTTTTGCTACTTCAAAAGCGTGAACAAAACGCTCTGATGTAACCACTGGGTTGCCATCTTTATCGAAGTACAGACCTTCACCTTCAGGAACGGTCGTGAAGATAATCGCTTGTGCCACGTCGGCTGCCGAAGCGATAAGTTGTACGTTTTGCTCTTTCAGTTTTTCACCAGCAGCAATGTATGAATCCCAATCTTTGATTGCTTCTTCTACATCAATGCCCGCTTTTTCGAACACGTCGGTACGGTAGTACATAACACCTGGACCTAGGTCGACAGGGATACCATACATATCGCCGTCAGCGCCTTTGCCTTGTGCCCATGCGTAAGGTGCGAATCGTTCTTCGTATTTATCTGCACCGTAGTTTTCAGACAGGTTAACTAGGCCGCCAGAGCCAACAAATGGACCAATTTTCTCAACGTCGACAACAATCACATCACCGGCACCAGAACCCGTTGCAAGGTTCGTTGTGAGTTTCGTGTGGTGGTCACCGTGGTTGTTCATAAGGTAATCAACTTTGATACCCGTTTCCTTTTCGAAATCAGGCAGTAATACCTTCAGGCTGCTATCGAAATCAGGGAAACCGTCGAAACGAATTTCTTTGTCTGCTGCATTTGCAGCTGTTGTACCTAATCCTAAAGCAACCGCGCATGAAAGCGCTAAGGTCTTAAATTTCATGTTCTATCCTTAATATTTTTATAGGGTAACTGGTAAATCCGATACCGAGTTTCTAGTGACCAACGTCGGCAGCAATTTAAAGTTCACGTCATGTTTTATTTTTTTTAGCTTCTGTAGAGTGAGCTGTACTGCTTCAACGCTCATCTCTTCAATAGGGAAATTAATGGTGGTCAAACTAGGGGTCAGATAGCGCGCGAAGATGGTGTTATCGAAGCCCACCAGTGATACATCTTTAGGAACAGACAGTCCCTCTTGATGCAACACCTCGAAGGCGCCAAATGCCATGTGGTCATTCGAAGCAAATACTGCTGTGAAATGACACTTACGATTAATCAGCTTCTTCATAGCACTGATGCCCGTCTCTTCAGTAAAGCCCGCTTCCGATACTAATGCTTCATCGTATGGCACACCCGCTTCTTCCAAGGCCTTTCGATACCCCTGCAAACGCCCCCTAGCATCTGCTTTATCTAAAGGCCCGGTAATACACGCGATATCTGTATGTCCCTTTTGCAAAAGATATTGAGTAGCGAGTAGCCCCCCGACTTCGTTATCAATATCAATGCAACTCATCGCCATTTCTGGGATGAAGCGGTTAATTAAAACCACAGGGGTCCCCTGTTCTTCCAATTCAATTAAATAATCATCACTGAGCAGTTGAGTATGAAGAATCAAAGCATCAACACGACGCCCCAACAGAAACTCCACAGACTCACGTTGCCCTTGCTCTGTATTCGAACCCGCTGTAACCACAGCGTGGTAACCAAAGCGGCGTAGGTTTTCTTCTATGCAATGCAAAATGCCTGAATAGAAAGAACCGCCCAGTTCTGGAACAACAACACCCACACTACCGGTACGACTTGAAGCCAAGGCTTGAGCGATAGAGTTCGGGCGATAACCCAGCTCCTTGATCGCTTTTTCAACCTTTAATTTCTTGTCATGACTGACTCTGCTAGTGCCATTAATAACCCTAGACACTGTCGCCTGAGACACACCTGCATGTTCTGATACGTGTTTAATTGTTGCCACTCGAACCTCGATACTTCATTAGCTTGTAACCGCTTACAAAACGATTATTAAAGAAAGGCGTCTTGGTTGAAGTGAGTGTCATCACACTAAAGTTGGAGGTAAAAAGGGCAGTTGTGGAAATCATGAAAGCGCTTACAGATTAACTTCACGCCATGAAACTGTTTCATGAGATCATGAATCCATAGTTAGTCAGTTTTGTTAAAAGTTATAGTTCAGTGAAGGGGTTTCAAAATAACTATCGGCGTATCCAATACAATTGATGTCTAGTATTCCTCCTATCTAGCCTATTGATATACAAGGGCTACGATGCGACTTAGCCATTACTATTAACAAGGGTAAATCAACGTGTGCGAGATAAATTAAAATAATATGAAACGGGGTATTGAAGACGGTATGGAGAATAAGTGAAGAGGCCATACCAAATGATAGAACAGGTATTAAAGACGAAAAAAAGGGCACATAAAATGTGCCCAAGAATGGAGTTAATTGAAACGTGCCCTAATTAATCTGCCTTTAGGGCTAAAATGGACAGTATTTACTACTTTTAAACACAGGCTCTTTGAAAATATGCCTAATTCAAAGAGCTGCTGTCGCTAGCTTGTGATTACCACCAAGCTTCAAACATTGCGCCGAATGACAATGTATCTACATTACCATTGTCTTTTGGAGCGCCTTTTGTCTCTACATCACCCACGGTTGTGTAGAAGCGAAGCATTGGACGACTCCAAGGTAAGCCACCTAGAGAAACGTTTTGAGATAGAGTTACCTTCCACGCGTTTTCTTCGCCGTCGTCATCGTAATCAACCATGCCGTAACCCGCTTCTAACCATGTAGAATGAACGTCATCCCATTGGTACTGTGGACGAACGATACCTGCATACTCAGTGTTATCGCGAGCTAAGTCTGCACCAGAGTTATCTTTATACGACACTAGGTAATCAATGATGAATTTATCCGATGCTGCGTAGTTACCTTCAATGCTTGCGTAAAAAGTTTTATAGTCGCCTTTCAACTCAAATACCGATGAATCTGCACCATCACCATACTTAACGACTAACTTGTTGGAATCTCCTAAACCAAGAGTTGCACCCACTAGGTATGCCGTTTCATCGCTCACTTTAGTACCAGCTGTTACCACTTTTTTCGTTTGACCTGTTTTTTGGTCGATCACATATTTAGTTGAACTCGCTGTATCCGCTTCATCTGAAGCAAAACCGTAGTTCGCATACAAGTCTAGTTGACCGATACCCGCGTTAATTGAATGAAGTTTAGAAGTAATTGCGTATCGACCATTGTCATTTACGAGGCCGCCTTTCACTTGGCCAACAAAGCCCATATCTAGCTTAGCGCCACCGAAATCTAGGTTGTTAAAGCCAGCGCCTTGACCATCGTGTGTCATCCAGAAGTAATCATTCAAACCTTGTTGCGGACGTTGGTGGAAGTCGCGACCAGCCCACATGTAAAGCTCTGGTTGGCTTTCAAATACATTAGTCACACCAGCGTACATTTTTTTCATGCTCAAGCCGCCATCGTCAGCCCAAGCGTCAGCTTCCCAGTGGTCAGCCATGAATACGACGTCCCAAATCGCACCATTGTCAGCTTCGAAAAGCTTAGCTAGCTGAACCTCACCACCATTAGCTTCGTTACCCAAACGACCGACAGAACGACCTGTTGTACCGATGTCTACGTAACGTTCATCACCGCTCTTGTAGTGAGCGCCGTAACGAGCATAACCAGAGAAGACGATGCCATCTGGCACCTTAGTTTCAGCCGTTAAAACCGCGGGTTGTTGATCGTTAATATAATCAATATCAACAACCTTAGATTCTAACTCTTGAATTCGTTTTTCTAGTGCTTCGATATTAGTATCAGCAGCAAAAGAAGAGAGTGAAGCAAGCGAAGCCGCCACTGCGACCGTTATTGGCAAAAGCTTAAATTTTTGCATTGTAATTCCCTATTATTTTTTTGAGTTTTCATCGAACAGGGAAATATTAAGCAATGAAAGCGTTGAAAAGTTAGTTGCTGTTCACACTGATAAACTAGCCTAAATACCATGAAACTTTTAGAGTTATCACCAGAAATGGTTATTTATTTATAATCAGATAGATAGACGTAAAAATCCGTAAAAATACAGCTTGAAATCGCTTTCATTTCATCAGTAATGGCGGGGTCTATCACGGAAAAGAGTGTGGTGGAGCGAGGAAAATATGGTGAAATTTTGATTGGTTTTCGTAAATATGAAAAGCCTCAAAATCTAAGGCAGATTTTGAGGCTTTTGGGATTGAGTCAAATACCCAGTTATCTAAAATTAAGTATTTTCTAGATTGAATCTAGGGACTCTATTCCCATATTGAACAGGGTAAATGCGTAGATATCAGCAGTGAGATCGATCGCTTTACTCAGCGGCATTCCAGCACCATGGCCCGCATTAACATCGATACGAATCATCACGGGCGCACCGCCTTCATGCTTATCTTGCAGCTCTGAGATGAACTTATAAGAGTGAGCAGGTACCACGCGGTCATCGTGATCGGCAGTCGTCACCAGAGTTGCTGGATAATCCGTGCCACGCACCACATTATGAACCGGAGAATAACCAAGCAGATATTCGAACATCTCTTTGTTTTGCGCGGATGTGCCATAGTCGTACGCCCAACCTTCGCCAGACGTGAATGTGTGGTAACGCAACATGTCCAACACCCCAACCGCAGGCAGAGCCACTTGGAACAGCTCTGGCCTTTGTGTCATACAAGCGCCTACCAGCAAGCCTCCGTTAGAACCGCCGCGAATCGCCAACTTATCGCTACTGGTATAGTTTTCTTCAATTAAGAACTCGGCAGCAGCAATGAAGTCATCAAATACGTTTTGCTTCTGTTGTTGTGTACCCGCTTTGTGCCACGCCTTACCATACTCGCCACCGCCACGCAGGTTTGGCACCGCATATACGCCACCCAGTTCTAGCCAACTGCCAACAGTCCCCGAGAAAGAAGGCGTTAGGCTAACGTTAAAGCCACCATAGGCGTACAACATGGTTGGGTTATTGCCATCTAACACTAATCCCTTCTTATAAGAGATAAGCATCGGAACCTGAGTTCCATCCTTCGAGGTATAGAAGACTTGTTTAGACTCAAATTGATCCGACTCAAACGGAGACTCAGAGCGTTGGTAGATTTTAGAGCTTCCAGATTCAACATCAAAAGAGAAAATTGTTGGCGGCGTAACATAGTTGGTAAAGGTGTAATAAAGCTGAGATTGCTCGTTTTTTCCACCTAAGCCACTGGCCGTTCCCAGCCCAGGCAAATGAATGTCACGAACTAGGTTACCTTGGTAATCCAACTGCTCAACCTTAGACACCACATCCACCATGTAGTGAGCAAACAAGTAACCACCGCCCGTGCTGATATCTAACGGCTGTGGCTTTTCAGGAATGATATCGAGCCACTGTTGACTGCGAGTATCAAAGCTCACCACCTTGCCATTAGGCGCATCGAGATTGGTGTATAAAATGAAGACTTCATCTTGGTTATCGATGAGGTACGTATCGCTATCCACATGATCAATCAGCGTGTTCAGCGATTGTTCAGGTGAATTTAAATCGATATAGAACAGTCTGTTACCCGATGTCGACTCTCGACCTAAAATGATCAAGTAACGGTCGTCTTCGGTGGTGTAACCCGACACATAGCGGTGCTGCTCGGCGTTATTCTCACCAAAAACCACTTTGTCGCTAGCTTGCTCTGTACCCAACTCATGGAAGTAAAGTTTGTGCTGTTCGGTGCGTGCCGAAAGCTGGCTTCCGTCTGGCTTGTCATAGCTAGAGTAATAAAAGCCGCGATTACCCAACCAAGAAATACCGGTAAATTTAGCGTCTGTGATTTCGGCTTCAAGCTGCTGCTTAGTCTCAGTATCAATCACAAAGATCTTACGCCAGTCGCTACCACCCTCTGAAATACTGTATGCCACTAGGCTGTAATCTTTCGAAAACGACACCGAGCCCAGTGATGTGGTGCCATCTTCCGAGAAGGTATTCGGATCTAGGAACACTTCAACCTGCAGGCCTTCTTTCTGACGATAAAGAATGCTGTGATTCTGCAGGCCGTCGTTCTTATAGAAATAGGTGTAATCACCTCGCACAAACGGCTGCGAGCTCTTTTTGTAATCTTGCGCTTTCGCTAATCGCTCTCGCAGTTCTGCGCGATACGGGATTTGAGCGAGGTAATCAAACGTCACTTCATTCTGGCTTGCCACCCACTGTGCGGTTTCGTCACTTCTGTCGTCTTCTAACCAGCGATATGGGTCTTCGACTATCTGACCAAAATAGTCATCGCTGACGATCTGTTTGTTGGTGACTGGATATTGATACTCTTTTAAATAGCTCATCGTGATCCTTGTTAAAAATAGTGTGAAATCGTCAGGTAACGCGTTCTGATGTGTTCAATCAATAACTTAATCTTGTTCGGTGGCTGACGAGTGAACGGGTACACCGCATAAATACCCAGCTTTTTACCGACTAAATCAGGGAAGATATCCACCAGCTGGCCGTTGCGAATATCGTGATACACCAGACAACGTGGCACGTACGCCACACCATGACCGCCCAAAGCGGCTTTTCGTAATGCCGTCGCGTTATCGGTAGAGAAAGAGCCAGAGACGCGTACGATGTATTTGTCGTTGTCGGTACAGCCATCCTTACTGTGTAAGAACTGCCACTCACTGGCGCCTGTCGTTTGATAAGCGTATTGCAAGCAATTGTGCTCAACCAAATCCTTGGGCTGCATCGGCTTACCGTTCTTAGCGATATAAGATGGCGAGGCACACACCACCCATTGTGAATCCAATATATGACGGGCAATAAGGCTGGAATCTTCCAAGTAACCGGTTCGAATGACCAAGTCGAGACCATCCTCAACCAAATCAACAAATCGATTGTTAAGAGACATATCGACCGTTAAACCTGGGTGCATATTACAAAACTCGGCAACAGCGTCTGCGAGAATCAAATCTCCGGAGATAGTAGGCACTGACATTTTGATATGACCACTGACATTTTCACCAAAGCCTGAAACTGCGTCCATAGCCTCTTGAGCCGCCTGCTTCACATTTTTGGCTCCGTGTAACATTGCCTTACCCGCCTCGGTCAGCGTCAATTTACGCGTGGTTCGATATAATAGCTGCACGCCAATCTCTTCTTCCAAACGCGCAATTCTCTTACTAACTACCGAATTTGTAAGGTTATTTTGTTCTGCCACCTTACTAAAACTACCCAGCTCTACTACCTGTGAAAACAGGATCAAATCGTCTGCTCGCATTTGATTATGCCAATTTTGGAATTAATTATTTTCATTATTTCCCTATATCAATAAAAAATAAAGGGGTAAATTCACGCCAAATTAACAAAACAATTACAAAAACAGCTTTTGCAATCACATCGGTTACAAATAAAGCGACTCTAATTACAACAATTGAATCCATGAGATTCAGATTACACCTACAAAACTAATGACGTGTTATTCACTTCAAACATGAACGTTTGAAAACAAGTACGAGGAAGTACCCATGAGTGAAACTCTACTAGCTTTATTGGCCTTTTCGCCAATAGTTGTTGCAGCGATTCTGCTGGTTGGCCTTAACTGGCCCGCAAAAAAAGCAATGCCCGTGGCATTTGCATTAACCGTTGCTATCGCCCTATTCGCATGGGATATGTCTAGCACTCGCGTGCTGGCTTCAGTATTCCAAGGATTCGGCATTACCGTGTCGGTTCTCTGGATTGTGTTTGGCGCCATCTTCTTATTAAACACTTTGAAACACACCGGAGCTATCACCACCATCCGCAACGGATTTACTGACATATCAGCAGACCGTCGTGTACAAGCGATCATCATTGCTTGGTGTTTTGGTTCATTCATTGAAGGTGCGTCTGGCTTCGGCACACCCGCTGCAATCGCCGCTCCGTTATTGGTTGCAATTGGCTTCCCAGCGTTAGCTGCGGTACTGATGGGCATGATGATTCAATCTACGCCGGTATCGTTCGGCGCGGTGGGTACACCTATCATTGTTGGCGTAAACAAAGGTTTGGATACGCACAACATCGGTGAAAGCCTGATTGCCAATGGTTCAACATGGGATGCTTACCTACAACAGATCACATCAAGTGTTGCAATCATCCACGCCTGCGTTGGTGTGATGATTCCTGTATTGATGGCAATGATGCTGACTCGCTTCTTCGGTAAGAATAAAAGCTGGACTGAAGGTCTTGATATCCTGCCATTCGCACTGTTCGCAGGTGCCGCTTTCACCATTCCTTACGCACTAACGGGTGTTTTCCTCGGTGCTGAGTTCCCATCACTGATTGGTGGTTTGGTTGGCCTTGCTATTGTTGTAACAGCAGCAAAACGTGGCTTCCTAGTACCTAAATCAAAATGGGATTTTGAGAGCGAAGACAAGTGGCCAGCAGAATGGCTAGGTTCTTTGAAAATCGATCTAGATGACAACAACCAAAACCATAAGAAAATGAGCATGGCGATGGCATGGGCACCTTACGTGCTGCTCGCTGTCACTCTAGTTGCTAGCCGTGTTAGCCCTGAGTTCAAAGGCCTGCTTAAGAGCGTTAGCCTTTCTTTCAGCAACATCCTTGGCGAGACAGGCGTAAGCACAGCGATTCAACCTCTGTATCTACCTGGCGGTATCTTGGTCTTCGTCGCACTGGTTGCTGTTCTAATGCAATCACGCAGCGCAACACCACTGGCTAAAGCCTTCGGTGAATCGAGCAAGACTCTGATTGGCGCAGGCTTTGTGTTGGTGTTCACCATCCCAATGGTTCGTATCTTTATTAACTCTGGCGTGAACGGCGCTGATTTAGCAAGTATGCCAGTAACCACTGCAAACTTTGCAGCTGACCTAGTCGGCAGCGCATTCCCAGCGTTAAGTGCCACGGTTGGTGCGTTAGGTGCCTTCATTGCAGGTTCGAACACCGTTTCAAACATGATGTTCAGCCAGTTCCAATTCGAAGTAGCACAAACTCTGTCTATCTCTAGTGCTGTGGTTGTTGCTCTGCAAGCCGTTGGTGCTGCAGCTGGTAACATGATTGCGATTCACAACGTGGTAGCCGCATCGGCGACCGTAGGCTTGCTAGGACGCGAAGGCGCAACACTACGTAAGACAATCATCCCAACGTTCTACTACTTGGTGATGACAGGAATCATCGGCCTAGTGGTTATCTACGGCTTCAAAATGACAGACGCACTTATGTAAACCATAAGTCGTTACAAAAGCACTTGGCGTTAATACTCAATTCCCCGACTGCAACACCGTCTAATAAGACAGTTGATGAGTTTCGGAATGGATACTAAAACACATCAACACCCTCGGGTATTAACGCCATTTTATTGCTTCTCTGTTTCATTGTTTATTTGCTTCACCGATTAATTGCTTAACTGGTTAAGAAAGAACAAACACTTACTTTTCAAGAATTAAAGCAGCCCAAGCCAAGCTCTCATAGAAGGGCAACATCCCAAGAATTTAGGACTGAAATTATGATCATATCCGCATCGACTGATTACCGCGCCGCAGCAAAAGCGAAATTACCACCGTTTCTTTTCCACTATATTGACGGCGGTTCTTACGGTGAACATACCCTACGCCGCAACACGGCCGATCTTGCAGAGATCGCGCTCAAACAGCGTGTCCTCAATGACATGTCGGACCTAAATTTAGAAACCGAGTTGTTTGGTGAAAAGCTCGCGATGCCGATTGCCTTAGCACCCGTTGGTCTAACAGGCATGTACGCACGACGTGGCGAAGTACAAGCTGCAAAAGCCGCAGACAATAAAGGCATCCCTTTTACGATGTCGACCGTATCTGTATGCCCGATTGAAGAAGTCGCACCTAAGATTGAGCGCCCAATGTGGTTCCAACTTTACGTGCTAAAAGATCGCGGCTTCATGAAGAACGTATTGGAACGTGCCAAAGCGGCAGGCGTGACAACACTGGTCTTCACGGTGGATATGCCTGTACCTGGCGCTCGCTACCGTGACATGCACTCAGGAATGAGCGGCCCAAATGCAGCAATTCGTCGTGTATTCCAATCGATGCGTCATCCTAGTTGGGCGGTTGATGTTGGTCTGTTGGGTAAACCACACGATCTTGGCAATATCTCTACTTACCGAGGTTCTCCAACCAAACTGGAAGACTACATCGGTTGGTTGGGTGACAACTTCGACCCGTCGATTTCATGGAAAGACCTAGAGTGGATCCGTGATTTCTGGGACGGCCCGATGGTCATCAAAGGCATTCTTGATGAAGAAGATGCAAAAGACGCCGTAAGATTTGGTGCAGACGGTATCGTAGTTTCAAACCACGGCGGTCGTCAGCTTGATGGCGTTCTATCAAGTGCTAAAGCACTGCCTGCAATTGCAGACGCAGTAAAAGGCGACACTAAGATTCTGGTCGACTCTGGTATTCGTACTGGCTTAGATGTAGTTCGCATGATGGCGATGGGCGCAGACTGTACCTTGCTTGGTCGCTCTTTCGTCTACGCGTTAGCAGCGCAAGGACAAGCAGGTGTTGAGAACCTACTCGACCTTTACGACAAAGAGATGCGCGTTGCGATGACTCTAACTGGCGCCAAGACAATCAAAGACTTAACTCGTGATTCTTTGGTGGGGCTAGATTAATCCGCCACGACTCCGGTTCGGATTCAGATTCAGATTCAGACTAATGCTTTGGTCTACTTAGACTGAAGTTCAATCGGTGTCACAGCAATTACACTGCCGTTGTGACACCGTTTAAGCACTGGAAAATAAAATAAAAAGCTAGGGCGTGTTGATCTTTCGAGCTGATTTTTGCAGCGAGTTGCTGGGTATTTATACAAGGCAGAGGCGTCGATGTGTAGCTAGCCTACATGAGAAGCCGATAACGTAGTAGAAATGGCCAGCAAACGCTGCCCGAAGGGTTCAGCTAAAAGCGTTTTACTCTTTGTTGAGGGGGATTTGCTTAGAGTGACTAGGCTACTTCCCCCTCGCCGCGATTAAAACGCTTTTATCTCGAACAAAATTTAACCACGAAAGGTCAACACGCCCTGAACAGTGCCAAATAAGAAGCACAAGGAAGCAAAGATGGAGACAACCACATCCCATGAGCGAGTACTAGACGCACAAGCTTATCAGCAGCTTGAAGCGATACTGGCTCAAAAAATAGAAACAGAACGCATTGTCACTCAAGAGGCAAAGCGATTGGCCTACGGCACCGATGCGAGTTTTTATCGCTTGGTGCCGAAAATGGTTCTAAGGCTTAAAAACTTAGACGAAGTCATATTCACCATTCAAAGCTGTCGCGAACTGGGCATTCATTTTACCTTTCGCGCCGCGGGCACCAGCCTTTCAGGGCAAGCCGTTTCAGACTCGGTACTCATCACACTGACCGATGACTGGCGTGGCCACGAAATCGTAGATAACGGTAATCAGATCATCCTTCAACCGGGTGTGATTGGCGCCGATGCCAACAAATACCTTGCCCCTTTCCAACGTAAAATCGGCCCAGATCCAGCCTCTATCAATACCTGTAAAATCGGTGGTATTGCCGCGAACAACGCCAGTGGCATGTGTTGTGGTACTGCGCAAAACTCTTATCGCACCGTCGAGAGCATGAAAATAGTATTGAGTGATGGCTCCCTGCTTGATACTGCTGATAACGCAAGTATTGAGGCATTCAAGCAATCACACAAAGAATTGTTTGAAGGCATTGTTGAGTTACATCAACAGACAGCTTCAAACCAAGAACTTGCAGACAGAATCCGCCACAAGTACCGCCTCAAAAACACCACTGGCTACGCTCTGAATGCCTTGGTCGATTACCACGATCCAATTGAGATCATCAAACACCTGATGATAGGTTCTGAAGGCACGCTAGGCTTCATCGCTGAGATTACCTACAACACGGTTATCGAACATCCGAACAAAGCCTCGGCTCTGTTGGTGTTTTCCGACATAGAACAAGCCAGTAAAGCCGTTACTACACTATCAAAAACGCCGGTTGCTGCGGTTGAATTGATGGATGGCAGAGCGCTGCGCTCAGTGGCTGATAAACCGGGCATGCCCGCCTTTATGCCTAGCTTGGATTTAGAAGCCGCGGCTATTTTGGTTGAATCACACGCCAGCTCCCAGCAGGACTTAGATTTACAATGTAAATCAATTTTGGACGCATTGACTGAGTACACGATTGTTGAATCGGTGCCTTTCACTTCCGATCCAAAGACAGTCGCAACTCTGTGGGGCATCCGAAAAGGCATGTTCCCTGCCGTTGGAGCCGTTCGTGAAGTTGGCACAACCGTTATCATCGAAGACGTGGCTTTCCCTGTCGAAAACCTCGCTAACGGTATTCGAGAGCTACAAGAGCTGTTCGACAAATACGACTACAGCGAAGCGATCATTTTTGGTCACGCCCTCGAAGGCAACCTGCACTTTGTATTTACTCAAGGCTTCGACAGTCAAACAGAAATCGATCGCTACGGCGGTTTCATGGACGATGTTGCCGAGCTGGTTGCGGTGAAATACCAAGGTTCTCTAAAAGCAGAGCATGGTACTGGTCGTAACATGGCGCCTTATGTGGAATTGGAATGGGGCAAAGACGGCTATGCCTTGATGCAACAGATCAAAGCGCTGTTTGACCCAGAAAGACTGCTCAACCCCGGCGTTATCATCAACGACAATCCAAATTCACACATCACGAATTTGAAGCCAATGCCTGCTGCTGACGACCTTGTCGACCGCTGTATTGAATGTGGCTTCTGTGAGCCTGTTTGTCCGTCTCGTACCTTAACTCTATCGCCACGCCAACGTATCGTGCTGTACCGCGAGTTACAACGCCGCCGTGCTGCAGGTGAAGAGATAGAAGCAAGTGAGCTAGAGAAAACCTTCGAATACCAAGGCATTGATACCTGCGCGGCGACAGGCCTGTGTGCCGAGCGTTGCCCAGTCGGAATCAACACCGGTGATTTGATCAAGAAGCTTCGTATTGCCAAGTACGAGAAATTTACGCCAATCGCTAAGTGGACAGCGGATCATTTCTCGACCACCACTAAACTTACCAAAGCCGGCCTCAAAACCAACCAAGTGGCGAGTAAAGTATTAGGCGCAAACACAGTCGGCAAGCTAACCAACGGCCTGCGCTCAATAACTAAAGGTGCGACACCTGTTTGGATGCCTGAGATGCCGCAATCCAATAGTCACTCGCTAGTCTCATCACCGGTGACGGCAGAATCCTCAAGCAATCATAAGAAGGTGGTTTACCTCCCTTCCTGTGCAAGTCGCACCATGGGACAACAAAGCGATGCGTGCGACCAACGTCCTCTAACTGAAGTGACCATGTCTTTGCTTAACAAAGCCGGATTTGAGGTTATTCTTCCGAAGAAGCTAGACGACCAATGTTGTGGCATGCCTTACGACAGCAAAGGGATGACCGATTTAGCCCAATCTAAAGCGCAACAACTCGAAGAAGTGTTGTGGCAAGCCAGTCGTCAGGGTGAATACCCAGTATTAATGGATACCAGCCCATGTGCTAAACGCAGTATTGAACAGTTCACCAAACCGTTAGAGGTATTAGAGCCGACAGGGTTTGTGAATCAATACCTGCTTGAGCACCTGACACTTGAGCCGCTGCAAGAAACCGTGATGCTGCATGTGACTTGTAGCTCTCGTCGAATGGGTTTGGAAGGCGCGATGTTGAGCCTTGCTAAAGCCTGTACCGAAGAAGTCATCGTTCCTGAGCATATTCAATGTTGTGGTTGGGCGGGTGATAAAGGTTTTACCACTCCAGAGCTGAATGAAGCGGCGGTACACCCACTCAAAGAACAAGTGCCGAGCAACTGCACTCGCGGCTTTAGCAACAGCCGAACCTGTGAGATCGGTTTATCACATCACAGTGGCATTCCGTATCAATCAATCTTGTACTTGGTGGACGAAGTCGCGCAATAGCTTCGCGCTTACTCCGAGTGATGCGCTCCAGCTTAAAGCGAAAATGGCAGCCTAATCAGGCTGCCATTTCTTTATTCGATTTAAAACGTATTACCGAGCTAGATATTGCTGAGCTAACGGCTACTGAGCTAGGCGCATCAACTCTTCTGGTGAGTAGTGTTCTGCTTCTGCGCCTTTGGCGATTAAGTCGATCACTTGGAACTCGCTCATGTCACCAAACTCTTTGGTTAAGTAATCACGAAACGCTTTCTCATTCGGCCATTTGCCTCGTACGATATAGCCCTCTTCTTTGTCAAAATCTTCTGTTTCAAAGAATGAAAAATCGGTCATACCAATATTGTGGCAATACAAAACGAGATACATAATTTTTCCTCAAAATGGGGTTACTAATAAAAACTCACAGGGAGATAGAAATCAAGCTCAAACACTTCATCACTGTTGAGAAAATGGTTCCGATGATAATGCACATACGCGGGAGTCGAGCGCTGTTTGAAACCAGAAGCCGGTAACCACTTTTCTAACACCATACTGATCTGTGGTAGCAGTTCACCATAACGGCCATTCAGTCGAAATACCGCGTGTAAACCACCCGGAATCACCATCTGGTTCACGACACTGCGATACTTAATCGGCTCATCAATCGCGATACACGCCACATAGCGACACTGATCCATTTCAACCCAAGCAGGGTTTGAGTGATGCAAACCAAACTGGCTCGAAAAGTCGCGCTGTTCTGAGTTCGCCCACGCTTTCAATATCAGCCACGCGTTGCGAATGGAACGGTTATAACCCGTATGTCGAACATAAGCCGCCATGCGCTCCGGTGTTTCAACGATCTTAGGTTCGGGTAACACTCGCTGCGCTACGTTCAAATAACCCGCCGCTACTTCGGGATCTTTCAAATAGGGTTTTTCTGCTATCTGTAAGTCGTGTTTACGCCATTCTCCCGGTGACATGTTAAAGGTCGCTTTGAATGCTCGGCTAAATGAAGACACCGAACTAAAGCCACATTTACTAGCAATCTCTACCACTGACGACGTGGTATCGAACATCAATTGATTGGCTGCATACTCCATTCGAGTGCGTCGAATGTACTGATGTAGCGACTCCCCAACCACGCTTTTAAAGGTGCGATGAAAATGTTGCTCTGAATAAGCCGCAATCTCGGAGAGCGCTTTTGCCGACAGAGGTTGGCTGATGTCTTGATGAATATGGAACAAAACATCATTGATTCGGGATAAGTGTTGTCGTGACATCGTTTAAATAGCATAAATGGACATGTTTAAGAGCATAAACGGACACGCTAGTTTTTACAATTGCCGTGTAATATCAAGCGATAGAATAAAAACGATAAAAGACGAGACACAACACATGGAAATCGCACAGTCATTACAACAGATTCAATCTTCATACATTCGAGAGATCCTAGCAGCCGCAAGCGATCCAAATGTCATCTCATTGGCAGGTGGTTTACCGGACGAGAAAACATTCCCTATCGATTTAATGAAGCCAACGCTAGAAAACCTAGCGAACATGCCTGAAGTTTTCCAATACGGTTCTACTGCCGGTTACGACCCGTTGCTTGACCACCTTACGCAAAGCTACCAATTGCCAGAGACTCACACGGCAATGATTTGTACCGGTTCTCAGCAAGGTCTCGACTTAATTGCACGAGCATATGTTGATCCGAATGATGTGGTTGTGATGGAAGCGCCAAGCTACTTGGGTGCGATGCAGGTGTTTGGCCTAGTTCAAGCAAACATTGTGACTGTGTCTCAAACAGAATTTGGCCCGAACCTAGACGAACTAGAGACGTGCTTTGCACAGCAATCACCGAAAATGTTCTATGCCGTGCCTGATTTCCACAACCCAACAGGTGTGTGCTGGGCAACAGAAACTCGTCAAAAAGTCGCTGAACTGTGCATCAAATACAACGTGGCATTCATTGAAGATGCACCATACCGTGAGCTACGTTTCACTGGTACGGAACTGCCATTGGTTTCTTCATTCTGCCCTGATAACTCTATCGTTCTTCGTTCATTCTCTAAGATTGCATCGCCAGGTCTACGTATTGGCGCGGTAACAGGCAAACGCAGCTACCTTGAGCCACTGATCAAAGTGAAGCAAGGCGCAGACTTGCACTCAAGTGTACCCATGCAAGCGCTGCTTGTTGGCCTTCTAAAACATGAAGACTTTGGCGTGCATATGGAAAACATTCGCACGCTATACAAGTCTCGTTATGAGGTTCTGTTTTCAGAGCTAGAAAAACAACTGCCTGCAGATTGCGTGTTAAAAGCCGTAGATGGCGGGATGTTCATTTGGGTAGAAATCCCAGAGTGCGACACCTTTGAACTGGCTAAAACTCTATTATCGAATGGTGTGGCGGTTGTACCAAGCCCAGTATTTTATCCAAAGGCCGATGAAGCAAAAGCCGCACTGCGCCTAAACTTCACTAACGCCAACCCAGAAGAATTGACGGAAGCTGTGAAACGCTTAGCGGAAGTACTGAACCAAGCGTAATCGCTGATTAAGTAAACGGACTAGATACCAGGCCCTGCTGTATTTTTACAGCAGGGCCTTTTGGGTTTGGGAATACGCGTCGTAATTCGAACCTGATAAAACAGTTTCATTGCATTTCTTAGTCCATAAACCATACAAATTGAAATGATAAATAGCCCTACTTTTGGTTGGTTTTTGTCCTTCCTTGGCTTGGTTATACTGCGGCGGATTTTAATAAGCCAATATGGGCAAACCTGAGTAAATCAAACTCAGTCTGTATCATAAAAGGCAACGCTCTGGATTTACGTTCCAGCTCGCAGAAAGGAAAAACCATGTCTCAATATGTTGTATGTGCTCTGTATAAATTCGTAGCACTTGATGATTACCAAGAAATTCGCCAGCCACTCACTGACGTGTTAGAAGCCAACCAAATCCGCGGTACTTTGCTACTTGCAAGCGAAGGCATCAACGGTACTGTTGCAGGTAAGCGCGAATCTATCGACGCTCTTCTTCAATGGTTCAAACAAGATTCTCGTTTGGCTGATGTTGTTTACAAAGAGTCGTTCAACGAAGAACAACCATTCAACCGCACCAAGGTTAAGCTTAAGAAAGAGATCGTAACCATGGGCGTTGAGGGTATCGACCCACGCCACGTTGTCGGCACTTACGTGAAACCAAACGAGTGGAACGCTCTGATTTCTGATCCTGATGTAATTCTGGTTGATACCCGTAACGACTACGAAGTGGACATCGGCACCTTCAAAAATGCTGTAAACCCAAACACAGAAACCTTCCGTGAATTCCCTCAGTACGTTGAAGACAACCTTGATCCTAAGAAGCACAAGAAAGTCGCGATGTTCTGTACCGGCGGTATTCGTTGCGAAAAATCAACAGCCTACATGAAAGAACAAGGCTTTGATGAGGTTTACCACCTTGAAGGCGGCATTCTTAAGTACCTAGAAGAAGTACCAGAAGAAGAGAGCATGTGGGAAGGCGACTGCTACGTATTTGATGGTCGTGTTGCAGTAAACCACCAGCTAGAGAAGAGCGGCTACGACGTGTGTAACGCTTGTCGTCTGCCAATCACAGACGAAGACAAAGCGTCTGAGCACTTTGAGAAAGGCGTAAGCTGCCCTAAGTGTGTTGATAAGCACAGCGACGAGCAGAAAGCGCGTTTCCGCGAACGTGAAAAGCAAGTTCAATTGTCGAATGCTCGTGGCGAAACCCACGTAGGCGGCGATGCTGCTCACCTTATCGATCAACGTAAGAAAGAAAAGCTAGCACACAAAGAGCAGCAACGTTCTGGTAAGAAAGCGAAATAAGCTTTCTGCTTTCAACACGTATAGTTCTAAACATGTAACGATAAATAGTTAGCTATATACATACAAAAGGGCGCAAGTTCGAAGATGATTCCTCGAGTTTGCGCCCTTTTTTGATCGCTTTACGGCTTTGTGTTTTGAACCACATTTCTTTCGATAAATTGCTTCTATACTGTCAGGGCGTGTTGACCTTCCGCGGTTGGATTTTGTTCGAGATAAAAGCGTTTTAATCGCGGCGAGGGAGAAGTAGCCTAGTCATTCTAAGCAAATCTCCCTTAACAAAGAGTAAAACGCTTTTAGCCGAACCCTTCGGGCAGCGTTTGCTGGTTATTTCTACTACGTTATCGGCCTCTCATGTAGGCTAGCTACACATCAAAGCCTCTGCCTTGTAGAAATACCCAGCAATTCGCCGCAAAAACAAGCTCGAAAGATCAACACGCCCTAAAAATCCGACTAGAGAGGAAGTGCCAATGCTCAATGAAAACCATGCCTTTATCTTAGATTTCCCAGATCTTAAATTAGACATTGTTCAGCTCAACCACGACGACGAAAAATTCAAAGCAGACATGCAGAAATACCACCAACTCGACTACGACATCCGTCAGCTAGAAATCTCTGGCAGCCCTATCGATGACGACAGCATGCACAACCTCAAAGTAGAACGCATGGAGCTAAAAGACTCGCTACACAAACAGCTCACGCGCCATCACGCGCTTAAGATCGTATAGAAAAATCAATCCAATACTTTATTCTAAGCCATGCACTACGCATGGCTTTTGGGTTTCATAACAGCGCAAATCTAAGCTAATTCGGCTTCTTCAATTATGTTACTGTTTGCTTATTCGAAAGCGTTTGATAAGGAAGTGAGCAGAGTGACAATAGAAGAAGAGAACATACAATTCCAGCTCGTTTCAAATCTCGAATTCGAAGAACTGTTTGCGTGTGTTAAGCAAGGGCTTTTCATACACGTTGATAGCGTTTTCGGATGGGATGACGACTTCCAACGTCAACGACTTTTAAACGAGTACAATCCCTCTTGGTTTCATTGGGTATACCTAGGAAAACAAAGGGTTGGACTTGTGTGTTTTAAGCCTTATGACAACGCATACCATGTTCACCTTCTGATCATTTCCCATCAATACCAAGATCAGTCTATTGGTAAAAAAGTCATGTCACGCATCCACGAAAAAGCCCATCAAGAGCAACGAAACCAAGTCACTCTGTCGAGCTTTAGAAGTAACACCCGCGCCATCAGTTTTTATCAGGCGCTTGACTACCAAATTGTTGATGATAGTGATACTAATTTCGTGGGGATGACTCTCTATTTAAACTAGAAGCGACTTCGCTAATTAAACGCTCTCGCCACTCGCCCTTTGCTGCTCAATTCGTAATGGCCAATATAAGCTGGGATAAATACCGATTGCCCTTTGGTGAGTGTTAAGTGCTCGCCTTTCTGACTCATTAGCACTAGGTCATCATCTATTGCCATTAAAATTTCAGCGCCACTTGTGATAACTTCTTCTTGATGAGGACGATGAAAGATATTGAAATTGAAGTCACTGACCGGGATATCATAACAATCACATTTACCCAGTTTTGATGGCTCTAACAACAAGCCTTCGAACGGAATTGGCGTGAATTTTGTGCAGGCGACTAACTCAGCGACATCAATGTGTTTTGGCGTTAAACCTGCTCGTAGCACGTTGTCTGAATTTGCCATAATCTCAAGCCCGGTACCTTTAATGTAAGAGTGCGGAGTGTTCGCATTCAAATACATCGCTTCACCTGGCTTTAGTGTGATCAAGTTAAGCAGCAGAACACAAAACAGACCGATATCGTTCGGGTACTGATGGCTAAGTTCAATGATCAATGCAAATTCTGTTTGATCTTGGTGAGCCTCTGCGTAAGTCAGAAGTTGCTCTAGTGCTTGATGTTTACATTGGTCATTAAGCGTTAATAGATCACGGAAAAACGCTTCTAAACCTAGAGAGTTAAGGTGGGTCCCAAACTCTTCAATCAAGCCAGCGAGCACGCTAGAGTCTAATCTTCTGAACAAACCTAATATTTCGTTAAATTCTCGAAAGCCATTCATCGCTTGGTATTCAGTGATCGCGTAAACCAATTCAGGTTTATGGTTAGAGTCTTTGTAATTACGATGCCCTGCAGTCAGAGGGATTCCTGCTTGCTCCTCTCTCGCAAAGCCTAACTCGGCTTGGTGCTTGTTTGGGTGGACCTGGACCGATAGCGCTTTTTCCGCTGCCAAGATCTTAAACAAGAACGGCAGTTCACCGAACTCCTGCGCAATATCAGTAGATAAATAAGCGGGTTTATTCTTGTTAATCAGCTCAGAGAGAGGCACCAAATGTTGGTCAAGCTTAACCATTGAGCAACCTTTTGGATGCGCTCCCATCCAAACTTCCGCTTGCGGCTCTTGTGACTCATTCTTAAAGCCAAACAGTTCACGTATCGAAGAAATACTCCCCCATGCATAATTTTGGATGGTGTTTTCCATTGGGAAAAATGAGTATTCTGAGAAGTGGCTGAGTGACATGGCGTTTTCCGTAGTGAGCCCTTTGAACACAATTCAGAGAGCTAATTTCTAATAACGTAAATAATTAGAAAGACTACAGAGAGCAGCTAGAACCCACATGAGATGAGGTCTTAGACGCAATAGGAAAAATTCTTAGAAACAGGTGAGAACCATGAAAAGCGTGAAAAGAGTCACATTTGAATGCTACGTATAAAAAACGCTGAAGATAGGGTAGCTGCATAATAACCAGAGGACCATTAGCAGCTATCTTATTTACGAAGAAATCCCTTAAAAGCCAGAGCGAACCTCTGCACTTTTCTGAGGCGATTGGGCTTGTAGGAAAGGCAGTAGCAGCAAGCCAATAACGGCCGCACAAGTCGAGATGGTAATGAAGAACCCACTCCAACCATAAGTTTCTAGAACGAGCGCTAATGGGTAGCCAGAAAGTGCTGCACCCATATAGGCAAATAAGCCAACAAAGCCTGTCGCAGCTCCTGCGGAGTCTTTATGTGAGCATTCCGCGGCAGCCATACCTATTAGCATTTGAGGGCCAAACACAAAAAAGCCTACACAAAACAGCCCAGCCGCTTGAAACACAAAGTTGGTTAGAGGCATAAGCCATAAAGCGGATACCGAGAGGAAGATACCAATCGCGAACAGGAGATTCATGGGACCACGGTTACCACCAAACAGCCTATCCGATCCCCATCCAGCAACAAGTGAACCAACGAAACCGCCAATCTCAAACAGAGACAACGCAGCGTTGGCGTTTATCAAACTATAATCGTGCTCTTCGGTGAGATATAAATTGCCCCAGTCGTTAACTGCCGTTCTTACGATGTAAACCAACACATAGCTAAAGGCGAGCAGCCAAATGTACTTATTGCTGAACACATAGGCTTTCAGGATCTCTCGATAGCTTAACCCTTGCCCATGGCTCTCTTGCGCCAATTCTAGATGGTCATTGCGCCACTTCCCTACCGTCGGAAGCCCCATGGTCGTGGGCTTATCACGTAAGCGCAAACAGACGATAAGACCAATAAAAACACCAATCACACCCGGCCATATAAACCCAGATCGCCAACTGTATTGGAGAGTTAGATAGCCGACGAGAATAGGAATCAATGCCCCACCAACGTTGTGTGCTGTATTCCATATAGCCCAGCGAAAGCCTCTTTCGGAGCGAGAATACCAGGTCGTCAATAACTTGGAACACGATGGCCAGCCCCAGCCTTGGAACCATGCATTAAGCACCCAAAGCGATATAAAAGCCGCCAACGAACTAGAAAAACCAAACGCGATATTGATCAAGCCTGTCGCGATTAGGCCGAGCCCCATGAAGTAACGCGGGTTCGACCGATCCGATATGGTGCCTGAAATAAACTTAGATAAGCCGTAAGAAAGATAAAAGAGCGTGCCAATCAAGCCGATATCGCCTTTGTCTAAGCCAAGATCGGTGATCATGGCTGGCGCGGCATAATTAAAGGTTTTACGAGTGAAGTAAAAACCTGCATAGCCGACATACATTCCTATCATGATGTGAAGACGCCAATAACGATAACGCTGATTGACCTCATCATCGCTTAGAGTATGACTTTTTGACGTTGTTGAGCGCAGAAATCCAAACATATTCGTTCTCACACTTTAGGTAATGTAACGCTGATATTAGTACCCGAAGAAGAGTCATTAGCGTTGATTGCCATCTTGCCACCGAGCGCCTGAACACGCTCTTGCATACCACGAACACCCATTCCTTTGAGAAGATCCTGCGCTGTAAAACCAACACCATTGTCTGTAATTCGAAGATAAGCTTGATCATCTAGAATCAGTTCTATTCTAATTTCACTTGCTTCAGCATATTTGTGGGCATTGTTTAAAGACTCTTGGCACAGTCGGAAGAGAGTAACCTTGAGCGTGTCACTCAAACATGAGTAGTCACCGTGCCAATTTAGCTGGATATCAACGCCGTGATCTGAAAACTCCATTTCCCGTATGAGCTGTTCAACGGAGTCCTTCAGGTCAAGGTCGTCCAACATTTTTGGTCTTAGCTTTGTTAGCAAACGCTTGGTGGTGTCATAAACATTCAACGACAATGATTCAATCGTACCAGCACAGCGAACGCTCATTTCAGCCGCATCGACACGTTTGATAATGCTCGCTTGAGTCCGAATTGCCGTGATGTTCTGGCCTATCTCATCATGTAACTCACGAGCAATATCACGACGAACCGATTCTTCAGCCGTGATTAGCTGACGGGAAAGGTTTTGATTCCTAGAGAGCTCACTGCGTAATTTCGAGTTGAGATCTTTTTGTTTTTGAACAGCTAAACCAAGCAAAATACCTGTGATGGTCTGAGCGGAAAGAGACAAGAGTAAATCAGTAATTTCGAGTTTGGACGTGCCACTGTGGGCTGCAATCAACGCGACGCTATTTAGCAGGGTAGCGAGCAAGGCGCCTTGCCATCCATAACGAACGGCGAGCAAGATAATAGGGATAGCCATACAGAACGGGGCGAAGCGCCTTAGCTCATCTGGCAAACTGGTTTGTATCAAAATACTGACGACCAACAAGAGGCTGTATAAAGCGATGTGACGGATTTTGAACTCAATGACATTGTTGATTAAGTAAGAGCTCAGTGGCGCCCACTTGTTTTGGAATAGGTAATTCCATACCAGATAACACATCGGCACTAACATCAAACCACCTGTGGTGCTCACCAACCACACCATGTAAACAGCCGGAACATGAGAACTGACCGCGGCAACATTGATGAGTGCTGTGACCATGATTAAGCTCGCCATCACCAACAAGTGACGATTCAGGTCACCAGAATAATAACGTTTGGCAATTAGAGTGGCTGGAATACTTAGTCCACTGGCGATTAGTATCGTCAGCCATTGAGGTTCATCAAGTAGGAGAGCTAGGGCAATCGCGAGCCCCCACTCTGCAATATAGATAGCAGGCCAATAGTGAGTGCGAGTGTGCAGCGTCATTCCTAACCGGAGTGAGAATGGGAAAAGCAGAATGGCTAACTCAGGGTCATTAATGAAATAGAAGGCAATAACCCATAAACAGAACCATGCACAGCCAGCCATAAAAACCCCGCATAAGGAGGTGGCTAGATAAGAACGCATTAGTACTGGTCTTGAGCGAACAATTTAGCTAACTCAACGTTGTTCTTAACATTGAGTTTGTCCATGGCATTGGCACGGTGCACATGTACCGTTTTATGGCTAACCCCTAACTCGACAGCAATAGATTTCACGTCGAGCCCTGTCGCCAATAACTGGCACACTTCGCTTTCCCTGCGGGTGAGCTGATTTAACGAGGCTTTATTCTTCATTGGTGTCGCAAGTTTTATGGCGATATCTGGCGTAAGGTAGCAGCCGCCATTTGCGCTCGTGTGTACGGCCTGAATTAACTCATCAGGGCTACAGCGTTTACTGAGATAACCTTTAGCTCCTAACTCTAATGACTTTTCAACCATCGCCGGAGAGTCATGTACGCTCAACATAATACTAGCAATGCCAGATGGAATCTCTTCCAATAAGCTCAGGCCACTTTCATCTTGCATTGAAATATCCAAGATAACGACATCAGGGTGACAACTTGGCAGTCCGAGGCGCGCTTCTGCCGCAGAGTTAAACTCCCCCACGACCGTTATATCAGTTTCAAGACTGAGTAATTGAGCGAAGCCAGATCGAACAATGACGTGGTCATCAACAAGCGCAACATTAATCATGATATTAACCAAAATTAAGAGTGAGAAAGAAAAATAGCCCCAACAGGAGCTATCTAAAATTAAGTTTATTGGTAGAGATGATACTGAATCGAACTAACGATTGGTATGATCTCACGTGCTTTAAACCAATAAATCACGTGAAACTATCTACCCGAAACTCTCTTTGCGACAACAAATGCGCGAGAACAAGTACTCAGACAAGCTACGCGTTTTGAGCCGCTAGGTGCATCTTCTTCGCGTGACGAATCTTCTTCTCTTCCGCAATAGCAACGAACAGCAGTAAAACAATACAAATGGCAGCAGAAGTATCGAGTGCTGCAAATGTCCCTTTCCAACCTGTTAAGCCGAAAATAGGCGTTCCGTCTGCAATCATGCCTAGGCCAAGTTTGGCAAAACTGTCACCAATTAGGTAAGCAAATGTGCCTTTCACGCCATCAGCCACACTGATTGCTTTCTTAGGAACAAAGCCTACCGCAGCAACACCAATCAACAGCTGAGGACCGAATACTAGGAAGCCAAGTACGAATAGTGATGCTAGGTACATGAACTCGCTCGTTGCATGCTGATAAAACTCTAGAGATACAATAATCAGTCCAAGCGATACACAAGCAACTAAAGCACGACGTCCGTTAGCAAGGTCTGATAAATAACCCCACATTAATGTACCGACCAGAGCGCCAACTTCAAACAGAGTAAAGCCTGAAATAGCCGTTTCTTTTGATAGACCTAACTCTTGATACGCATAAACGGTAGACCATTGATCGATACCGATACGAACAATGTACAAAAAGATATTCGCGAAGCAGAGTAACCAGATCACTTTGTTTTTAAGGATATATTCAACAAAGATCTCTTTCTTAGTCATTTGATTTTCTTCAGCAATAGTATCTTCTTCGCTGATTTCTTCGTCAAACAACTCTTCAACTGTACCTAAACCGTATGCTTCTGGAGAGTCGTTACCAAAACGCATCCCAATAAAACCAACCACAATCGCGATGATCGATGGGAACACGAACATACCAATTACGTTGCCATCAAAAAAGTAGTTAGCGCCAAACAGCGCTACACCAGCAGCACCTGCACCACCTACGTTGTGTGACATGTTCCAAAGACCTAAATACGACCCACGCTTATTACGAGGCGTCCATTTAGTAATAGTCGAATAACTTGAAGGACCACCGGTACTTTGAAAGAAACCACTCAATGCGTAGAAGGCAACCATCATGAATAAGCTAGCGCTGCCGCCACCCAAGCTGAAGCTAAAGCCCAACATGGCAAGACCAGATAGGATAAGCATGAATGGCAGGAACTGCTTGGTGTTTTTGCCATCCGCGTAGTAGGAAACAACCGTTTTACCAATACCATAAGTAATTGAAAAGCCAAGACCAATAAGACCTAGATCGGTCATTGATAATCCATAAGTAGAAATCATGTCGTTTTGCGCGACATTGAAGTTCTTACGGATTAAATACATGGTCAAATAGCCAATGAATACGACTAGGTACGATTGTAGGAATGGTTTAAACCACATTTTTCTTCTAGTTTCGACCGGAAGATCCAGCGTCGGTTTTCTAACCTGATCTAGGAACTTTAACATTGTGAACTCTCTTATTATTGATGAGGTCTGCACGGAACATTACTGACCATGCACTCTTTGCAATTCGATGATGAAATAATAAGGAGTCTAAAAAGCGACCGCATGAGAGAGGGTCTTAGAATAACTAGGAAAAATTCTTAGTTCAGAATTGGGAGTCAAGAAAGCGTGAACAGCATCACTTTATTTAAAATGTGTTATGTCGTGAAGAGGTATTGGAAAGGAGTCGTTAGTTAAGGTATTTAATAGGTGCCCCAAGCAAACTAAACATCGATTGTATTGAGCAGTTGATTGAAGTCTAAAGTGGCTAATAAAAGCCACATTAGATTCGCTTTACGGTATCGTAACCTAAACGATAAATAATAGAGTTTAATTATTCTTAGACACATCCAACTTATTCAGCAACGACGGAAAACCCCAACCGTTCTCACCTTCGACCACAGGTTCTCCGGTCAAATACTCAAACAGCGTTGGAGCCAAAGAGCCATTAGCTTCGATTTTCAGTTGCTGAGAGTTATCGCCAATTGGCGCTCCCCAGAATCCGATGAAGGCATCTTTCTCTAAGTAATCCTCACCAGCATGACGACCCGGCACCTTAGTGTTGTAACCAATTCCCGCTTTAGGGAACAAGTTAACCGTGCCAGCCCTATCTTCAAGGTAAATATTAGCCAGTTGATTCACTGAATCTGGTCGAGGCGTTGGTTGCGTCAATGAAGTCCACTCAGCACTGCTACACCACGTTGTCACATCCGCCTTAACCGCTCGATTAATACATTTTTCTACTAATAGAGAGTACTGTGAAAAATCAGCTTCGCTTGGTGATGCTAGGTATGGATTTAACCTTTGCGTATTGAGCAAAATCGGCGCTCGGTTCTCTTCCAATGACTCATAGAAAAGCTTGTCACCTTCACGTGTGATCAATTCATCGACCCGTTTTAAATCACGATTGCCAATCACACGAACAGCGCAACGTTGTTGATCACATGTGCTTTCTCTTACGACCATATACTCAAGACTTTCAGGCAAGCGTTGCGCTATCTGATTAATGATGTCGATATTCTGACCAGCTGGCGCTGCAATCGGAGACCACTGCGTGAGTTCTTGGTAAACCGGCTGAACCTGCCACCCTTTAGCCGAATTAAAGAAGTCCATCATAAAGTTACCACCAGCAGTAGAGGCGACCACCACATCCAATTCTTTCGAGCTTGGATAGCTTAGAGCATTGGTGATTTTAGGCCCTTCCCCCTCGTCTGAAGATATTTTCTTAACCACAATTGGATACTCTAGCTCTGCTTGTAAGCCTTCAAACACCTGCTTTTCGGGATTGAGCGCGTAGAACACCGGCGTTAAACCATGATCCCCGGCCATGCCCCATAGCGTTTTATCGTAAACGCCTGCACTGCGGTAGGTCGCTTCAATCTGGCGAATCCAATAGTCCAGTCGGTTGAGCTCTCCAGTCGGCATCAGAATTTCGTCACTAAAAGGACCGGTAAAGTGTGCGAAGTGATCCGGCCATGGGTTATAAACCAAGGTGTAGTCTGGCATCCCTTTTCCATCTAACTCGGCAAACTGAGTGATCGACTGTTTAACCTGAGTTCTCTTTGAAAACTTAGTGAAAAAATCAAAGCTAGATATAGACTGGTACGCTTCAATATCTTCTATCAAGGCTTGACGCTTTTCTTGCAAAACCACTTCGACTTCTGAACGTTCTTGAAGCTCTTTCACACAACGTTTCTCACCATAATCACGCAGTGACTCACCCAAGCCTAGGTTCACTAACCCATCATAAGTGGTATGAGCATTCCAATCGTATTGGGCGTTGCAGTTCAGCGTTTTAAGGTAATCAAGGCGATCAAACATGGTCTGCACCTTGTTGTTCGCCATCAACACATCCAACTGCAGGGCATCATTGCCGAAGAAGTAATAAGCTCGGTCGATCTCTCGGTCGACAAAGTGGAAATTAGGGATACCCGTTCCACCGTTACCAGACACTTTTGCACCCGTTTTGATGATAGGTAGGTTACGTACGCTGATTGTGGGAGTTGAAGAGATACCCACTCGGCTAATATTGTCTCGATGCTCTTGATAGAGCTTTTTGAAGAACGGAAGATAATTCGGATCACGGTAGGTTTGTTCAGACAGAACTTCCATGAAACTCACTTGTTGTTGATGCTCAGGCTCAATCACCGTTTCTAACTGAGGTTTGTATTGCGCTCGGTTTTTATGGTTCTGATAAGCCACCGAAATGAAAGGTGAATCTTCATCGACCAAACCTTCGATCAATCCTTGCTGTAAACCATCGACGGTCACTTGGACCGCAAAACGTTTTTGCTGTTGGGATTCTAAGAATTGAATGAGCGCATCAGGCTGGTCACTGAACGCTTGTTGCATCCAATCATCGAGCGCTTCTGCACGCTCTTCTTTAAACACAAATTGTCGATAAGCTTTAAGCAAGTTTAAGCGCACAAAATCAATGAGAGTGATGGTAAGAGCTTGTGCTTTGTTATTCGGCTTATCAGCGTTTTCTGGTTTGCCATCTTCTGCAATCGCCAGCATTGCAGACTTCATGTCGCCGTCATCCATTCCCAATGCCGCTTTACCGATCAAATCAACGATGATCGGTTGAATCTGAGCGATGATCGTTAGATCTTCAGGGCTATTGGTTAAGTATGTGTAATTCGCAGGGAGCGTGTCCATATCCTGCCAAACACCAATTTCGAATAACGCATCGTAGATAACCACCATGTTAGCAATGAACTGTTCATCGATACGAATACCTTCATGATGTCCCGTTGCTTCAGTCGAGGTATCTGGCTCGTGATGCTCTGAGGTTGGCTTATCTCCAACATGATAGAGGCTATGTTCAAAGCCCTTTAGCGCCTGCTTATCATAAACCGTCGACAAGTAAGATTTGAACACATCTTCACTGCCCAAGCCTGAATAGCGGTCGTAATAACTATAGAGAAAATAACCCAAAGGAATTGAGTACGTCGGGTTAGATAACTGAGCAACGACTCTGGCTTTGGTTTTGACATCTAAAGGGAGAGCGAGAATGTACGCATCTAATGTAACGCCACCAATGGTGAAAAGAGCTGCATCACGAGTGAGTTTGGCAGAATAACTTAGGCTTGAAAGCACCTGATTTTTCAACACTTCACTGGAGCTAAACACGCCACCAATGACGGGCGTTGTTGATATATCAGCGGCACTCGGAGCTGATGCAAGTGCCAACGATAAGGCACTGAATAAACTGGCGTAACTGCGAACGTGAGAATAAGAGCTCATCAAATTTCCTTTAGATCAACACACTTCTATAAATGCAGCGTATTGTTTCAGTTTGCATTTATTAGTCAACCTATGAAAACGTTTGTTTTCTGATTCGAAGAGCTCGAATACTCTTACAATCGCTTACCGCTACCGTCTTCCCACATCACTTCGCATTCGTCTTTAATGGCCGCTTTCAATAGTTCAACTAACGGGAAAGCTCGGCTACCGATATTAACAGGCGCTTCAACAACCGCTTCTTCACTGTCATCATCGGTATTTTCTTGTTCTACCTGCTTGCTCTGCTCAGCGGCGATCGCAGCACGCAAATTGCTTAACGCTTGAGAAACCTCTGAAGCATCAATTGCTCCTGGGATCGTGCCACTATGTCCAAGCATCTTAATGAACTGAAGACCGACTTCACCAAACATCGTGACGCTAGCATGAGCTTTGCAACTAAAGGTAATTAACATTATGAGCCTCTATCAAATTTAGGTATCTATAAACATTAGCTATCTACAAACTATGTTGAGTAACGTATTGGAAAGCAAGTAGATAATAGCCAAGTAACTTCCTGCAACTAGAACCTTGATTGTTTCACTCTCGGATACACCTGCACCGTTAGTGACGCGCATCACTATTTATTGTGAGTCACTCATCATTTAAATATGAAACCTTGATAGTAGTCACACTAAAAAGGTCACTAACACTCTGCTATGACTTTTATTTCATCTACTATTAACATCAATTATCAAAATCTTTGGCACAAATCACATGAAAAGGCTCGTCGGCAGACACCTAGAAGAAATGGCGGACATACGATCCACTCGCAAGCAAAAAATTGTCCACTCCTTTTCACTGGCTGCCGCTGCGTTATTCACATTCTACACTTGGGCTTACTTCCAAGGTCAGCATTACACGCTGTCAATTTTCGAACTGTGTTTTGCACTTATCGCTATCTCCAATGCATTTTACGTGAAAAAAGTCACTGCCGCTGAGTATTCAGAATTGATTCTAAGTGGTGTTCTGCTCGTTCAAGGAGTCATCCTATTCTTGTACAGTCACGCCATTCCCGAGCGGACACTCTGGCTCTACCCGATTTTGGCTGCCGTCATTTTCATAAACGATTTCAGAATTGGCATTATATTCAGTACCTCATTTTGTGTATTTATCAGCACCTTGATTACAGCGATGCCTAGCAGCTTTTCTTTACCTTTTAGCAGCTCACACCGGTTTATTCTTAGCTTATTTACAATGAGCTTGGTATGTCACACATCAGCTTATTACTACACAAAAGCCGTCAGTTATATTCAACGCCTATATAAAGAGGGGATTGAAGATCTGGCCTATAGAGACCAACTAACAGGCTTGGCAAACCGTTGGAGCTTTGAACGCTGGGCGACAGAAAAACTTGCGACAGTGGATAGTGAACGCTCACTGACTGCATTAGTTTTTTTGGACATAGATGACTTTAAAGGCATTAATGATAGCTACGGGCACGACGTCGGAGACAGTGTTTTGCGAATCGTTTAAGCAACAACATCCGAACCAGAGACAGGGTAAGTCATGAATACGATTATTCGATTGCGCGCTTTGCTGGAGATGAGTTTGTTTTGATGCTCTACGATGTACCAACTCGCAAAGATCTAGACGGTATTTTAGATCGGATTTGTGGGCTATTCGAAAGTGGTTGCCAGACAAACGAGAGAATCAAGGAATTGACACTCAGTGTTGGGGTTTCGTTGTACCCGCAAGATGCTCAAGAATTACATGAGCTGACGAGATGTGCTGATAAAGCGATGTATGTTGCCAAACATTCAGGAAAAAATCGATACGCTTATTATCACGATAATCCCGTATCGACCTTGATAGAAGAGCTACCAACGAACCTCGCCTTCTCAGAATCGGAATCATCTGAGCTTGAAGGTTGTCTTGAAGCGAAGGTCGAAGGGAGCAATGTTACGTTATTAAAAACGCGTCCACGCTAGCCTGCCATATACATGGCCCATAAACTCACTAAGCCAATAACAATAATCCAAACGACTTGTCGTACTAAATTTCGATTTTCGTTCTTAGATTTAGCAACGGTTTTAAAAGCGGCTTGCTTAGCCGAGTGTATAAAAGGCCCATCTGCCTGGTGCTTTCTAACACGGCGCTTAACCGCTTTATTCGCAACCTCTGTAAAACGCTGACCTTGCTCCGTTGTAAAATCGTTATCAAAGCCCATCCGACCTTGCCTTTCGCCATGTTTTTGCTGTACTGCCATAGCGGCCTCCTTGGCGGTCTGCTCTCTATTCAAGTATAGACATAATTTCATATTCTTACCTGTTCAAAATTTTCGAATAAGTCACTCAACACTGTGCCATCTTCTTTTTAAATCAAATTACATAAACTACAGCTATTCAAGTTTATGAGGATTTCAAAATGACGAGTGTAAGAGCAGTAGATCATGTGATTGCAGCACACGCTACCTCCGATGGTGATGGCGTAAAAATACAAAGACTCGCTGGTTTCAATAACACGCGTTTCTCTCCATTTTTAATGATTGATGAACTTAAGTCGGATGAAAGCAAAGATTATGTTGGCGGCTTTCCTCCACATCCTCACCGTGGGATAGAAACGCTCACTTACATGCTGCAAGGTCACTTCCAGCACAAAGACCACATGGGGAATGTTGGAGAGCTTCGCAGCGGTGGTGCACAGTGGATGGCCGCGGGTCGTGGTGTGATTCACAGCGAAATGCCAATGATGGAAGAAGGTGCACTGCATGGATTTCAGATTTGGATAAACCAACCTGCAACACACAAAATGCAACCAGCGCAATATCACGACTTCCAAAGTGAAAGCATCACGGAGCATCAAAGTGAACAAAATGGTTTATTGAGAGTTATTGCTGGTGTATTCGAACTGCATAACCTAGCTGACCATGATGTAGAGGCTTTACGGACGCAAGGTCCACTGCAACAAACAGGTGTGCCGTTAAGCGTGGCGGATTGGCGATCTCATTCTGGGCAAAAAATAACATTAGGGATAAATGTTAATCACAATGCCATGACTTACGTGTACCGAGGCAGTCTTAAGATCGGCGACAAAGTCATCAACCAAGGTCAACTTGCGTTACTCACTAAAGCTGACTTGCTGTCTTTGAGTAGTTTAGAAAATTCAGGTGTACTGATTTTTTCTGGTGAGCCGATTAATGAACCTGTTGTGCACTATGGTCCGTTTGTCATGAACTCGATGGAAGAAATTGAACAGACGATTCAGGACTACAACAATGGCCTTTTTGAGACTTACTAATTGACGACGTCTTTGCGCTTTTAGCTTTGAATTGAAGTTAAAGATTGAAGATTGAAGATTGAAGATTGAAGAGATTTTGCAACGAACAACAATTTGGTCATCCATTTGATGACTGTAAAAACAAGTGACACTATCCACTGCCGGTTATTATCACTTATTTAACCACGCTCCTAGAGCGTGGTTTTTTTCTATTAAGCCATAGATAAACGATACTCTGGTTGAACGAACTCAGGCCTTCCTACAAGTATTCACACAGGTAAGCTATCGCTTCTTTAACCTGTAAATCGAATGAAGAGTCACCCGCAACGTCAAAAGACTCACCAGATTGGAATGTCGTCCAATCGTCATCGCCAACACGCTTTACAATTAAAGCACCTTTAACAACAGTCATCTTTTCCGGAGCTGCAGTACCGAATGTGTATTCACCAGCGGCCATCACACCAACACTCACATCAGCACCAGACTGGTTAAACGCTAACGACTTAACACCGCCTTCAAAGTATGTATTTTCTTTAATCATTGTACTTCCTTGTTATCTCAAAATTGCATTACTAGGCTCAACGAATAAGCCTATGCGTAAATTTAGGTGCTAATTGTTTTAACCAATTCGAGACTGTCCTACAAGAAATAAATGAATATAGCTTAGGATCTGTTGACCTTTCGAAGTTAAATTTCGTTCGAGATGAAATCATTTTAGGCGTGGCATTGGGTATACAACCTAATCATTCTAAGTAAATATTCCTTAACAAAGCATGAAGACTGAATGTGTGGGTAAAAAATCACTGAGGCAGTTTGATTCAAAAGAACATTCGATCCTGCTTCTAACTCTTATAAGAACCTTTGCAACCTATCGTTTTATTTTATAGAATCATCACCAGTATGAGTAACTAAAATGAAGAGATAATGGCTAAAAATACCACGAAAAGCAGCGATATATTGGCCAATTCGTTACTCTACGCCTTCTTAATGGCTGGCTTTATGATTGCCCTCACCGTCGGCTATTTCGGCTACCAAGCCTACCAAAAATCTGTAAGCCCAAGTAACGTCCATGGCACATGGATCGAGATTGGTGCTCCACCTTACAAAACAGATATTCTTACACTTTCCGATGATGGTGTGATGATGAACTATCGTTTCATCAGTACCTCGTTTGATTTTGATGGTAACGATGTCACGATCAACACAGGTTCAGGCCCAACGATTTATACCATTAGCGGTACCTATAATTCACCTCGTTTAAAGCGATTAGTGCCTAACACACCATCCAAACAATTCATAAAAGAAGGGTATGAAGATACTGTAGCGGGTGAGACTCAAGGACTCATGCAGCAACGACGCTCAGTATTAGCTGAACAATTCAAAAAATAATACTTTCAACAGCGCTTTGTTTAGTAACCCCTCTTACATCAATACTACCTGCCCCTTACAAGCACCGGTATGACGAGCTTAAGATTGTGATGCCGCTTCAGTTTGCGATATTTAATAATAGCTTACCGCACTTTTTCATAACTTCATGTCGTGTAATTTCACTTATGAGACTTTCCTTCTGAGTGCGGTTTATTTTATAAAACATGGACTCAGCCTCTCATTCATTAAGCAACAGAATTGTAACAAGATACAATTTTTTAGTTGTCCATCGAAAACGGATTTATTTTCAGTCATGAAATTAAAACTCTCTCGAATACTGACGGGGAAGCTCCTTCAAAACTGACGGGAGCCGATTCTAGGACCACTTGGTTCTAAACCTTCAAGGAATGAGAGAAATAGTATGATTCGTATAAACACCTGTGCTGCGAGTATTGCTCTAGCGCTATCTGGTACAGCATTGGCCGCGCCAACAGCACCTAGCATTGATATGTACGGTTCCAACAACCTACAGTTTTCTAAAATTGAACTCGCGATGGAAACCACCTCTGGCTACAACCAGATGGTTAAATATCACGATAAAGCAAAAGTCGACGTTAAGTTCAACCAATGGAGCGGAACGTCAGGAAACACGTACAACATCTACTTTGATGGCGTTAAAGTAGCCACAGGCCCAATCACTGGCAGCCAAACCACGGCTTCATTCGAATACGGCCAAGGCGGCTTATTCGATATGGAAATCGAAGCGTGTGACGAAACAGGTTGTAGCAAAAGCGCACCCGCTAAAATCACGATTGCCGATACCGATGGATCACACCTAGCACCACTTGCGATGAATGTGGATCCAAACAACAAGTCATACAACACAGACCCAAACACGGTAGTCGGTACTTACTTTGTTGAGTGGGGCATCTATGGCCGTGATTACACAGTCGATAACCTACCTGCTGACAATTTGACCCATATCCTTTATGGCTTCATCCCAATTTGTGGTCCTAACGAATCAGTAAAATCAGTGGGCGGCAACAGTTACAACGCACTCATGACAGCATGTCAGGGCGTTAACGATTACGAAGTGGTGATTCACGACCCTTGGGCGGCTTTCCAAAAGAGCTTCCCGCAAGCGGGTCATGAATACAGCTCCCCTATCAAGGGCAACTACGCAATGTTGATGGCGCTAAAACAGCGTAACCCTGATTTGAAGATCATCCCATCGATTGGTGGTTGGACGCTGTCTGACCCATTCTTCGACTTCACAACTAAAGCTAACCGAGACACCTTCATTGCATCGGTTAAGAAATTCCTTAACACGTGGAAATTCTACGATGGTGTAGATATTGACTGGGAGTTCCCTGGTGGAGGCGGTGCGGCGCCAGACCTTGGTGACCCTGTGAATGATGGCCCAGCTTACATTGCACTGATGGCAGAACTGCGCGTTATGTTGGATGAGCTAGAAGCGGAGAACGGCCGTACTTACGAGCTAACTTCTGCGATTGGTGTCGGTCACGACAAGATCGAAGACGTGAACTATGGTGAAGCAATCCAATACATGGATTACATCTTCGCAATGACTTACGACTTCTACGGCGGTTGGAACAACGTGTTAGGCCACCAAACAGCACTGAACTGCGGTAACTTCATGCGCCCGGGTCAATGTGATGGTACAGGCCTTGATGAAAATGGCGAACAGTACACAGGCCCAGCCTACACTACAGACAACGGCATCCAATTGCTTCTTGCGCAAGGCGTTCCAGCGAACAAACTTGTGGTTGGTACAGCAATGTACGGTCGTGGTTGGGAGGGCGTATTACCGTCATCACTTTCAGATCCTAGCGATCCAATGACAGGCGTGGGTAATGGCAAACTAACCGGCAGCTCTGCGCAAGGCGTATGGGAAGATGGCGTTATTGACTACAAAGGCATAAAAGCGAACATGCTTGGTGCAAACAACCAAGGCATCAACGGCTTTGAATATGGCTACGACGAAATGGCAGAAGCGCCTTACGTTTGGAACCGTACTTCAGGCAAGTTGATCACATTTGATGATGACCGCTCAGTGAAAGCAAAAGGCGCATACGTTCGTAGCCTTGGCCTTGCGGGTCTATTCTCTTGGGAAATTGATGCGGATAACGGCGATATTCTGAATGCGATGCATGAAGGTCTAGCAGGTGGAACTACTGACCCTGTAAACCGTAAACCAACCGCAGCAGCGGGCGCAGACAAATCAGTTGAAGGCCCAGCGTCTGTCTCTCTAGACGGTAGCACTTCAAAAGACAGCGACGGTACGATTGCGAGCTATGCTTGGTCACAAGTAAGCGGAACAGCCGTAACTCTGGCCAACGCGAATGCGGCTGTTGCAAGCTTCGATGTGGTTGAAGTAGCACAACAAGAAACACTGACCTTTAGCCTAACCGTGACTGACAACGAAGGTGCTACGTCCACCGACACCGTTGTGGTAACGGTAAACCCTAAAGACACAGGTCCAGTTAATACCGCTCCAGTAGCTGTGGTTACGGCTCCGACTGAAGTGAATGCGGGTGATGTAGTCGTGGTTGATGCTTCGGCTTCGAGCGATGCAGACCAAGACACACTGACCTTCACATGGGATGTACCTGCTGGTATTGATGCAACAGTTCAAGGCGCTTCAGTAAGCTTTGTGGCGGCGGAATACACGCAAGACACGGTACTGAACTTCTCTGTGACAGTGAGTGATGGTACAGATACATCAGTCGCGGCTACTTCAGTGAAAGTCCTGAAGAAAACCACAGGCGGCGGTACGTGTACTAACGCTTGGGATTCAGGCGCGGTATACACTGGCGGCGACCAAGTGACTCAAGGCGGTAAAGTTTGGGAAGCGAAGTGGTGGACAACAGGTGAAGATCCAACAACGACAGGCCAATGGGGCGTGTGGAAAGAGATCGGTCCAGCAAGCTGCTAACTAAAAATAGTGCTTAGTTAAATACTGACTAAGCATCAACTAAATCCCTAAATCAAAGGCCAACCAGAGAATATCTGGTTGGCCTTTTTATTATTTGTTTTCTTAACTGGCGTTCTACTGACTTGCGCTCGTTAAGCTTAGCCAATCAAGTTATCAAAGCTCTCGAACACTTGCGGGCACTTCATCACTCGTCCGTGGCCTTGACCTTGAGTCGCGATTAAGGTGACACGATCCATTTCATAGGCTGCACGCTTCGACACATCAAACTTAGTAAACTTATCTTGCTCATCATGAACAATGATAGTTTGAGACTCACGAAGCGCTAGCTTTCCATAAGGATCAACAGATTGAATCGGGTAGTTAAATTGCTCTTCTACTTCTCCGACTACCGCCTCAAACAGTTTCATTGAGTAACCAGAACGAGCAACACTGCCAAATAGGTTTTCTAGATAATCCAATACAGGTGCAATCAGCAACAGCGGCTTGTTTTCCAATTTAACGTGCTTACATTCCAATGCAGAAGCCGTACCCATGCTGTGACCGACCAAACCTGCTACCTCTCCCACTGAATCGAGAATGGCTTCAAGACCGTTCACAAATGCAGGGATATGACCATGTACCCCATCGCTACCACCATGAGCAGGATGATCGTAAGCTAGAGCCGTAAAACCTTTGGCTGCAATATGTTCCATTAAAGGGAAAAACTGACTCGCGGTGCCAGACCAACCATGAGTCAGCACCCAAACTGGACCGGTACCCAAAGAATACGTTTTTAAGACGCCATCACGACCTTTGATTTCACTCTTGATAAGCCCTTGCGGATCGGCATTTTTCTGCTCGGTACGCATTGGAGTGAGCAGCAGTTTACGCGCAGTTTTCTTCGCATGACTTGGCGCTAAAATGTAGTGCAGATTGGTTGTAGCGCCAATCAAGCTACGCTTGAAGCTAAATTTGTTCGATGTATTGAAATAAATTTTGTCACTCATGACCGTTCCTTGTATCGCCATCATTGTTGGCGGATCGAGCTCGGCCCTAAAATCGAACGACCGTGCTATTTGCTGATATAAAAAATGGCGCTGCTACTTATAGACGTTTATCGTAGCTTTCCGCCATTTCTCTTAAAATTATTTGTCACTGTTACCTAGCTTAACTTACCTAAGCAATGCTCCGCTTAAAAACGAATTAAGCGACTTTCCAGCTAGCGATTAAGCGCTCGACACCACTCCAAAAATGGGTGTGGCTCGCTTGTTGGCCACGTAACGAGTAGAACAAGTTCGCACTCAAATAAAGGCCATATAACTCAAAGGTTGCCTGTTTTGGATCTAAATCGGCCCTGAACTGTTTGCTCTCAACCGCTTTCGCTACCTGAATCGTCAAGTAATCAATCCACACTGAAATGGTTTTCTGCAGTGCCTTCTGAATCACAGACGTTTCGCTGCCTGCATCTTTCCAAGCATCAATAAACATACAGCTGCCTTGGAATGAATGATTCCAACCCAACCAATTGTCGAGCAACTGTTTCAATTTAGCTTCGATATCACCATCCCCCAGCTCTCTTGCGGGAATAATGACTCTCTCAGTGAATATGGCGTTGGAGTACTCGAGTACAGAGAGTTGCAGGTTCTCTTTAGAGTTGAAGTGCGCAAACAATCCACTCTTAGACATGCCACACTGCTTGGCTAACTCGCCAATCGTCAAACTCTCAAGCCCATTCTCACTCGCAAGTGCAAATGCATGGCTCAAAATATACTCTTTAGTTATCTTTCCCTTGCTCATTATTCACCAATAATAAATCTCATGCTTCATTTTTAGCACGTTCGTTCTTTTTTGCAATTTTTATTTGCAAAACACTTATTTTGTTTTCTCTGATGTCAGAAACTGTGGAAAAATGCGACAGTATTCAAAGGAAATTGAAATCGACTAACAAAGGAAAAACAATGAACACACTTTGGGAACAGTTTGCGTTTTCGGCGTCGGTAACAGGCCCTATCTGTTTAATGCTGTTTCTTGGTGTGATGCTCAAGCGAATTGGCTTGATCAATGATAATTTCATTGATGTCGCGTCCAAGGTGGTATTTCAAGTAACCCTACCCGCGATGCTATTTCTTAGTATTGTTCAATCAAATCACAATTTTTCAGCCAGTAGCGCGTTAGTTGCCTTTGGCGTCATCGCTAACTTTGTTTTTTTCTTGTTCACGATTTTCTCAACCAAGTTGGTATTCAAAAACTCTAAAGATCAAGGTGTGATCATCCAAGGGGGATTCCGCGCTAATACCGCGATCATCGGCCTCGCCTACGTGGCTAATATTTATGGCAACCAAGGCGTGGCATTGGCTGCTATCTATGTCGCATCTCTGACCGTGCTGTATAACATTCAAGCCGTGATAGCACTGACACCCAAAGGCAAAGACACCGGCGCTAAAGCCATTAAAGTGATCGCCAAGTCCATCACCAAAAACCCGTTAATCATCGCTATTTTCTTAGCAGTCGTCTTCTATGCACTTTCAATTCCCATTCCAAAAATGGTGACTGATGCTGGGCAATACTTTGCCAACATGACTTTGCCTTTGGCTCTACTTTGTACTGGTGGTTCTCTAGATATTAGTTCGCTTAAACAAGAAAAGTTGCCTACGTGGTTCGCCTCTAGTTACAAGTTAATCGCCTCACCTTTACTGACTACACTGGCTGGTTGGTACTTAGGGTTTGAAGGGCTCGATCTCGGACTTATCTTCTTGATGAGCGCAGCACCAACGGCAGCGGCAAGCTATGTTATGGCGCGTGCGATGGGAGGAAACTCAACACTCGCGGCTAACATCATCGCTCTTACTACTGTTGTTTCTCTTATCACTTGTACACTAGGTATATTTGCACTCACTGCAATGGATTTAATATAGCTGCGACAAGCTTCAAAAAACCGACACAAGCCTTGAAACAAAGGTCATAAGCCTTGATTTAGGACTAACTGGTTGGGCATAAAGGCTGCTAGATTTCGTAAAAATTTTACTGAGAGATCTGATATGTCTTCCGTTCAACATACGCCTTCACAACACATCGCCAGTATCGAGTTAGGCAGAGTGATTGCTATCTTGGCGATCATTGGTTTGCACGGCCAAATGGCACTCACTTATTGGCAAATAGATGAAGTGCCTTGGATCGGTTATGTGCTCAACCAAACCGCTCGTTTTGCCGTGCCTCTGTTTTTCCTAATTTCCGGTTATCTTATTCAGCCCAAGTTGACTGCATCCCCGTGGCAAACCGTCATTAATTATTCTAAACCACTGCTTAAAGTATGGTTGGCATGGAGCATCATTTGCTTAGTGATGCCATTCAACCTCGCGAAGGTAGAAGAGTTTGGCTACCTAGGTGAGCGCCAAGGCTATTGGGGTTTCTTAATGAACACGCCACTTAACTCTTTCTTAGAGGGTGGATTGGTTCATTTATGGTTTATTCCCGCTCTCGTATGTGCCGTTTTGATCATTGCTTTGATCGTCGAAATGAAACTCGACAAACTGCTATTACCAGCGGCTATTGTACTTTACGTTTATGGTGTTTTAGCGGGCAGCTACGCAACGCTAACCGGGTTAGAAGCACCCTTCTTCACGCGTAATGGCCCGTTCTTTAGCACGTTAATGGTGACCTTAGGTTTCCTTATTCGTCAGAATCAATGGAAAGTGTCATCAACTAAAGCGTTGGGGCTATTAGCGTTAGGCATGTTGATTCACTTTGCTGAGGCGGCATGGCTCACCACGTTCGACGTCGGATTCAACATGAATGATTTCTTGTTTGGCACGGCGCTATGGGGGATGGGCGTGTTTATGTGGCTTTTGGCTAATCCAAACATGGGTAACTACGCTTGGGTTCGTGCCATTTCAAATCGCATGCTGGGTATCTACGTCAGCCATTTACTGATCATTATTTTGCTATTCAATGTCTGCGGAGTATTGGGCATCACTGAACTCGCTAAAGACATTACCGTGTTCTTCGGCACCTTTACCCTGAGCTTTATATTGATCGCTGGTATAGAAAAAACGCCACTGCGCCACTGGTTACTTCGTTAGTGCTCATCTAGCCAACGACGCATTACAGGCCTAGTGACAATCCTCAGTCTGTAATTTGCCTTGATGCAACATTCTTTTATGCAACGAGGTTCGCCTTGCCAGTGAAAGCACTAACTCGCTTTCACTGGCAACTTTAAACTCCAACATCCCTTTCCCTCTTATGCGTTACTCTCTTTTAACCACTGACGTGGTGACACACCCGATACATGCTGAAATGCGCGTGAGAAACCTGAATAACTGCTGTAACCGACTTCATCGGAAATCCAGTTGATGGGCTTATTTTGCAGTAGCAGAGATTGAGCAACGGAAACGCGCCACTTTTGCACGTAATCTCCCGGTGTTTCACCCACCTCACGCTTAAACGCCTCAATAAACTGAGTACGAGACATCGCAGCCAATGACGCCATTTCCGCAACCGAAAAGTGACGAGCGGGCAACTGGTGAATAGCCGTCACCACAGCAGCAAGCCTTGGGTGTGCAAGAGCAGAGAAAACGCCGCTATCGATTTTTTGCTGTTCAATGAGATGACGAAAAATCAACGCCATCAACGCATCACTCAACTTGTCCATTAGGTATTGCTGCCCTGACGATTGTTGTCCTGAAGATGCTTGCCCCGACTCTCGAAACAGCACCTCAATCACAGGCATTAAGTTCGGTGCATCTTCAAACGGAATCACTATCATGTCGGGCAGAGCCGATAATAAAGGATTCATCTGCCCTGAACGATACTCCACGTTCGCACACACAAGCTCAGCACCTTCTCCCACACCTTCAATTACATGTGGTGTGCTATTCGGCAGATAAATAATACAGGGCTGAGAAAGCTGCCTGCATTCCATATGAGCACCAGATAAGGTCAACTCCCCCGCTCTCAATACGTGAAGGTGCCCTTCTTTGCCTTGTTGCGCGTTAAATGACGACACCCCACACAGGTTTCCAGAATAGAAAACGCCAGTGCGTATCGAGAAGTGTTCCATTAATTGTGACAGCAGATCCATGCACCCTCCGAACGATTCGCTTAGTTTTTAGTTCTTTTGTCCCTCTATAGACCGGACGAGTGGGCTAAATTATTTCAAACAAGATAACCAACACTGACAAGGAACTTGATATGTCACACATGAAATCGACCAGTCAAAAAATCACTCTATTGGCCGCGTTACTAGGAACCAGCTTTTCGTTAATGGCAGCAGACCTTGATATGAGTGTCGACAACAATGATCTCGCCATTAAAGGTTATGACCCTGTTGCTTACTTTGCCAATGAGGGGCCAGTTAAAGGCACATCTGAATTCACAGCGACTTATAAGAATGCGATTTATAACTTTGTGAGCAGTGAAAACCGAGATGAATTCCGATCTAACCCATCGGCTTATGCACCTCAATATGGTGGCTATTGTGCCTTTGGTGTGGCAATGGGTAAGAAATTTGAAACGGACCCACTAGCTTGGAAAGTAGAAGGTGGGAAGCTGTACTTAAACTTAGATAAGTCAGTTCAAAAGCGTTGGCTGGAGAATACGCAAGAATTCATCCAAGACGCCAACAGCAATTGGACCACTATAAAAACCGTGGAAGCCTACAAGCTTTAAGTTCTAAGAGCTAGGTTCTAGCCTTCAACGTTTATCCTTTGCCCACTAACAAAACGGAAGCGACCGAACGCTTCCGTTTTGATTTTCACGGCTCAAATACAAATAAGCAGCCAATTATTGATAACACCAAGATAACAGCGATGTAACGCTCAAATCAGAGATAAATCAGTGCGATTTCAGCACGAATCAAAACCATTTTTATTCTATACTCCTAAAGATAAGCTTTTCTTTTCATGGAAGAATAATGATATTACTTAGGATTTTAGCAATCGGACTCTATGCTTTATCAACACTGACTTACGCTGCTCCATGGCAGTTCGTAAAAAGTGAAGATGGCATCATCATTGATAAGAGACCTCACACTGAAGGCTTGGTAGAAATACGAGCACAAATGCAAACGCCCACCACTTATTCTGGTTTTTTGCTGTTATTGGAAGACAGCGCGAACGTGCCAAACTGGATAGATAACGTATCGGAAAGTCGTGTTTTGATGCAGATATCTGAGGATGAAAATATCGTCTATACCCAGTTCAAAGCGCCTTGGCCTGCCAGAGATCGCGATATGGTGACCTACTCAAAATACAGCATCGAGGATGGGCAGTTTGTCTTGTCGATCAAGGATGCGTCTGATTATTTGACGAAAGAGTCGGGGTACATTCGAATTTATGATGTAGATGCCTTATGGACCCTGCAACCGCTGACAAATGGTAATACCTATATCACCTATACCGCTTACGCGAACGCAGGTGGCATCCTGCCAAATTGGTTAATGAACAAATTATCGATTGATAGTGCACTGAGCACGTTTAAAGGACTAAAAGAACAATTACAGAAGTACCAAGGCCAGCAGCACCCTAACCTGCCAAGTGAATCTCGCTAGCGATACCAGTCGATGGGTAGATAACTAGGTGGCGAAG